>DASRDJ010000127.1:0-3057 GCA_035652655.1 Terriglobales bacterium
CCGTCTGCCTTCTTGTAGCCGCAGCGATATTCGTTATTATCGGTAGCCGCGGTGTGCCGCGTCGGAACCGTCAGTTGTTCACGCTCTGTACGAGTAGCGCGTGATCCGCCCGGGGCATTGGGAGCGTGCGCAGATCAGCGAGATGGGTATTATCGGAAGCTAACTGGACCTTACCTCTGTGTGGCCACGTCATCAAGCAGAACGGAGAGTCCCCGTTGAGTTCACTTCCGCGAGCGCTCGTTTAGGCTAGCCTGGCTTAGTCCGAGACGCACCAACAGCGCCTGGAACCTCGGTTCTTGTCGAAGAGGGTCGTAAACCGGATGCACTTTCAGCGCGGATAAGGACATCTGACGCCGCTCCATGCCCGCTTCCAGCCACTCGAGTGCGCGGTCATTTTCCCCGAGGCCCAGGTGAACGATGGCGAAGCAGGTGGCCGGAACGGCCGAAGTCCCGGAGCCGGTCCGGCTCGCCGAGGAAGACATTTCGTGCAGTTGCTGCAATAACTCCCTTGCGCGATCCGTCTCTCCGTTGAGCGCGTGCGCCTGGCCGAGCGCAGCCAGTATATTAGCAATCGTGCCGCCTAGTTGGAGACCCTTTTCGTACATCTCGATGGCCCTGGCGTAGTCGCCCATTTGCGCATACACTCGCCCTCGTGACGTCCACGCTTTGTAGAAGGACGGCTCGAACTCCAACAGCAACCGGTATTGTTCGATTGCCTCCTCGTAGCGGCGCGACACCATCAAAACGAAGCCACGGCCTTCCTGGGCGATGACCGACAATGGATCGAGCGAGACAGCAAGTTCTGCCTCGGCCAGTGCCTCCTCGAGACGGCCGGTCATGGCGAGATAGTGAAATCCATACCAGAAGTGCGCTGTGGCGTAACCGGGGTTGAGGTCGATGGCCCGGCGAAAGAATACGGCCGCCTCATCCCACTTCCAGTCGTACCGGGAGCGCAAAAGGCCCAGCGTCGCATACGCTTCGGCGAGATTGGGATCGAGACTTGTGGCTCGCTCGGCGGCACGGTTCGCCGCGGGGATAGCGGTCTCCTGCGGGAGCAGCCCGTTTTCCGCGAGGACTGCAAAGCTATCGCCGAGGCCGGCCCATCCCAGCGCCCAGTCCGGATCCAGCGCCACGGCATCCTCGAAACAGCGGAGCCCCAACCGCAGGCCTTCCGGTGAGCGCTTGTTCCAGTGGAAGCGGCCCTTCAGATAGGCGTTGTAGCACTCGATGTTGGTCGCTTTGGGTGTCAGGCGCGTGGGCGATTCGGGCCAAAGCTGCACCCGCAGGGTATTCACGATGGCTTGCGCAATCTCCTCTTCAATGGCGAACACATCGGAGGCCGAGCGGTCCCAGGTTTCGGACCAGAGATAGTAGCCGCTCGCCGATTCGATCAACTGGGCAGTGATGCGCAGGCGATCGCCTAAGCAACGAATGCTGCCGCGCAGAATGGTTTCGACGCCCAGTTGCTCGCGGATGGCTTCCAGGTCCTGCTCGCGCCCTTTCATGCGTGCCGCCGAATTCCACGCCACTACGCGCAGCTCGCGCACCTTCGTGAGCGAGTGGATCAGCTCCTCGGTGAGGCCGTCGCACAGGTAGTCGTTCTCGGGACCGGCATTCAGGTTGGCGAACGGCAGAACGGCCATGGTGCGCTGGGCAGGCGCGGGTTCGTGCTTCGGGGCACTGGCGGCGGCCGGGTCATGGAACAGGGCAGCGTACCCGCCACGCGGAAGCTCAATGCGGATGCGAGCGTTGCGGCCCTCGCCCTCGTACCAAGTCTTGAGACGGTCGCGCAAGCGGCGGGCCTCGACGCGCACCACGGGGTCGACACGGGAATCGAAGGAGGCCGGGCGGTCGTACGCTTCCACGGCGACCACGTATTCCTTCACTCGATCTGATTCGCCGCGGAGGGCCTGCTCCACTGAAAAGCGCAGAAAACGGCAGAGCCGGTCCGAGCGGCAGAAGAGATCGCTGGCCACGATTCGGCCCAGCTCCTCGCGGATCAACTCCTCACGCTGTGGGTCGATACACATATGGCGGGTGAGTCGGGCGCCCCGGAGACTATCTAATTGTAGCGAACCGTTCAAGCACTGCGCCCGGCGAGGCCGAAATGGGCGACCGCCGCGAGCAGATGACGATCGTTGGTCCAGATTTCCGTCTCGCCGTTCTCGAGCGCGGTCGCGGCGTGAATGGCGTCGCCGGCTCGCAAGGGAACGTCGGCGGGGGCGAGCGCATCAGCATGGCCGTTTTGCGTAACAGCGATTCGGTGACCGGCATCAGATTCGTTCCGCTTCATCATCCGAATGCTCCAAGAGCATTTGGCAGCGCATCCGCCTGTTTCACCCCAATGAGCTCGCTACTGACGTCGTTTTGCGGTCGGCTCCGGCCGTGTCGTCGGCCACTCTTCCGTAACCCAGATTGGGAGAAGAGTTCGCCCGTCTGCTCGGGAACTATCGTCGGGACCTTGGGGACGGCGGTGCTGGTGACCGGGATTCTTATGCGCCTGCGCCTGAATCCAGAGGGCTGGGCATGCATCTAGGTAGACATGGCAAACTTGACGGAATTCAGCCTAGCCGACGCCATCGCAGTTCTCAGCCGCACTCCCGCAACCCTAAATGCGCTGTTGCGCGGGCTGCCCAACGTGTGGGTGCGGGGCAACGAAGGAAAGGATACCTGGAACGCGTTCGACATCGTCGGCCACCTCATCTCCGGGGAGCGCACCGACTGGATGCCGCGGGTGGGGATCATGCTGGAGAACGGCGAGGCGCGGCCATTTGATCCCTTTGACCGCTTTGCACAGTTGAAAGAGAGTCAAGACAAGTCCTTGGAGCAGCTCTTGGACGACTTCGCCCGCTTGCGAAGGGAGAACCTTGCTGCGCTGCAGGCACTGAATTTACAGCACGAAGACTTAATCCGGCGCGGAAGGCATCCAGCGCTGGGAGTGGTGACGCTATCGGAACTTCTGGCGACATGGGCCGTTCACGACCTCACTCATGTGCATCAACTGTCCCGAGTGATGGCGCACCAGTATCGTGACACAGTCGGTCCTTGGCGCGCCTA
>DASRDJ010000128.1:0-8828 GCA_035652655.1 Terriglobales bacterium
TTGTCGAATTCTCTGGCACGCAGTGCGGAAGTAGCCGCGCCGATCGGATCCCCGTTGGTTTGAGCGAGAAGAGTACCGAAAACAAGGGAAACCAAGGCACCCACGGTAAAGGCGCGCCTTGCCCACCGTTTCATGCCCTCAATTATCTCGCGCGATGAATTCAGAGTACTAACTCGAGGGCTTTCCCCGGCCCGTCAATTCGCGTATTAGCTTCACTTCGGCCTCGCGATACGGCTTTCCGTCGGGGTGAAGAACTTCATGGAACCAGACAGCCGGCTCATCCACGATATAGGGATGCCGCCAGGAATCCCATGGGTAGTAGGTCTGCGTTTTTCCGGCGACAAAACCCCAATTGATCGCTCCGATCTTATACTTCTTCGCGACTGGCAACACTGTGTCAAAGGTGCTGCCTGCGCCGCGTGCCATGTACTCCGTGCAGAACACGGGGCGGTTAAACTTCTGCAGGAATAGAACCTCGCTCTCGAAACTCTCTGGCCATCCGTAGTTGTGGAAGGTGATCACGTCCGAGTCGTCCAACTGGATTTGTTGAGTCTTCGTCGGCGGCGTGCCCTTCATGAAGTCAATATCCCACACCCCGCTGGTAAGAGGCTGCGAAGGATGCGCCTCCCTTGCCCAAGAGAAAACCTTGGGAAGCATTTCCTCCACCACCTGCGCTTTGTTCGTAATTTCTTGCTTTCGATAGCTGCCATCGTTGGTATTCGAGGGCTCGTTCCACACATCCCAACCCAGTACGCGAGGATCATTGGCAAATGCGCCCACCACTCCAACCACGTACGCCTTCAGCCTCTCTTGCTGGCCAGGATCCTTCAGGGCGGCCGCACCAGGGGACTGCACCCAACCCGAATTGTGAACGCCGGGAACCGGTGGATGCTGCATGCCGAGTTTGGGATTTGGATCCCAGCAAGAATCAAACAGTACGAATAGCGGCTTGATGTGGTGCTTTGAGGAAATTTCAAGGAACTTGTCGAGGCGCTCCTTAAACCCTGACGGATTCTCCTGCCACACGAGGTCATGCAGGAACACGCGCATCGTGTTCATCCCCATGTCTTCCGCCCAGCCCAGTTCTTTGTCGATCTGCGCCGGATTGAAGGTCGCCGCCTGCCACATCTCCAGTTCGTTGATAGCGTCGGTGGGAATGTAGTTGCTCCCGACGAGCCAAGCCTGCTGGTCGTACCAGGATTTGGCTTTTTCCTCCGACCAGCGGGAGTTCTGCGCAAGCAATGCCGTTGAGGTTGAGAAGAGAAATGCGACGATGCAACAAAAGGCCGAAAAAAAAGGCTTTTGCGGATTAGGAAACATGGTCCCACCTACCTTGTGCGGCTTTGGAGTTTCGAGTTGGGTAAACGATTGCGAACGCCCTGTACGTTACCACAATCAGAAGGCAGGAAATAGCGATCCCGCAAACCTTGAGCCGCGTGTAAACGATTACATTCTGATACCATGCCGCCGGCGCAGGTAGCACACATCCGCTACGCGCAGGACAACGCTGAACATGCACACACATCATCGGCGAGTGTTGCTCGTCCTATTCTTTTTCTGCGCGTGTACCATCACACCTGCGCAGCAAGAGGCCAAGGCATCCCTCGCAATCAATGCGGGCAAAGTCGAGAACACCATCAGTCCGATTTTGTACGGGCAATTCGCCGAGTTCATGTTCGAGGATATTAAGGGCGGACTGTATGCGGAACTGATTCGCGATCGTGGTTTCAACGAGGCGCCGAACGCTCTCGGCTTGTCGAGATACTGGGAGCGCGATCCCGACGACCGGGACGACGACGACGCTCTGCACTTCACCTGGGACGACTCGGTCTACACCCCGGTACGAAGCGATGCCAACACGCTTTCCTCGCAGCATTCGTTACGAGTCGACATCGACCGCAACGACGGCCGAAGGCGCGGTATTCGGCAAGGCTGGATTCCCATTCGCAAAGGGCTGGAATACAAGGGCTACGTCTGGGTGAAAGCGGCAGACTACAGCGGAACGATCACCATTGCTCTGGAGGCGGATCAAACGGATGGGGAGCGATATGCCAGCGCCACGCTGTCGAGTGTCAACGGTGATTGGAAGCAGTATCGTTTTACGTTGGTGCCGGAGAAGTCGGATTCCCTGGCGAAGATCGCGATTCTCTTCAATGGCCACGGGCGAATTTGGATCGATCAAGTATCGTTGCTTCCGGGCGATGCTGAGGGTGGAGTTCGCCGCGATGTCGCTGAGAAGGCGCTGGCACTGCATCCCGCATTCATTCGCTGGCCGGGTGGCAACGTCGCGCAGGATTATCACTGGCAATGGGGCATCGGCCCGCGGGATGAAAGGCCGGTCTGGGTCAATGCAGCCTGGCGCAACGAACTGGAGCCGAGCGACTTTGGAACCGATGAGTTCATCCAATTCGCACGGCGGATGGGAGCCGAGCCGTCTCTCACTGTGAATGTGGAAGGGCGTGGAGCGACAGCGGATGAAGCCGCCGCATGGGTGGAATATTGCAATGGGTCTCCGCAATCACAATATGGCGTAATGCGCGCAGCAAATGGGAATGCAGAACCTTTCCACGTGCACTATTGGGAAATTGGAAACGAAATCTGGGGAGATTGGGTTCGCGGTCACAGCGACGCCACCACCTACGCCAACAATCTGAATCGATACGTGGAAAAGATGAAAGCTGTCGATCCATCGATTCGAATCGTCGCCACGGGCGACAATAACCTCGAGTGGAACCGCACCGTCCTCACGATTGCGGGCAAAAATATTGATTACCTGTCGGTTCACCACTACTACGGTCCCACCGAGATGAAGGGCGACGCCAACAATCTCCGGGCCCGACCACTCCACTACGAACAGTTCTATCGCCAGATGCAGAGAATGATCCGGGAGTTGGCGCCCGGCCGCGACATCAAACTGGCCGTCAACGAATGGAACACGACGTTTTCGCTGCCGCAGCAACACTCGATGCAATCCGCGGTCTACGCCGGTCGCCTGATGAATGTTTTTGAGCGCACCGGCGACGTGGTCCAGATGAGCGCCGTTTCCGATCTGGTAAACGGGTGGACCGGTGGCGTCATTCAAGCAAGCCGCCACGGAGTATTTGTCACACCGACTTATCTGGTGAATACCCTGTACGCTTCTCACCTCGGACGCGACCGGCTGCCGAGCACCGTTCAGGGACCGACGTTCGACTCCACTTTGGAAGGTAAGGGCGTATCGACGATCGACGCCGTGGTAACTCGATCCGCGGACAGCAAGCGGATTTTCATCAAGGCTGTCAATACCGATCCGTCAACCGGCATCGCCACCACAGTATCGCTGACTGGGATTCATGTGGCGCGGCAGGCAGTAGTCGAAACCGTCAATGGCGGGAGCCTGGACACTTCGAATGACTTCAGCCACCCGGACGCCGTGCGGATCTCTACCAGCAGGATCGATACTGGCTCATCCTTTACGGTGACATTCCCCGCACATTCCGTATCGGTGATCACACTGGACGTGGAGCCGTGACATTACTCGCCGCGCACCGTCTCCTCTGAGTGCAAGACAAGTATCGTTCGTCAGTTTCCAATTTTGAGTGCACGAGCGTCTACCTAGCCCAGTTTCAACACGAGTTTGGTCACCGATGCAGGTGGAAAGGTATACGTCAGCGTTCCGCTTTTGCTCTCGACGGCATTGCTCTGCGGGGTTACGACGTTGCGCTGCTCGAATGAATTGTGGGCGTGAATGTCGGAGTTGGTGAGCGTGGTGGCGGAGCCAGCCTGAACCGTTGCACCCCGGACAACGATTTCAGTCTCGTGCGCAGCAGTGACGTCCGGGTTCACGGCGGTCAGCACCAGTTGCTTGTCGTGCAAGGACGCCGATCCCTTGAGGCCCCAGAAGCGCGCTTGCTTGCCGTCGCGTTCGTAAGTTACATCGGGGACGGAAAAGATCGTACGCAGGCTCTGGCCACCCTGGTGGTCGGCATACATCGCGAAGACATGACCAACCGGCGTCACGCAGAATTTATCTTGGTGCGCGAGATACAGGCTGTTGAGGCAATTGATCAGCTGTGCGCAATTCGCCATTGCAACTTTTTCGGGATGGCGATTGAAGATGTCGAGCGTCATCCCGCTGAACACCGCGTCGCGTAGTGTTGGTATCTGCTCAAGTTGGTTTGTCGAAGTTGCTTCGCCGCCCGGTCGATACCAGGGCCCCCATTCGTCGACGATGAGTTTGATGCTGTGCTCGTGGTCGAATTCGCTCATGATTTGCCAATGCCCGGTGATGAGGCCTTCCATTCGCTCGCCTTCGCGTAGGAGTTCGTACCAATCGACGACGTCGAACTTCAGTGCATCGCCTTTGCCCTTGACCCAGTCCTGAGTGGCGCCGCGGCTCAGATTCCACGCATAGTGATGAAGAGCCATGCCATAAATTGAGCGCAGTTGTCCTCTTCCCTTCTTCAGGATTTCTTCCAGGAAGCCTCGCGTCCAGTTCCAGTCATCCACATTCGGCCCGGATGCGATGAAGGCGAGCTCTTGATGAAAACGCGGCACCCAGGTCGTCCAACGGCGGAACTCGACTGCATATTCCTGGGGAGTGAAGTTGCCACCACATCCCCAGCTTTCATTTCCCACGCCCCAATAGCGAACATTGAATGGGTCGGGAAATCCAGCCGCCGCTCGTGTGTCTGCCAGCGTGGTGGTGCCAGCGGGCGAATTGCAGTATTCGATCCAGCGATAGAAATCTTGGGCCGTCAGGCTGCGCACGTTGCCGGCGAGATAGGGTTCGCTACCAATAAGTTTGCAAAAGCGGACAAATTCATTGGTGCCGAACTGATTGGGATCGTACTTGTGGCTGACCGGAGCGCCGGGGGATTCTTCGTCCTCCCAGAAGTTGGTGCGGCGAGGACGCTTGTCCGTCGGCCCAATGCCATCTCGCCAGTCGTAACTGTCGGCAAAGCAACCACCCGGAAAGCGCACGACCGAAGGCTTGATCTTGCGCATTTCATCGACCAGTTCCTTGCGAATGCCGTTAATGTTGGGGATTTTCGAATTCTCTCCAACCCACATTCCATCGTAGACAACTCCGCTGAGGTTTTCGGTGAAATGCCCATAGATGTTGGGCGAGATCATGCCTAGCGGCTCGTCGGGAAGAATTTCGATGCGAGCGCCGGTCGTGGCGGAGTCGAATGCCTCCGCAAAGGGCGGGTAACGGCTGGCCAGCAGGCCTCCGGCTCCTGCGAGCGTACTGCGAAGAAAGTCCCTGCGTCGAATCATGACTCGCCTCCGAGATTGAGGATCATGAAAATCAGACTTCCGGCCTGGAGTGGATGCACCTCTTCAACACACTGCGTTGCAGCCCACCCGTCCTACCAATGACTCAACTTCTAGCGCGTGGAGAACTTGAAGATCGTGGTCGTGGAATAAGTCTGTCCCGGTTTTAGCGTGGTAGACGGAAACTTGGGATGATTGGGCGAATCCGGGAAGTGTTGCGTCTCCAAACAGAATCCGTAACGGTGTTTGTAGACCTTGCCACCCTTGCCCGTGATCGTTCCATCGAGGAAGTTGCCGCTGTAGAACTGAACGCCCGGCTCGACGGTGAGAACCTGAAGAACTCTGCCGCTGTTAGGCTCGTAGGCCTCGGCGGCCAATACAGGTGAATGCGCCCCGGGAGAGTTCAACACCCAGTTGTGATCGTAGCCCTTGCCGACCTTGATTTGGGGATCGTCCTGATTAATGCGCGCGCCGATCGCAGTGGCATGCGTGAAGTCGAAAGGCGTGTCTTTGACCGGACGCAGTTCTCCGGTCGGAATCAAGGTATCGTCAACCGCCGTAATATGATCTCCCCGAATCATCAATTGGTGACCGAGAATGTCGCCAGTCCCCTGCCCTGCCAGGTTGAAGTAGGAATGATTCGTAAGGTTCAACACCGTCTCTTTGTCGGTTGTGGCAGAATAGGCGATGGTTAACTCATTCTGATCCGTCAGCGTGTAGACGACCTTGGCTGAGACATTTCCTGGAAAACCTTCCTCCCCGTCCTTACTCAGATAGGAGAGTTCCAGTGCCTGTCCTTTGGCGCCGGAAACATCTTTCGCGGTCCATACGCGCTTGTTGAATCCCTCCGGACCGCCGTGAAGCGTGTTGTCGCCATCGTTCTTGGGCAGCGTGTAGGTGCTTCCGTTGAGCGCGAACTTTCCATGGGCGATTCGGTTGCCGTACCGGCCAATGAGCGCGCCGAAGAAGGCTTTGTTGGTGAGGTAGCCATCGAGGCTGTCGTAGCCTAGAACGACGTCGTCGAGTTTTCCATGCCGATCCGCAGCTTTTAGCGAGACGATGATTCCGCCGAAGTTGGTGATCGCGACTTCCATCCCCTTCTTGTTGGTCAGGGTGTACAGATCGACTTCCTGTCCGTCGCTGGTTTTTCCGAAGGGTTGCTTCTTCATGGTTGATTTTGCCTCAGCCGTGGCAGGCACATGCCACGTCATCATTATGCCGACAAGTAGTAGTGCAATCACGAACGCACGAAGTTTCAAAGTTTCCTCCCAGAGTAGCTCTCTCAAGAGACTTCACAAATGGAACCAGAACTCACTGAGGCCTACCTTCTGTGTCATCTTCAGACGAGACTTCGTAGAGCATCACGCCGTGTGCAGGCAGTTCCACAGTGATCGACTTGGCAGTACCGACATCGCGGCGCTCCCACAAATCCCTCAACCGGTAAGCCGGCGCTTCGAAGCCTAGCGCTTTCCACGAATACTGAAATGTCGACTTCTCGTCCCCAATGTTGAAGATCGCGAGATACCGGCGATCCTCAGACCCGGCGCGCGCCACCCACACGACAACTTTGTCGGTCGTAATCACTGGGCGGCTGGAAGTAGTGTGTTGATCAACCGCAATCACCTCAGGATTCGTCAACAACGATGTCGTCCACGCGTCGTTCGATGGCAAGTCGCCGCCCATCATCAGTGGCGAGCGAAATATGGACCAAAGGGTCAGCAAGGTTCGCTGTTCATCTTGCGAGAGTCGCGTCCAGCGCGGCTTCCCCCAACCGGGAGCAGGCCCTAGGAACCCGAGCGGCAGCATGTCGGCATCGGGCCAGTGGCCCGGCTCAGCATAAGCGGCCCACTTGGCCACGCGCGGAAACTGGTCGCCCAGACCCTGCGGATAGTCGACCGTGCTGTGCCAAAGATCCCAGACGTCATCCGAGATTCGCCACATGTGGGCGTACTGCCGCATCTCATCGAGTCTGTCGAGAGGAGCGGCACCGGGAGATAGGCTGAGAACCATCGGGCGTCTGGTTTTCTTTATGGCCAGGCTTAGCATCCGAATGTCGTCGCCTTTGTAGGGGCGGCTGCTGATGCAATCCGCTTTGATCAGGTCGACGCCCCAACTGGCGTACAGTCGGGCAATCGAGTCGTAGTAGGCCTGGGCGCCTGGCTTGGTTGAGTCCGTTCCATAGTTATCAGGATTCCAGGGACAGATATCGTGTGTGTCGGCGGCATCCGCGACATGAAATGAAGAGCCTTCGATGGGAAGGTTCTTTTCCACAGCCGCTTTCGGAATTCCGCGAAGAATGTGGATGCCAAACTTCAGCCCAAGCGCATGGACATACTCAGCAAGAGGCTTAAAGCCGGCACCGTGATCTGCGGAAGGAAAGCGATTGATCGCCGGGGTGTATCGTCCATGATCGTCCAGGCTGAATTGCGATGACGGCGAATTCCCTGGCGGCACCGGATTGGTGACAAACCATTCCATATCGACAACCACATACTGCCAACCGCTCGATTTCAGATGGTCCGCGAGCCATTGCGCGTTTGCTTTGAACTGAGTTTCATTGACGGTCGTGCCGTAGGCATCCCAACTGTTCCAGCCCATGGGTGGAGTTTCGGCTAACACGGAGGAGCGATCGGCAGATGGAGGGGTTTCGACGGCTTTCGCGGCAGCGGCCAGAAATAGCGCGGTGATGAGTACACACCGGCCACGCGGCGGGGCGTCGCGCATCGAGTTCGTGAATGGTCTCGCCAAAGTTGTTCGCTGGCGCGGATTCCAGTTCAGGCTACGGCTTCCTTCTTATGAACGGATTCCGCAATTCGTATTAACGCAGGCAGTACTTTGGCCAGAGGATTCTTCCCGGGTTCGCCGAGGGCGAAGTACAGATCGCGGTAAAGCGGGTAAAGTTCGTTGTAAACCCGCTCAGCTTCGGGCTCCGGCTCGTAAACCTTGTGAGGCGGGCAAATCTTGTTCTGTGCCTCGTCGACAGACTTAAAAGTTCCGGCTGCCAGAAAAGCGAAGATCGCAGATCCCAAGCTGACCACGCTCTTCGCCGGCACCAGCACGGGACGTCCAAGAACATTGGCGTAAACGCGGTTGAGCACGTCGTTCTTCTGTGGAATTCCGCCGGCGTTGATCACGCGCTTGATGTGAACACCGTTGCCTGCCATACGGTCAAGGATGACGCGAGTGTGGAATGCCGTGCCTTCGATCGCGGCGAAGAGTTCATCCTGCGCTGTGCTCTGCAAATTCCAACCCAGCGTCACTCCGCGCAGGTTTGGATTGACGAGGACAGTTCGGTCGCCGTTGTCCCACGTGAGACGGAGCAGGCCCGTTTGACCGGCCTGATATTCCTCAAGTCCCTGGCTGAGTGTCTGGACGTCAGTTCCCGCGCGCGTTGCGATCGCGTTGAAGATGTCCCCTACCGCCGAGAGCCCGGCTTCGATGCCCGTCCGCTGAGGGTGAACACTTCCCTGCACCACTCCACAAACTCCGGGCACAAGATTCACGGACGGTGTGATGCCGATAATGCAGGTCGAAGTTCCGACTACATTCACCATGTCGTCGGTTCGGCAGCC
>DASRDJ010000129.1:0-10395 GCA_035652655.1 Terriglobales bacterium
ATGACCGAGCCGGCACCCGCTTCGAGTGCAGCGTGGAAGGGAGGCAGATAAACTTGACGCAATGTACGCTCGGATAATTCGACGGAGTTGTAATCTTTCCCCCCTTCGGCAGCCCCATAGCCAACGAAATGCTTAGCGCAAGCCAGCATGGATTGAGGATCGTCCAGACGGGTACTTTGATATCCCCGCACATAAGCGGCAGCCATTGCAGATCCCAGATACGGGTCTTCACCCGCCCCCTCCACAATGCGTCCCCAGCGCGCGTCTCGCGCGATATCAACCATGGGTGAATAGGTCCAGCGGATACCGTCTCTGGTGGCCTCCTTGGCAGCGATACGCGAAGCGCGTTCGACTATCAGTGGGTCCCAAGTTGATGCCATTGCCAAGGGTACCGGGAAGATTGTGCGATATCCGTGGACTACGTCCAATGCGAAGAGGAGGGGAATATGCAGGCGCGATTTCTCTATGGCAAGCTTCTGCAACGCATTCGTCTCCGCCGCACCGGTGATGTTCTCGAGCGAGCCAACACTGCCCTGAGCAACCTGCTCCCGATAATCTGGATGGGGCGCACCCGGTCCGGTGGTACTGTCAGCAAAATGCACCAGCTGCCCAATTTTTTCTTCCAACGTCATCTCGCCTAGCAATTTGGTAATGCGTTGCTCGGTCTCAGGAACATCCAGCGGTGGTGCAGCTGCGGGGACCTGCGCTAGAAGTAAACCCAGAGGACACGCGAAGGCATTGACAAAAAGCAAACGACGAGCAAAAGATATAGTTAGCGCCATATAGCTGAAGTATTCTCCTGGCCGTGGTGAGTCGGTCGCGCAAGCGTCGCGAGCCGTGCTTGAATCTCGCCATGTCAGTCTAGCTCTACGAAAAGCCGCTGTGTCACCGCCCGTCAATATGTATACGGTTTCATATGTGCCTCTGTTGTTAAGGCTGCCTCTTTGCGGGCTCTGCCATGACTTTTAGTGGTGCGTAGATAGATGATTCCGAGGAGCAGGCCGCTGAGCCCTTCATCGAGAATCCCGGTGATTCCCTGATAGCGGAAGTCACTCTTGGGATACCAACAAATACGCACTAGCAAACGCAGGCAGTGCGAAATTGGGAACCGAACTACCGAACGTTCCGGCTGCGTCACTGCGATGGATCGACACGCGCTCGCCATCCTTCCATCGAAATCCCACCATCTGATCTGCCGCTGTTGGATTGTAGACATGAACCAGCCAACTGTTCGCTGGTGTCACTGCCTTAATCGAAAGGAGAAGGACCTTCATCGAAGACGAAAGAAGATTCGACGGCGAGGGCGCATCTGACATTCTAACGATTAGCGGTTGTCTTCTCTCGGTGCCGAATTTCGCGGCTTCCGCTGCATCGAACTCTGCATGCGGCCGAATCGAATAGGCAAACGTCACAGGTCCCTCCTGATCGGCTTTGTAATTTGTATGCCAGTAATTGTTCATGACATAGGAGTAGATCGAGGATGATGTTTTGATCGACTTCATCCAAGGTTGCTCGGCCGTGATCTCGCCAATTTCCACCAGCGGGGCGTTCGGTGTTGCCCACGTTACACCGTACTTCCTGTTCGAGATATCCACCCAACTCTCCACCGAGAAAAAGTTCTTGCAAGCCCCGGCTAACTGATCAGTCTCCGGCCGAACCACTCCATCGGCCACGCTGTAGCGCAACTGCCCTTCGGGCACGGAAAACGGAAAGGCAATGTGCACTCCCTCTTTTTGGCGTACGGCGAGCTTGTCAATATTCACGATGACGTCCACGCGATCGATTCCTTCGACGAGCCGGATCTCGCTGGAATAGTGCTTCGCGCCGGGGGCATCGCCCTCCACGAGAAGAGAGACAACCAGATCTCCCTGTTCTTTTGCTTTTACATGTACGTTCGAGATCCCCTTTGCTTTTCGAGAATCGGTGCCAGGCACGTAGAGATACTCATCCAGCCCGCCGCGCGCTGCATCCACCAATTCAACTTCATTCTTCTTCCATTTAAGACTGGCGATCACCCCGGTTTGCGGATTGATCGACAGTGAGAGGAAATCATTGTCTAGCGCATTCCCTGTGACCTTTGCGGGATCATGCCTGTCGGCGCTCCCATGGATTACTACAAGTTCCTCCGATGCGAACGGCGGAATGTTCTCGACCAACACTGCCAATTCTCCCGAGGAGAGGCGCTGCGAGCGCAGCGACTTGCCAGTGGGTCCGATCACTCGATCTCCTGCCGAGCTCTCCTCCGGCGAGAGAAAAACTACGTCAGTCCGCGCCCAGGAGTTTGTGTTGTAGACCTGGATTGCTTTATGCGACAGCGTCTTTTTCGATGGCGCATCCAACACTTTTTCCAATTCATCGCGCGATTGGCGGTCTGCATTCAGCGCAAACTCACGCTTCGTCTTCCACTGTTGTTTCACAAAAGGCAAGTCCGGCTCTTCCGTGCTGTTGTGTGCGCCCCAGGTGTGCTCGTCGAAGAAGGTGACGTTGCGCCATGCGGCCTCGTATTCCGACGCCGGATACGCGGTTGGCGCCAGCATCGCCCACAAAGTCTCTCCCTGAATCAGGCGATCGACCGTCGCACGGTTCAGCGCAGCCTCGTACGCAGAAGAGACCGCCCCATCTTCCCAATAAGGAGTGAAGTCACCTTGCACGATGGGGAGAGTCGCACCGTAACGCTTCTCGAATTCCCGGAACATCTGCTCGTGCGTCGCAATGATCAGCCGCGGCGTCGCGTATCGCTCATTCCAATGTCGAACAAAATCGGGCAGGGTTGGATCCGGCCCGCCGTTGTCGCCGAGCGTGTAAGGAAGCTGCACCATATCGTACGGATACGATGATTCATCCAGCTTTCGCATGAGGTTCATGATCTTTTCGTCTCCGAGGTGACTGAGGGAACCTTCATGAAAACTGGAATAGCTTGCACCCGCCATCCAGGTCAGTACCCTTTCCTTGCCTGATTGCGACTCCCAATAGAACGGTTTGTCGCCCCACGCCTGCAAGGCATACCCGATGCGATCGCCCGAATTCGGCGCGGTGGCGAAATACTTCACGCCGCTCTGTGCCATGGCAGAAACGAGCCCCCAACTGAAACCGGGAACATCCGAAGTCACGGCCGTCGTCATCGGGATCTGGTGCTCGCTTCGCAAGTGTCGCGCGAAGTCGAAGAAATGCGACATCTCCTCCGCATTGGCGAGGCCGGTGAGCATGTTGGCGTAGAGCGCACTGACCCCGATGGTTCCTTCTCGTATATCGGCGAACACTTCTTCCCGTTGTGCGGGAGAAGCCTGCTTGAGATAACTCTCCAGCGCCCAGATCGTTTCCATATTCCACTTGTACCTGGCATCCTCCGGGTAATCCGCTGTCTGGCGGATGAGTTGCATCGCCTGTTCCAGATTCTTCCACTGTTTCCGTTCGACCTCGGCCTGCAGATCTGTATATCCGATGTCGTTGTGCGAATAGCACAGGAGATAGATATCCTTTGTCTTGACGGGCACGACCTGAACGTTGTCAGTTCGCACCAGCTGCCCGTTCAACTTGAATCGGATCGTGACAGTTTCCGGAGAATTTGCCTTGGGAACGGCGATCTGCCAGACATTCGCTCCAATCTTTAGCGGCGCATCGTTAACTGCTCGCGTAGGCGTGCGAAAGCTGAGAGTTCGGCCTGCAATCAGATTGTCCAGGCTCAGCCGCAGCGATTGCATCTCGCGACCGCTGTCTCTGATCAGAGCGGGCTCGGCTCGTACCTTCGGTAAGAAGTTGAAGGCATGTTGAAATGTCATGTACCAATCAGGACTTCCCGAATTGTCTCCTCTCACTTCGAGCAGGAGTGACTTCCCCGGCAGGAAGTCTTTCGCAGGAACTTTGAGGACCATGTATCCGAACAAATCGCCCGCCTTGTCCGTCATCAGGGCGTTAAACGTCAGTACAGAGCCGTCCTTACCTGTAATCTTCCAGTTCTTCGCCGCGTCACCTCTCGTATTCCTGAAGGTAAACCACCGGTGGCCGTTGATCAGGAAGTCGAAATTGTGGATCGCCACTTCCCCGGGGAAACCACCACACTCAATCCCTGCCATCCAGATGAACTGGGTAAAGTCGCTACGCACCTCCGGCATGGGATCGGTTTCCCACGAGATTGAGGGGGCGATGTCCTGCCCTCTTACCAGCAACGCCGAGTCCACATCCGGGTCCGGTGAATGGTAGTGAATCGTTTCTCCGTTGACAGATGATTGGTATCCGCTGACGTAACGGTCAGCCGCAGCGGAAGGCTGCGACGCACCGTCTTTCACTTCAATGACAACCTCTTTCTGAGTGGGCTGGCCAAACGCGCGGAAGGCGACGAGGACGACACTGGCCAACACAGCGGCTGAGGAGAGCTTCATTGGAATCCCTTATCACAGTGATTTATTGCGAAGCAACGTCACCGAGTTCGTGCCGCGTTGCTTACGTTGTCCATCGTCAGTCCATCTTTCGCTGAGGTTGCAATCGGATTAACTCTAATTTCCGACGAAGCGCCATCCGTCAACGAGCGCTTTACCTTGAAGGCAACAATTGAGACTCTGAGTTACGCAGCGATCAGACAAAGCTCGCCGACCTCGCAGCGGTGGTCCCTGATTTCGACCTGTTCGGAAAATGGATTTTCGGACATATTTTTCAGAACCAGGACTGCTGGAGTTTCAGAAACTCCTGCATCAGTTGTAACGCCTCGTCCAGCGCCAGTTGAAATGCTCTGCCGCGTGGCCGCGGGCCGACGAAGCCCAGCTCATGCTGCAGCCGGCCATCGACAACTTTCAGATTGGCCCAGCCCAGCATCTGCTCGCCCCATAGCATGGGCATCGCATAGTGTCCCATTCGGCGCTTGGGGGCCGGCACATAGGCCTCCAGCTTGTATTCCCACCCCCAGAGTAACTGGAAGCGCCGACGGTCCCAGATGAGGGGGTCGAAGGGCGTGAGGAAGCGCAGCTTACCGTCGACCGAGTGCCGAGCGGCCACCGGGTTCTCGTCGTGTGGCCAGAACCACGGTCGGCCGTCGACCTTAGCATGCGCATAGCGTGATTTGACCTGCTCCTGGAGTTGTCGCACCTCGGCCGCCAGGTGCGACACTCCATAACGCAGCAGTGTGTGCAGATAGCCTAGGCTTGCAGCTGGCAGGGGCGCGTACAGCTGCACCAATATATCGAGCAAATGGCCGGCATGCACGAGTCGGGCTTCGGGACTGTGGTCTTGCAGCGGGTACTCAACCGTCTGGTAAACCCGAGTACCAGCCGCGCGGCGCACCACGCGCAGCAGCCCGCGATAGTGCAGGCCCTCGAGCAGATGGTTGCTTAGGCTTAGCCCAGCGCCCCAACGCTTGATACGTCCATGGTCGAAATTCGCCTGCACGTCACTGGGGCGGGTGTGACCATGCCGACGGACAAAGGCCAGAACCTCGTCGGCGCGTGCGTGAGTCGTGGCGTCCCAAGTGTCCCAAGCGCGCGGAGCTCCGCGCGGATGCAACAACGTGACAGTTTTCCGAGGCAGGAACCCGTAGTTGATGAAAAATGCCTCTTCGATCGCGAGGCGCGGATAGCGGCGCTCGAGTTCGCCGGCACGATAATCCTTGACGCGGTGCGCAAGGATCAGGTCCTGGGCGCGAGCGGGTGCACGCATCGGGTCGGCTTGGACAAACCCCAGACGGGCAATGGCCCGCATGAGGCTAGTGGGCTTGAAAAGGCTACGCCCGATCGCGTAGCGGCGAAGCTGCCCGAGACTAGGGGCATTGAGATGGCTCACACTTGGCGTCCGGTCATGACTCTCTTCGGCTAGATAGTACAGCAGGTCGAAGCTGAACTCACTGATCGGTCAAGCAGTGTAATGACCCCAGGATTTGATCCAACAAGACGATTCTGAAAGTTGATGGCGACAAGCGCGTTTATGAGGACTCAACTCATATCCTGTCGATTGCCAAAACCGACAGCGCTCTATTGCGATCATCGCTCTTTCACAACCTGTGCCGTTTCGCCTCTTCCTCGACAGGTGATTAGCGTCGGCGGGGGCCTTTTCCCGAGGCCTCGGATCCAGGTGGTTCACGGAACGGTTCCACAGCAATGCGCTGGTAACAAACGTCCAGCACGGTCAGAGATTCTGTGCCGCCCGGCGCTTGGAGAACTACGGTGTCGCCCGCTGCCGACTTCATCAACGCGCGCCCCAGAGGTGACACCCAACTGATGTGGTTGCGGCTGAGATCGACCTCGTCGGTGCCCACAATGCTTACCACTCGCTCGGCTCCCGCGGCATTGGCATAGCGCACGGTCGCTCCGAAGAATGTCCTCGTCTTCGCCTGCCCCGCTCTCGGAGCTTCCGGGTCCACCGCTTCCGCGGCCTCGATTCGCTTCGTAAGAAAGCGAATCCTCCCATCGATCTGCCGTAGCCGCCGCTTGCCATACCGATAGTCGGCGTTATCACTGCGATCGCCGTTGCTGGCAGCCCACGCGACCACCTCCGCCACGGCCGGGCGTTCCCTGGTGAGCAGAAACCGGTGCTCATCTTTGAGGCGCTGCAGCCCGCTCCGCGTTATGTAGTTCTTGCCTCGAGTCGCGGGCTCGTCCCCTTGTGGTTTTCCTGTAAATCCTTTCCGCATCTCGTAGTCCTTCCACCGCGACCAGTGGGTGCCCCAAAATGTGCCACGGATGAACGCCGATAGCAAACACCTTAGGTCATCCGCGTTCAGGGAGTTCATCTGCGACCCTAACTGATTTTTTCACTTCTTCCGGTCTTTTAGCGATCCTATCCATCATCTCGGACAAGTGCGGCGAAGGTAAACCGGGGAGATCAATACTGAAGCCGGCTTGTGTGAATCGATTCCAGAAACTTCTGGATCACGGTCTACACGGAAGTTGGGTGTGCTCCTCGGATTCGTACGTGCGATCGGCCAGAGCTGAGTTTGCCGTGGGATGCGCACAAGCAATTTGTAACCACAGGGGAGAATCATCGACTGTTTCTAGCGAAAATTAAGGCCGGATCAGGGAGCGTGAGCGGCAATGGCAGCGATGTCTGCAATGTTGTCGTTTTTCTTGAGGGATGGTACCGCGTTGATGTGCAAGATGACGCCCGAGACGGGAGCTCGGGCTTCGAAAATGACCTTGCCGAAGTAGTCGGTGACAAAGCCCAGCTCCATGCCTTCTTGAACATAGGTACCGCGCTTCACCAGCGGGTACCAAATGCCAGGCCCGTCGGACAAGACATCCACGATTCTGTCGAGCCAGACCGGATTCGAGATGGGCCGCGGGTCTCCTGAAAGCATTTTGAGAGCGCGCATGGCGTTTAGTGTTCCGTCGACGAGGAGGGCAACGTCATCTGATTCGACAACGCCCGCATAGCCAGCTTCGACGACGATGGAAGGTTTGCCGCGAACAGTTGAAGTGTTATCGAGGTAGCGAGTGGCGGCCAAGTCGGTGGGACGGTCGCGCCATATGATGATGTGGTCGATGCCAAAGGCGAGGACCATCTCTTTGGATATACGGTCTTGCGTCTCCTTGCCGGTCAGTGCCCAATAAGCGTATGGGCGGAGGCTCTCGTCCAGGTCGCCCCCGTGGTAGTCAATTAGATAATCACATCGATCGACGACTTGTTTGGTGATCAGAAAAGACGCACGTTCCGTTTGCGTCCCATCAGCTTTCCCAGGGTAGAAGCGGTTCATGCTCTTGTTATCGATGGGGTTCACATGAGGGACTTTTTGTTCGAAGGATTGAATATTGACGAGGGGAACGAGGATCACGGTGCCGGCGATTTGAGAGGGATCCAGCAGGTTGATGAGTTTTTCCAACGCGATGATGGAGGCGTATTCAGTACCGTGGGCGCCGGAGACAAGCGCTAAGACAGGACCGCGCTTTTGGCCGTTGATGACGATGACAGGAATATTGGAAGCCGCGTCGACACCAGCGGGCACCTGCAAGTACCCCGTTGATTTTTGGCCCGGAGCGGCAGTGGCCGTGCCGACAGAAAAAGGAAGGGCCTGCGCCTGGACGAACAGTGGGAATAACAGAGAGATCCCAAACGAAGTAAAGGCGCGAGCAAGAGACCTAAGCATAGATCCTCCACCGGGTGGATGAGGATACCGTGCCGAGAATGACTTGAGCAATGCACAGTGACTGGCAGAGACCCGCATGACTTGCTGAATAGTCAAAACGACCTTGCTCGAGCTATCCATATTCGCCGCTGTGCTCGTGATGAACGATGCGGGCCGTCCACGCTGGCAGGAAACCATTCTCACGCGCCAGTTGAAGCCCGGCTGCTCTTCGGGCCGGCATCGGCAAGATCGGCTGGCACACATTGCCGTTTGGTGTTCTGTGATTTGAAACCGCATGAAGTCATGGATTGAAGCCACCGCAATCGGATCACCTGTATCCGTACTCTGCCCGCCTGAGGGCATCTCTTCATAGGCGTAGTGGATGGCCGACTTCATCAGTTTCACCGTCGTTACACCGGGCGGCACGCCATCGTGTGTGAACATCGGAGCGGAGAAGTCGCCGGTGCCAAAATTGACCGCGATGTGACCCAGGTGTGACCGAATCGGTTGCGTGTTGGTCAAATCCTTGGGGTCGTTCGCCACGACCTCTACTGGTGAATCAGGCACTCTCCAACCTGGAGTTGTGTACATGCACCGCTCAATCCGCTTGGTAGCAACGACTTGGCGGTAGTGGACAAATAGATGAGCAATATACACCCGGTTCATTGAGGTACCTGCCTCCGTAATCCACATTGGCGTCACCGCGATAGCGGACGGGGTGAACACCAATGAACCGCTTAGTGCTTTGTAGTTGCCTGCTGCTCGCCGCCACGACGTCGCTTGTCGACATTGGCTGGGCACGAACACCCAGTCCTTCTAACCATGGTGCGAAGCTAGATGCCGAACGTGCTTCACACATTTCGGTGAACTGCCCGTCCGCCTATACGGCAGCTACCTGGTCATTGTCGAAGGAGCAACGAAGGTGCGAATTCCTGAACGCTATCTATGGAAAGAAACGGTGGGCACGCAAACGGCATTTCTGGTCGATGACCGAAAAGGTCAAGGGGACGATTTTGACGGCGTCTTGGGAATCACGGCTTTTCAGTGCTGGAAAGTTGCATTTGACTTCAAAACAAAGCAGGTTTTCCTGGGAACTCGCTCCTGTCGCTTCGACGCACGGTTAGCCGTTTATAAGTTGGCATTCTATGAGCATGTCTAACTTCTCTCAAAGTATCCGCTGACTCTCACAAACCAACAGGTTCACCAAAATCTTAAGGAGATCACAATGACTACTGCCCGAATATCGAGGATTCTGAAGACCACAGTTCCAATAACCATTGCGTGCGCTCTGTTTGCATCGATCGGCTCTGCGATGGCCCAATCTGGGACGAGCGAGTCGCAAGAGCGACGCTGCTCGAATCGAACGCTGTTTGGCGATTACGGATCCGCCGGCGAAGGCGTGCTTCTTAATATCCCCGGGCTTCCGCCCGAAGCGCAGTTCCGCGGATTAACCGTAACTCATTTTGATGGCAAAGGTGGCCTTACCTGGGTGGAGCACACCGTTATTAACGGTACGCCGCTACAGTCAGGCTGGACGCCAGCGAGCGGAATCTATACCGTCAACTCGGATTGCACAGGAACAGCTCTGGTCGATACCCCCAATAGTCCTGTTCCACTGCACCTGGCCCTTGTCGTGGTCAGACGGGGCAAGGAAATTCACACCGTACTCGACTCAGATGCAATCTCCAGCGTTTTTGTGAAGATCGAATAATCAGTGGGACAAGCTAGCAGGTGACTTGAAGGCGGGGCTCCCTGAGACCAAGTGGCCCCGCCGGGGACGGATACCGCACGATCGAATTTTCTCAACTCGGCGTTGCTGCTAAGCGGATTTCTGCGCCTTTCGCCACTGCGCCCAGCGTGCTTTCTGAGCAGCGCGAATTCGAGCAATTGCGGCGGCGGAGATCTTGCGTCGCTTCCTGGAAACAATCGAGGCCACCTTCTGGCTTTTAGTTTTGGCCCAGCGAGCACGTTGAGCCGCAGCGATCCGCGCACGACCAGCGGCAGAGATTTTCCCTCTGCGAGTGACGCTTGCTCCTGCGAGGGCAGAGACAGCCTTGTTGAGTTGTTCGAGTCGAAACGAGAGACGAGCGCGCTCCTGCCTCGAGAATTGTGCTAACAGCAATTACCCGAAGGTGCTACTGAGGGTGGCACTGATCAGCTACACCACGCAATCGGTCTGAATGAAGGAATCGTCACCTCATGAGATCGGGGTCAATGAGTTCTATCAAAAGGGATGTCAAGAAAAAAGTTCTGCCTCGACCGGAGGCGAGATGTTTTCTCGAGATCCAGCCCACTGGAATTAGGCTTCCCTGGAGAAGTGTGACTTGTGCCCATTCGGATGAGTTTCCTCT
>DASRDJ010000130.1:0-3366 GCA_035652655.1 Terriglobales bacterium
ATATCCTGAAAGATCTCTGCGGCGTGCGGCACTACGACCTCGACTCCCAGGAGCTATCGGCGGTCACGGACGAGTTTCCCAAGGCCACGGTCGAAGAGATCCTCGGGAAACTGTCCTATTCCTCCACGTTCTCGAGGCAGCGACTCAGTCGGCCGCCGAGAAATCGATCAAGCACGCATACTGGGCACTGGCGCAGTATGACTTCGTGTACAAGCCCAGACCGGGTCGCAAGGTCGATGAACGGGCGCCATTCTTTCTGGGTGTGTTCGATTGGAATGATGCGGAGGACGACGAAGTGCTCGCCGCGTGGGCCCGCGGAGAGGAATGAGCTCGGCCACAACCGCAGACTCTTCATGATGGCCGCCGTAGCTCCACCGGCGGATGGCTCGTTGACGATGAGACGGAAGTTTAACTTCGCAGTCGAGCAGACCTCGGGCTCGCGTTCGCTCGCCCGAGGCTGCTCATCGCGGCGTTAGCCAGAGGAGCAAAAGTGATCTCTCCGCGTACGACAGGGACTGAAATGTAGGACTATGCGAAACGAATTCACGGCCCTAGTCGAACACGATGGACGTTGAGTCACGGAGCCAACGGTCAGGGAACGACCAGGGCGGCCGCGCTGAAGAGCCACGGACGGTCTTCGGGGTATGCCCGCTACGGCGCGTCGGGAGAAGGTCGTCGTAGGGTGAAGCGTGGCCACCTGCTTGGTCAGTCGACGGCCTTTGGCCCCGGCTGATGCAGGGCGCTGGGCGCCTACCGAATGAGGAGAATCCGAATGAAACCGTTCATACTGCTCCGGATCACCTCAGTCATAACGCTAATCTTTGCGATCGGACACTCTCTGGGAGGCATGGAGTCGTGGTCCCCCATGGGGGACACTGAGGTGCTCAAAGCGATGAAAGCGTTTCGCTTCAACGCCGAGGGAGTGACCCGGACCTATTTTGACTTCTACCTCGGCTTTGGTTTGATCCTCAGTGTCTACTTGTTTTTGCAGGCAGTCTTACTTTGGCAGCTTGCGGCGCTCGCGAAAAGCGATGCGCTTCGCCTTCGTCCGCTATTGGTCTCCTTCTTCCTGGCCTCCGTCGTGTCCGCGGGCCTGTCATGGAAGTTCATTTTTGCGGTGCCCGCTGTCAGCTTCGCCGTCATTGCAGTAGGTCTCGGGCTCGCCTTTTTTGCCGCGACCGGTAGAAGAGATGCCCAACCGCCGGTTCCAGCGGGCGGTGCACAAGCGGCCCGCCGCTGAACCGCGACGTAACGCGGACAAGGGTATGGCAGCGCTTACTTTCATAGGACGTGAGGACGTATCCGAACGCGAACTGTTCGTTGTGGATGCTGTGCGCGCATCCGACGCAATTTCGGCCCCTCGTCCACCAGGTCGGTACTTCGCATGCCTCCTCGCGTGGGACGCCACCGCCGCCACAGATCCCGATGTGGTCGCGCTTGCGCGTCACCTCCTGTCGACCGGATGCGTCTATGTCTGCTGCTGGGCCCCAAATGCGAGTGGGTACACGACACATTCGACATGGTCGAGGCTGAGATGCGGCCGAATGGCCACTTCGCGATATCAACCTGGCACAATGACGAGCCTCTTGCCGATGCGCTTTGGTACGTCTTGTTCAATGCCTTTCCCGCCGCGACCTATTTCGATGAGTGTCGGTCTACCGTCGCAATAGCGATCGGAGCGCCACAGTGGGCTGCGGAGGCTCGGGCTGCTTTCTTGGATCCCAAGGCCTTCAGCGCTCGACTCCTTGGAGATGGGCATGCCTAACAAGGCCATCGAGCTGACGGCGCTTGGCGCCACAGCTCATAGCCAGCGATAGGCCGCTGACACCAACGTTCGCGCCGGTGCGTGAGGTATCTATGACGCCACTGCCTCATCATGTGGCCGTTATCGGTGCTGCGGGCGGCCTCGGTCAGGGCATCCTCAGCGTGTGCCGGGCTGAGGGAATCGGATTCACTGCCGTCGTACGCTCGCGGCTAGAACGAATCACCGACCTGCCGGGTGGGTCCAGGGCTGCCGTTGTCCAGTCTTTGGCTGATGGGGCCGCGCTCGCGGACGCATGTTCCGGCGCAGACGCCGTGCTCACTGCTCTTGGAGTAACGGCGACAACGCATGAACGCCCGGCCTTGCTCTCTGCGAACATGGCGGCGGTTGAGCGGTCGATGTTGGCCGCAGGCGTCGATCGCATCATTGTCATCAACACGCTGCTCACTTCACAACCAGGACAGCCCGCGAGTCGCGCCATGCGCTTCTTCATGTGGATGCCCGGCACAATGGGCCGCGGATCTCGTGAACAGCAGGCAGTAGTAGACGCGCTCGGCAACGGTGCGTTTTCCGCGCTTCGTTGGACCCTTGTCCGGGCCGGAGTCAACTCTCGAGGAAAGGACGAGCGTCCCGTGGCATCCCGGGATTGGGGCGGCGCCTTAAATTCCTGGTCGCCCGTTTCTTATAGAGCCATGGGCCGATGGATGCTTGAGGAGGCCGCAGCCAATGAATTTGTCCGCGCAGCGCCGCTCGTGTCGGGGCGTCGTCGCTGATTGGTCCCGATGATGCGAATCCCCCTCTTCAGGCTCCGCCTACAGCGGCCTAGCAGCCGGTTGCAGCGGACGGCGCTCCGCGCCGCCGCTGAACCGGAGCGTTAGGCGCCATCCAATGCAGACAAACAAGCCCATTCTGCTCCGCCCCAAGGCAACCCAATGGCTTGTCGTCGCTCTGGGCTCGCTTGCATTTGTTCTGATCGGGATCTGGATGGTCCGCTCCCGCGAAATGTTCGGCTGGCTGGGCATCGTGTTCTTCGGGCTTTGCTTGTCTGTTTCGCTGATCTGCATGCTCCCAAAGGCTTCATATCTTCGGCTGACGCCCGATGGATTCACGATCTGCTCACTATTTCGCGCGCACACCATTTGCTGGGAGGATGTAACGGGCTTTGGTGTTGGCAGGGTCTTTACCAGCAGGATGGTGATGTTCAACTACGTTGAGTCGTATCAGCGCTCTCCAAAGTTGAGGTCATTCAACACCGAGCTAACTGGGTTTGAAGCTGCAATACCGGACTCCTATGGGCTCAGGCATGAGGATCTCGCAGACCTGCTCAACCGATACAAGGCCTCATCACGTCGTGCCTAACCCTTCGCTTCAGCGGACCGGCCAACTGCGCCGCTGCGCGTGCTGTTGGCCAGCCGCTGGGCTTAGGAGCTATGGCGCAGCGGGGAGGGCAGCGTGCTATTTGAAGTCGCGTTTGTCGTGCTTCTCTGCACCGTTGTTGCAGGGCGGATTCTTTCGGAGCGAGCGCTAAGGCTTCTCTCCGCGGACCAGAAGGTGTCACTGGTCGATGCGTTCCGCGGTCAACGTGCATACGGGCTCATTCCCTT
>DASRDJ010000131.1:0-3201 GCA_035652655.1 Terriglobales bacterium
TAATCGTCTGCCTTCCGCTCGTCTGGATCGTGGCAAACGCAATGCCCCAACTCATGGTTGACAGCCAACTCAAGCAAAGCTTCTCCTGTCACGCCAAAGACGTGCATGAGTTCGGCACTACGGGTTGCCGTTGCGGAAAAGAGGCTACTCTCCATGACCGTTGTACGCCGCTCAAAGATGGTGAAAGCCGGACTGTCGGTAGATCCACCGACGGCGCGCACGAGATCCTTCCACTTGTAGGACGGCACCAGAACAAAAGACCACATTCCAAGCCGCTCTAGCGGATACGTCATGAGCGCCCGTCGCAGCTCCAGTGCATGCTGGTGGCACTCATCGCGGTTGTAGTCCTGCGTGCAGAAGAACTCGACACCGGTGGTTGTCTTGCCGGTCCCTTCAAGAAGGACTGGGACGACACGAAGAGATTGTGTTTGTGCCGTGCAGGCGGCAAAGAGAACTGCGATGAGACAGCTCGGTTTCATGGTGGTCACCCCGTCGGTGCCACCGAACTTGGGCTGTGCCTGGTGCTATCGCAATACTCGCAAAGTCCAAATCAGATAGTTCTGGATCATTGCGCAACTTGTTGAAAGATCGGTGAGGTAGCAGTTGAAGAAGAAGAAACGGCCGGGAATCCTGGGCGTGGATACGGTGATAAAATCGTGGCCCAAGTGGGGGGCCATGTCGGAGCCACGCAAGACGATCGGCTCAATGCACTTCGGCCCTTTCGAGCTGTCGACCGAATCGAGCGAACTGCGCAAGCACGGTCAGCGGCTGAAGCTCTCTGGTCAGGCGATTGACGTATTGCTGATGCTCGTCTCGAATGCCGGAAGGCTGGTGACGAGGGAAGAGCTCCAAAGAAAACTTTGGCCGGGGGACAGCTTCGGCGACTTCGAGCATGGGCTCAACGCTGCAGTGAACCGGCTGCGCGAGACTCTCGGCGATTCAGCCACAGACCCGACCTACATCGAGACGGTTCCACGCCGAGGATACCGGTTCATCGCTCGGGTCGATCAAGTGCCCAATACGACTGACCTGACTGTGCCCGACAAGGCGGTGGAGCTGCGTTATCAGAACGCTGCCGACATCCGCACCGACTTGAAGCGGCTGAAGCGGGGTACGGATTCCAGCAGCACGCACACGGCGAGCACGGTCGCCTCCGCGAGTTCCGCCGCAGCCGTTTCTTCGACGCAAGTGCGACCGTCCAGCGGAGCAGTCCTACTCGCGGAAGCAAGACGCCACAAGGGAATTCTGGCACTGATGCTGGTTATTTTGGCGGCGCTGATTGCTGGAATAGGAATTTACTTGTCCGGGCTGAACGAACGCAGGAACGAGTGGAACCTGCAGGGCATGAAGATCACCCGAGTTACGCAGAGCGGGAATGCGGCGAATGTCGCGGTTTCTCCGGACGGGCGCTACGTGGTCTACGTCCTGAGAGAAGGGGAAAAACAAAGCCTAAACGTTCGTCAAGTCGCTACCGGCAGCGACGTGCAGATTCTACCGCCTGATGAGGTTTGGATATGGAGTCTGACCTTCTCACCGGATGCCAACTACATTGATTTTATCCGCTCCGCGAAGCCCAACTTCGCGGACACCTATCTCTATCGGATGCCCGTGCTCGGCGGAACACCACACCTTGCGATGCAGGGGGGTATCGATTCCGGATCCAGTTACTCTCCGGATGGCACCGAGTTCGCTTTTTTGCGGTACGCGTCCAGTGAAAAAATTGATGTTTGGATTGCCAAGGCCGACGGGAGTGATCAACGGGTTCTAGCTTCACCTGCCTACATTGAGGGATCTACCGGAGTCGCGTGGTCTCCCGATGGGAAGACGGTTGCGTTCACAACCTTGGAGGCCACGAAAAGTCTTCGTTCTGGGCTCTGGGCCATATCGGTCGCGGATGGATCGATCCGTGAAATCTACTCAACACCGGACGCTGTCGGCCGCCCGCGCTGGCTGCCCGACGGCAGTGGTCTCTTGGCGCCCATAAGTAACGTTGATCAGGCGTTTCGCGGGCAACTTTGGTTCATCTCATATCCAAAAGGAGAGGCACGCCGCCTCACCAATGACCTGATGGATTACCAGCTCTGTTGCTTGGACCTCACGCCGGATGGCAAGGCTCTTGTCGACACCGAGCTAACAACGGTCTCCGACTTGTGGATCGCATCCGGCGGAAACACCGCAAAGGCCAAGCAGATCACTGCGAAAGAGTTGGCTGTCAGACGTTTCTCCTGGATGCCCAACGGCGGCATCATCTTTGCCAGCCAAGATGGCAATCTGTTCGTGATAAATCCGGATGGGAGCGGGCGTACGCTGCTGACGCCCAATCATCGTCCCAGCTGGGACCCGTCGGTTTGTGGCGATGGACGCTATATTGTCTACTCCGCCTACCAGGAACAAAAGCGCGGCATATGGCGTATGGATGCCGATGGCTCAAACCCCATCCGCATCGCTGAGGAAACCTTTGCCCTACACCCACAATGTTCCCCGGATGGCAAGTGGGTGGTCTATTTGCAGGGTCCTTCCTTTATCCCGGTACGCGTGAACATTACCGGAGAGAAGCCTCCAGAGACGCTGTCACAGGACTCTGGGCTTGGCTCTGACGCCTCTCTCTATATCTCCCCAGACGGAAAGCGAATCGTGTATCTCGTCGGGCCCAACGTTCCGGTCGAGACCCCCGCGTCTCCGTCTGCGTCCAAACCAAATCAACTGAAGGTAATCCCTTTCGATGGCGGTGTCGCCTTTTACCAGTTCGACTGGCCAGCGTTGGCCGGCGAGCCGCACTGGGCGCCAGAGGGTGAGGCAGTTGATTATGTATTGAACCGGAACGGTGTCTCCAACGTCTGGCGACAGAGCCTGGCTGGCGGCGCACCGAAGCAGATTACCAATTTTGAGTCCGGACAGATTTCTGACTTTGCCTGGTCGCATGACGGGAGGCAGCTGGCCATGACACGAGGCAGCGAAAACAGCGACGTCGTCTTGATCAGGAATTTTCGGTGACGACTGGACATTGCGATGCGGCCTCAATCTGCTGCCGGAGCAATAACAGAAATCCTCAAGTGACGCAATCAGATGGGATGAGAAGGCCGGTCTCCGGACGGGATGCTGTACGCTCCCAAGTTATCGACGTGCTCGAAGCACAGATAAAAAGGAGACCGGCTATGAAGAAGGGTAGCACTGCAGCGAAGCAGCGGGTTCGGAATATTT
>DASRDJ010000132.1:0-4834 GCA_035652655.1 Terriglobales bacterium
TATTTCCGGTTGCCAGGGCAATGTTAACGATCGCAGAACAGTTCTCGACGCCCTTGGATTGATGTTCCAATCCCCGCGCGTGCATCAGGATGGAGCGTTTCGATTTGCCGATCCAGCGAGCGGCTTTCTCAATCGTCTCGGGAGGAACACCTGTCATTTCTGCCGCTTTGCGCAGATCCCATTGCCGGGCATAAGCTGCGACATCGTCGAAGCCGGTCGTGTACTTGTCGATGAACTCGCGGTCTTCAAGGCCATCCCGCAGGATCACGTGAAGCATTCCCAAGAGCAACGCGAGATCGGTGCCCGGCCGCAGGGGTAGATACAAATCCGCATTGCGCGTAATCGGTGTCAGGCGCGGGTCGGCAACAATCAGCTTTCCGCCGTTGTCGCGGCAACGCCAGATGTAGTCGGTGGTGATCGGAGCACATTCACCAACGTTGGCGCCGATGACAAATAGAACTTCGGCCTTCGGAATCTCACTCCAGGGAATCGTGCTGCGGTCGATGCCGAATGCCAGCTTGTATGCGGTGCCTGCCGAAACCATGCACAGACGACCGTTGTAATCGATGTGTCGAGTTCCTACGGCAACTCGGGCGAATTTCCCGAGCAGGTAGGATTTTTCTGTGGAAAGCGACGCGCCTCCAAAGATAGCAAAGGCGTCTTTACCGTACTTGTTCTGAATTTCGCGAATCTTGGCGACAGTGAAATCTAAACTCTCATCCCACGTTGCCGTCTGGAAACCGTTTGCCCGCCTCATAAGCGGCGTCAGCAGACGATCGGGATGGCCGCTCTGCATGTAGCGCTTCACACCTTTGGGACAAAGCATCCCGTGGTTGAAAGGAAAATCCTCCCAAGGCTCGAATCCAATAATGTGATTTTCCCTAACCTTCAACTGGATACCGCACTGCTGTCCGCAGAAGCAACAATGGGTCTTCACCAGTTTCTCCGCGGGGTGGATTGATTCATCTTTCCATCCGCCGGGAGGAACATAGTTCAAATGAGGCCCGAACTGTTCCTTGAGCGCCTCTTCAGAGATCGGGGCCTTAGCCATTCGCTTCCTCTTTCAGTCGCATTTGTGCAAGTGAAATTGATTTGCGTTTGCACGCCGGGCAGAGTTCTTGCCAATTGCTGACGGGGCCAGGCATCGAATAGTTGAAACCCATCTGCGGGAGAACTTTCTTGAGATCTTCAATGTGCATGCGCGAAGCGTAGCGTTCGCCGCACCGAGCACAGATCGCGCCGCTGTCTTCGGCTCCGGCCTGCTGATAGAGTTTGACGCCCAACTGCGCGGGCCGTTGGAAGATGTGGAAGAACTTGCCGAACGGCAAATAGAGAAGCGCTGCGATCACGGTGATGGCATGCAAGATAGCAATAAAATCGTAGAAACTGCCTCCCAGCCACTCTTGCGATACCGTCAAGGCCAGGCCAGTGATCGAAATCGCGAATAACAAGATCAGAGGCCAGAAGTCCATGGCCAAGGTTTGTACCGCCCGTGCGCCTTCATCGCGCATACGGCGCCAGAGAGACAGGCCAATTCCGCCGAGAACGAGAAAGGCCGCAATATCCAAACCGTGAAAAAGTAGCAGCGCGGTGAATGTGTGCAGGTGAAAGTGACCCGCGGGATAACCGAAAAGATGGGTCACGTAGACCATCTGATTGTTGGGATCGCTGGTGAAATAGATCCACCCGAATACGAGCGGAAAGGTAATCGCAGCCGCTAGCAGGCATCCCCAGAAAATCAACTGATGCATGGCCCATCGCAACCGCGAGCGCCTTGCGATGAAGGTCTGCGACAGCAAGTGTGTTCCGACGAGGGAAACAATGTGAGCGAGACTGCGAAAGACGCCGCGCTCCCGGAACAACTGCCAGCCGCGCTGCCAATAGACGCGGGTCGGCGGTTTCCGAATCCAGACCGAATAGTGAAAGACGACACCCCAAGTAGCGAAGATGATCGCGAAGGTGTAGATGACAAGCGCGGGATCGAAATTCTGCAGATTGCGCGAACCGAGCACAATGGCGGCGATGAGAACGCCCGTCCACAACGTCGCCCATGCACCGGATCGAATTGTGTCGGCGGTCCGAATCGCAGCCGCCGGGAGTTTTGCTTGTAACTCATCTTCACGCGGCAAGAAGACTCTTGCGTTCGCCCACCACAGAAGACAGGCCACTGCGGACAGCAGCAGAAATCCTGGCCAGACAATCCCGAGCTTGTCACGAAATACGCCTAACAGAAGTGGCGGGAAAAAACCGCCCATTCCACCCATCGCACCGACGAGTCCTGTGACGGTTGCTCTTTGATTAGGAAAGTATCGCGGAACGAGTTGGAATACCGCACCGTTCCCGATCCCAAGCAACGCGGCGCACCCAAGTGCGCCAACGGTGAACGGAATCATGGATTGCACGCCGAGCAGCAATCCGAAGCCAGCGACAGCGGGCAGAATCCAGGAAAGAACCCGCGAACCTCCAATGCGGTCCGAGAGCCACCCACCAAGCGGTCGGCACAAGGTTGCAAGCAGTACGAAACCGGCAGTGCGAAAACCGGCGTCTGCAGGCTTCAGCCCGAACTGGTCGCGTAACAATGTTGGCAGATAAATCGAGAAGGCAACGAATCCACCAAAGGTAAGAAAGTAGAAGGCAGACAGGAGCCATGCCAGAGGTTCGCGGCCAAGCACCCCTAGCATTTCCGAGAGGCCCTTAGGACGTGTTGTTTGAGTCGCATTGCGCGCGAAAGCCGCAAACACGACTGCCCAAACGATCAGGATGATCGACATCCCCGTGTAGACCGTGCGGAACCCAAATGCGGCAGCGACGACTGGTCCCAGGAACACCGCAGCGGATTGGCCGATATTCCCGAGACCGTAAACCCCGAGCGCACTGCCCTGGCTATCCATGGAGAACCAGCGCGAAACATAGCCGACGCCCACCGCAAACGACGAGCCGGCCATTCCAAGGAAGAAAGCAACGACGAGCAGATTGCGGTAACTTGCGGCGGAGGGAACTAGAGCCACGGGCGCCGCAACGAAAAACATCAAAACGGTAAAGACAACTCTGCCGCCAAAGCGATCGGCGAGCATGCCCATTGGCAGTCGGGCGAGCGCTCCGAGCAGCACCGGAACTGCAACGAGAAACGCCGTTTGTGTTGCGGAAAGGTGGAATCTTTGACGGAAGACAGGAGCGAATGCGCTGATCAACCCCCAAGCGGCAAAGCAAACGGTGAACGAGATGGTTCCGAGGAGCAGGTGCCGTTGTTGTGAATGTTGAGATGACCCCACAGCCTTACCTCTCGACGTTACCCGATATCCTATTCCACCGCCTGCAGTTTTGTGCGCATCGAGTGAGAACGCCAGCGATTAATCATTGCTTGCTGCTCTTTGATGTGTCATCTTGCTGCGCATTCCCGGTCGCAGGGGGAGTTTGGCTGGTGAGCTCCCATTCGAACCAGTCCTCTCCGAAAAGTTCGACCGGATGCTGCGTCCGAATTGTTCCGTTTCCACAGCGGAGGTCATCGGCGGAGCAATACTTGTCGCATCCCCAGCAGATTCGTTCTGGATGCTTCGGATTGAGTGCTAGGTTCGATTTTGACACGCTAGTCCTAGGTGTATTGCAAAAGTCGTCTCTCACCCGCTAACTCTCTCAGAGGAGCGATGTCCTGTGTGAGTTCGACCGTCCCAAGGTATTTGCCCTCTTTGTCTCGAACCGCAAAATAACGAATGTGAACGAACTTCCCTCGAAGGTTGATCCAGAACTCTGCGACGTTCTGCCGACCCGCGCGGAAGTCATCGAGAATATGGTCAACCACATCGACGCTGCTCGGAGGATGGCAGTGCTGCACCTTACGCCCTATGATTGCTTTGCTGCGTGCAAAGATTCGGTCCGGCCCTTCCGTGAAAAATGCCACTCGATCGTTGGCATCTACAAACGTTAAATCAATTGGCAGCGTCGACAGCACCGATGTGAGTTGTTCGACGGTGACGTTACCAGTCGGCATCATGATTGTTCCGTCGGTGGGCACGGCTGGCGAAGATGCACTCAGACTCTGAGGAGGCGTATATCCCTGTCGAGGTTCGACCAGGCACCAGCCATATTTTGGTGACGACGCCCAAATCTCGGCCCATTCGTTTTCGGTTAAGTTTTGCAAAGACATGGGAAGAAGAATGTTCTCTTCCTTGAAGATCATCTCTTCGACTGCACTAAGCGCCGGCAATACAGCGGCGGTGGCGAGATTCTTGCAATCTGAAACGGTCGGGACGCATTCGTGGGCGGCTTGGTTCATTCTTTTCAGCGATCTGCGGATGTCGTCGTCTTTTGCCCACATCACCTTCGACGGACCAGAGATGCCATGCCTTTCGAGGTAAGAGAAAAGAGCGTGCTCCTTGCGCTGATAGTGCTTGTCGATGTCCATCAGTTCGTTCGCGTTTTGTTTGATTTGCAGAAGTTGAGGTGTGCATTCCTCGTTGTCTGGAAGCGTAGAGAGCTCGTTGAAAATTGTGCGAGTCTTCGCAATGACCTCTCGGATGGCAGCATTCTCGCAACGGAACGTATCGACTGGATGGCCGGGAGCGATCGAGGCGGCGGGAAGCTGTACCAGAACTTCGCGGGTGACCTGCGAATGAAGGTCACACATAGACTTTACTTCTTCGACTGGCATGCCTCCTGATATAAGCTCTTGTTCCATAGCCATGATCTCGGAGGGATTGGTCTGCCGCACCATCTCACGCAATTGGGACTTTACCGCCTCTGGAGCCTCAACCTTATGAAGATGCTGAATGATTTCTTTGAGAGTGGCGATTTTGCGGGCGCGGTTATCAATCAGTTCGCTCATATTTGCTCCTGA
>DASRDJ010000133.1:0-7699 GCA_035652655.1 Terriglobales bacterium
CCAAAGGGAATGAGGTGAGTAGCGTTAGGAAAACGCACCGTGGGCCCGAAGAGGTACGAATAAAATTTCGTGTCCACGCTCACGCCCAACACGTTCGGCTTCGCATAGTTCCCACTAAAGTCGGCAGTCACACCGAAGTTACGCGTGAAATAGCCGCTCACGGCCGCATTCCATCCATTGAAATTCCACCCGCCCACGCCCGAGACCCCGCTATTGGCATGGAGATATTGATACCCTCCGAAAATATCCACCTTCGAAGGTTCTTGTTCCTGGGCAGCCGCCCACATCGAACACAACAATAGCAGCGCACTAATTACCACCAACTTCTTTAACATGACGTGCTCCTTTCAAACAGACGTATCCCAGAAGAAATGAAGTTTCGACGTTTGCTTACAGGAAGATACTCTTGAAATGATAGAAGATCTGATGTTCGGCGCGGCGTGACGGTAGTCACTACATGGCGTGAGAAGGTAAGCGGAGAACAACAACCTCGGATTGTCACTTTTGCCAGCGTGGAGAGTGTAAAAGAAATGGGCGACCGAAGCCGCCCATCTCATTCAACTTACCGAAAAGACTAAGTACCTTCGGACCAGCCGGATAAGTACTCTTCCTGCTCAGGCGTCAGCCGGTCGATCTTGATACCCATCGATTCCAGCTTCAACTTAGCGACACGCTTGTCGAGTTCCACCGGCACCGTGTACACCGTCTTTTCAAGCTTTGAGTAATTCTTCACCATGTGCTCAACCGATAACGCCTGGTCGGCGAAGCTCATGTCCATCACTGACGGCGGATGTCCCTCGGCGGCAGCCAGGTTGATCAACCGGCCTTCGCCCAGAAGATTGATCTTCCGGCCATCCTTCATCGAGTACTCCTCGACAAAGTTGCGCGTCGTGCGCTTCGAAGATGCCATTTTCTCGAGCGACGGAATGTCGATTTCCACGTTGAAGTGGCCCGAGTTCGAAATGATGGCGCCGTTCTTCATCACCTCGAAGTGTTCTTTGGCGAGAACGTTCTTGTTGCCGGTTACCGTGCAGAACACGTCGCCCATCCGTGCAGCGTCGATCATCGCCATAACTCGGAAACCGTCCATCACCGCTTCCAGCGCCTTCGTAGGATCAACTTCGGTGATGATAACTTCCGCTCCGGCGCCGCGCGCGCGGCTCGCCAGACCACGGCCGCACCATCCATACCCAGCCACTACGAACTTCGATCCAGCGAGCAGGAAGTTGGTCGCGCGAATGATGCCGTCGATCGTGGACTGCCCAGTGCCGTACCGGTTGTCGAACAGATGCTTAGTATCCGCGTCATTAACGGCGATGATCGGATAGCGCAGCACGCCTTCCTTCGCCATCGCGCGCAGTCGAATGACGCCGGTAGTGGTCTCTTCCGTGCCCCCGATCACGCCCTCGAGAACGTCCGTGCGTTTGGTGTGCAGGACGCTAACCAGGTCGGCGCCGTCGTCCATCGTGATCTGCGGACGGTGATCGATAGCGGCGATGATGTGTTGGTAGTAAGTATCGTTATCTTCGCCCTTGATGGCGTAGACGGGAATGTTGTAGTCGCGCACCAGACTGGCTGCTACATCATCTTGCGTCGAAAGCGGATTCGAGGCGCACAGCACTACGTCCGCGCCGCCGTCCCGCAGGCAGATCGCCAAGTTCGCCGTCTCCGCCGTAACGTGCAGGCAGGCGGAAATCCGAATGCCCTTCAGCGGCTGATTCTTGATGAATTCTTTCCGGATGATCTGCAGCACATTCATCGACTGGTTCGCCCAGTCAATGCGTTTCTTCCCCATGTCGGCCAGATCAAGGTTCTTAACGTCGCAGTTTACTTGCGTCGGTGTCGTTGACATACCTCTCCTGATTCATGAATGCGTGTGAAAATTCTGGGATTCCGGCCCCGTGCCAGATGTTCAGAATACACGAAATGCGCACCCGGATTTGCGCGTCCGAACGGGTAGGGGAGTTACCAGAGGACGTCGCCAAACGTCCTCTGTCCTTCTGGGGAAACCTACCGTTTCGCCGTCTGCAGGGCCGGTTCACGCAGGCCCGCTTCACTGGCCAACTTGGCTGCCTTGTCCGTCGCTTCCCATGTGAAGTCTTTATCGGTGCGGCCGAAATGCCCGTACGCGGCCGTCTTACGATAGATGGGCCGGCGCAGGTTCAGCGAGTCAATGATGCCCTTGGGCGTCAGCTGGAAATTCGCCCGAACCAGGTCGGGAATGATCGCCGGGTCGACTTTCTCGGTGCCGAAGGTCTCGACCAGCACGCTGACCGGTTCCGCGACGCCGATGGCGTATGCCAGTTGCACCTCGCATTTGTCGGCGAGGCCGGCAGCCACAATGTTTTTTGCAATGTACCGCGCCATGTACGCTGCCGAGCGGTCCACCTTCGTCGGATCTTTTCCGCTGAACGCGCCGCCACCGTGACGTCCCATGCCGCCGTAGGTGTCGACGATGATCTTGCGCCCCGTCAGTCCCGTGTCGCCCATGGGGCCGCCGATGACAAAACGTCCCGTCGGATTGATGTGATACTTGGTGTCGGCATCGAGCAAGTTGCTCGGAATCACGTACTGGATCACGTGCCGCAGAATTTCGGCGCGCAGTTGATCGTTGCCCACGTGTTCCGCGTGCTGGGTGGAAATCACAACCGCGTCCACGCGGATCGGCTTGCCGTTCTTGTCGTATTCCACTGTGACTTGGGATTTGCCGTCGGGCCTGAGATAGGGGCAGGTGCCGTTCTTGCGAACTTCGGTGAGACGTTGCGTGAGCTTGTGTGCCAGCAGGATGGGGGTCGGCATCAGCTCAGGATTCTCGTTCACCGCGAAGCCGAACATCATGCCCTGATCGCCCGCGCCGCCCGTGTCCACACCCATGGCGATATCGCCTGACTGCTTGTTGATGCTCGAAATCACCGCGCAGGTATTGCAGTCAAAACCGTAAAGAGCGTTGTCGTAGCCGATGGATTGCACGACGCCACGCACCAGCGACTGGAAATCGACGTACGCCTTGGTGGTGATTTCGCCGGCGATGACGACCAGACCGGTGGCGGTAAGCGTTTCGCAAGCAACCCGGCTGGTGGCATCTTCGGTCAGGCAGGCGTCGAGAATGGCGTCGGAAATCTGGTCGGCGATTTTATCGGGATGGCCTTCCGTCACAGATTCCGAAGTAAAAAGGTAGCGGTTTTTCGATGGCAAAATTTTGTGTCTCCTTGCGCTCAACGTGGCGCGGTATGCGGCGGGAAAATCAGGGCGCTGAGTCCATCTTTTCGCGCGTTAGCCCAGTATTTTCAGGACTCTAAAAAGCTATCAGAGAAACGACAACCGAGGCAACGATTTTGGCCCCTGGCAGCCGAAACCCGGCCTGAGAGGTCCCATTGGGCGCCCAGACTGCATTCAGCACGGTCGAACGAAGACGAGGATTTTACACGCTAGCGAGCGCTGGCTGGCGTAACTGCTTTGGGTGGCGGAGCCTGCAAGCCATCGGCATGGAACGTGAGCGTCCGCACGGTTCCATAGTCTCCCAGACGCCCCAGGCTTTTGCCGTTGAAGAAAACGTCGAGCGCTCCGATGTTCCCTGCCCTCACCGTGACTTCCTTATTGGCCTGAATCGACTTCTCCTGTGGCGCCGTCAAGATCGCTTCGACCGGAGGCTGGCCGTCCACCACGATCGAAACCCAGCACTCGTCGTCCTCGCTTCCCTTCAACAAGACCGTAAAAGCGCCGGGAACAACGGCCGGAGGTGCTGAGCCGTGCAGCGCAGCCTGATTCAGGGGCGCAGTTTGTGCACCGGGTTTATCCGTGGAGGGAATCGGTGTGGTCGGCGCGCCTTTGTGGTCGGTGGGCGCGGTGGGAATCTGCTGCGCGCTTCCGGGAGTCATCGATTCAGCTGGCGCTGCCTGCTCGGTGGTCGGAGTCGCCGAACTCGTCTCGGCTTTGCGTTCACGATGGTAGTAGCTCCACGTCGCAAACGCCAGCGCCGCCAGAAGCAAGCCAAGAGCCAACAGCCCCCAGGGAATTTCGGCGGATTGTTCCCGCTGTGGTGGATCGAGGACGGGTGCGGTCGGGCGCTCGAGAATTACCGGAGCTTTGGAAGCTGCGACTGGCTGGACGGGCACGGCGACCTGCTGCGCTTCTCCCAGCGCTGTCAAGTAATCGCTGAGAGTCTGTTCTTCGTCGAGGCCGACGTGGCGCGCGTATGCTCGTACAAATCCCTTATTGAAGATTCCCCCCGGAAGCTGCTCAAATTTCTCTTCTTCCAAGGCGCGGAGCATACGCGTCCCGATCTTGGTGCTCAGCGAGATGTCGTCGAGCGAGATGCTCTTCTGCTCGCGCTGCTGTTTCAGCCTGTCACCGAAAGATCCCATAAGGCTCTCCCCAAGACCGGCGTCGGGATAGCACGAAATACTAATCATATGTTAAGCGCACGGGAAGAGCCTTGCCACAGTTTGGAGCGATGTGAACCGGGTCTGTCATGCCCTTCCGGTGCACTCATCCGGCCCAAGCCCCTTGCCGTACGTGGCTTTGCGGGTACTGGGGGTTACTTAAGGTCGTTGCTCGCTCTTTCCGGCGACGCATATAATTTCAAGCAATTCTTCCTAACAGCTAGAAGGATTTGTACATGCCCGAGGCCACTGGAGCCGACCGAAGACGGCAGAGTCAAGAGCTCAACATCTTTCACGATGTCGCTAAGGCCCTGACTTCGTCTTTGGATCTCGATTCCATCCTGCAAACGATCATGGAAAAGATGGCGGAATACTTCCATCCGGAAACCTGGTCGCTGCTGATGGTCGACGAGGAGCACAACGAGCTCTATTTCGCTATCGCCGTGGGCGATGCCGCCGAGGCACTCAAAGACGTTCGCCTGAAAGTCGGCGAAGGCATTGCCGGCTGGGTTGCGAAAAACGGCGAGCAACTGATCGTACCCGACGTTTACACCGACGCTCGTTTCGCCAAGCGCATCGATGAAGTCACACAGTGGGAAACGCGCTCCATCATCTGCATCCCGCTGAACTCCAAGCACCGCGTGCTGGGCGTGATTCAACTGGTCAACGTCGACATGAAGGGATTCGGCGACCAGGAAATTTTCTTCCTGCAGGCCCTGTGCGACTACGCTGCCATCGCGATCGAGAACTCGCGCGCCGTCGAAAAGATTCAGGAACTGACGATCACCGACGACTGCACGGGCCTGTACAACGCGCGCCATCTTTACAAGACGCTCGAGACGGAAGTTTACCGTTCCTCTCGTTTCGGCTATGAGTTCAGCATATTGTTCATCGATCTTGACCACTTCAAGCAGGTGAACGATACGCATGGACACCTGATTGGAAGCAAACTGCTAGCTGAGATCGGCTATCTCATCAAGGCCCAGCTGCGCTTGATCGACTACGCGTTCCGCTACGGCGGTGACGAGTTTGTCGTGCTGCTTCCGCAAACCAGCAAGGATCAGGCTTTGAACGTAGCGCGACGCCTGCGCGATGCCCTGCGCGTCAGCATGTTCTGCAAGGAAGAAGGATTGAATCTGAATGTCCGCGCATCGATCGGCCTGGCCACCTACCCGCATGACGCCAAGTCTCCGCACGACGTAATCCGCCAAGCCGACGAAATGATGTACCTCGTAAAGAACACAACCCGCGACAACATCGGAATTGCTCAGCGCGGAGTGGTGAAATAAGCAGGTTTCAGGTGTCAGGTCTTAAGGTCTTAGGAAAAGCTCCAGTCAACGTAATTGTTATCCCGAGCGAAGTCTAGGGGACCCTTGCGTTTGCGGGGCGATGCTTCAATGGATTTTCCGTGACCCAAAGCGACCTGTACCGCGGGTTCCTGACATCTGAGACCTGCGACCCGACGCCTGCTCTACTGCTTCCTCTTCTGCAACTCAATCGACTCCGGCTTCGCCTGCAGCCCGGACGGATCTTGCTTGAACGCGATCGAATTCGCGGGCGCGTTGGGATTCACGCCGAAGTCCCATACATAAAGATTCATTCCTTCTTTCCCGAGCATCTCGACTACGGCGTATTCCCCGCTGGGAAGCGTATCGGTGGGAGTGACTTTCACCCAGCCGCCCTTCATCGCCTGGGTCGTTGTGGGCACGAACTTGGCGTCCTGACTGATTTTTCCGTACACCGCGACCTTGATTTCGCCGACGACCCGCTTGTCGCCCTTGGCCTCGAGGCGAATGATGCGGAAGCGGTCGGTGGCGGACGGCTTCTGATCTTTCTTTGTGTCGTCTTTCTTGGACGGTTCGTTTTGTTTAGAAGCCGCGGCCGATTCCTCCGCATCCGACTCTTGCCCGCGATCGATGTTGATGTACAACGACGGAACTTGCACGTGCGCCTGCAGAGGCGAATGTTTACCGGGAACCTCCACCGTCTGGTGCGCGCTGGCGATCGGGTTCACGGCGGCTCGCAGAATGTTGCCCTTCATGTTCTTGTTGATGGCACCGCCGCGCTGGTCAAGCGGCACCAGTTCCGGACGGCTCTCATAGGTATCCAGCAGGAAGACACCGCCCTCCTCGGGCAACGCAAGGCCAGGCACAACTTGGGGAGACAGCGCTTCTTGCGCCTCCCGATCGGCTTCGAGTTCCTTATCGAGTTCGGCAGCTTCGGGGGTCGAAGCGCCGGCCGCGCGATCTTTCTCATATTTTTCGGTGGCGGGCCAATTCACCATCGACTTCGGAATTTCTTCCCATTCCCCGCGCTCTGCGCTCAGATAGCGGACACGCTCGCCTTTGACTTCGTACTTGGTGACGGACTGGTAGGAGCCGTCTTTAAGGATGAGTCGCTTGGCAAGGTCTTGTGCGTGAAGAGAAACAGGAAGGAGGAATAACAGAAGTCCTACGCTCAGTTGCGCTACGTGCTGACGATTGATCCGGCCCATGCGCTTCACTCACCTCGTGAGATGCGGCAACGAATTCCGCAGATGCTCACTCTGAAAGCTTCCAGAATTCTCCCACAAGTCCGACCTCGCGAAACACGGATTCTGCTTGGGCTGCCGACATTGGGCGCCAATCCGGCTTGAGCCGATCGCTGTACCACAGCTTCGCGAGTTTCCATCCCTGTTCGAGAGAAAGCGTGCCTCCCCGGGGACGGTTCCATTGCTGACACCAGCGATCAATATGCTGTTCCGACCGGAACAGGAGCATTGTCCGTCAGGTGAACACAACATCCCGGTACCAATGGCGCGCGGGAACGGCGATGTGAATGATTCCTTCGCCAGCGCGAAGCTTGCCGCCGCGGATCTCGACCGGCATATCGGAGTTGCAGCAACCGCACGCCGCACCGATCTTCGCATCCTTATATAGGCTGGCGGGAATGCCAAGCGCATCCCAAATGCAATTCCCGAACCAAGACTTCTTGCCCACCTTGACTGGGAATGCCGTCGGAATGCAGGAAAAGGGCGCGGCCCGCCACAACTCGCCGTTCTCCTGCGTCATGAAGGCGTGGTTCTCGCCGAGCCGCGTCAGGCTGGCGCGGACTCTGGCGGCGGTGGTCCTCAGGCGGCGCGCCATCTCAGCAACCGTCGGACACTTTTCGTGGCGAAGAAGATGCTGGTAAACAAACATGCGCAAGCGGCGGTCGAGTTCTGCGGAAGTCGCGTTCGGAGGAGGCATAGTTGGGCTCTGGGCTCTGGGCTTTGGGCTTTGGATCTTGTGTGTTGAAAAGCCCAGAGCCTAAAACCCAGAGCCTAAGTACCTATCCCG
>DASRDJ010000134.1:0-24472 GCA_035652655.1 Terriglobales bacterium
GAGCATATCCTCACCGAGAATGCCGTGTTCTGCATTGCGGCTCTGCGACATCGCATGCTCCGAACCGATCGGGCATACCTTGTTCTTTCCTGCCGACCTCAAGCATCACCGCAACGCGTTATTCACGATTTCTTGCGCCTCGTTCACCAGTGCGTCCAAGTGAGACTGGTCCCTGAAGCTCTCGGCATAAATCTTGTAGATGTTCTCGGTGCCCGATGGCCGGGCGGCAAACCATCCGCTGGTAGCCACTACCTTGAGACCACCAATTGCTGCGTCGTTGCTGGGCGCACGAGTGAACTTGGCGATGATGGGCTCTCCTGCCAGACTCGCCTCACGAACACTGTCGGGGGATAATTTGAGAAGCCTTGCCTTCTGTTCGGGAGTAGCTGCCGCGTCGATGCGTGTGTAGTAAGGCGTGCCGAACTCTCTGGTCAGTTCGAGATAGTGTTCGCCCGGGTCCTTGCCCGTGCGGGCGGTGATCTCTGCAGCCAATAGATCCATGATGATTCCGTCTTTGTCTGTGGTCCACGCTGTTCCATCGCGTCTGAGAAAACTTGCACCGGCGCTTTCTTCGCCGCCGAAACAGCATGATCCGTCGAACAAACCCTGCACGAACCACTTGAAGCCAACAGGGACCTCTGACAGTCTGCGATTGAATTTCTGTACCACGCGATCGATCATGCAACTGCTGACTAACGTCTTGCCCACCGCAGTGTGAGCGGGCCACTGCGGACGGTGTGTGAGCAAGTAGCCGATGGCTACTGCGAGGTAATGATTTGGGTTCATGAGCCCTGCAGAGGGTGTGACGATACCGTGCCGGTCCGAATCTGGGTCGTTGGCAAACGCGACGCGAAACTCATTCTTCAGGCCGACGAGCCGGGCCATCGCATATGGGCTGGAGCAATCCATGCGGATCTTGCCGTCGTGATCGAGTGTCATGAATGAGAAAGTAGGATCCAAAATCGGGTTTACAACGACGATGTCCAGTCCGTAGACGGCGTTGATCACCTCCCAATAAGGTAGAGACGCTCCGCCCAGCGGATCCACTCCCAATTTGACACCCGCATCGCGAATCGCATCCATGTCGACCACGTTCTGCAGATCGCGTACGTAAGGCGAGATAAAGTCCTCCTGGTGCGTGCTGGCTGCACGAAGGGCTGTCTCGTACGGAACTCGCTGTACGCCGGCATTGTCAGCGCGGAGCAGTTCATTGGCACGATCCTCTACCCATCGAGTAACGTCGGTATCGGCTGGGCCACCATTAGGCGGGTTGTACTTAAATCCTCCGTCCTGCGGAGGATTATGAGATGGTGTGATAACGATGCCGTCCGCCAGGTGCTCCTTGCGCCCACGGTTGTAGACCAGGATGGCGCGCGAGATAACGGGTGTAGGAGTTACGCCCTTGTCTTGCTGAATGAGGGTTTGTACGCTGTTAGCCGCTAGAACCTCGATTGCGGTGCGTTGGGCTGGTGTGGAGAGCGCATGCGTGTCTTTGCCTAGATAAAGAGGACCGTCGGTACCCTGGTCGCGCCGGTAATCGCAAATGGCCTGCGTGATAGCTAGAACATGGGCTTCTGTGAACGTGCCATGAAACGATGAGCCTCGGTGCCCGCTGGTGCCGAAGTTGACCAGTTGGCTGCGGTCACCGAGGTCGGGGCGGCGCGCAAAGTAATCACGTTCGAGTCGTGCCAAATCCACTCGCATTTCCCGGGGCGCCGGCTTTCCTGCGAGTGGAGAGATCCTCACTGTGCTCGTTGGTTCCCCGGCCCAAGACCGCGCTTCTATGGTACTGGACATGGTTTCACGTTCCAGATATCGGCGGCATACTCCGCGATCGTGCGGTCGGTGGAGAACTTCCCCGAACTGGCCACATTCAAGATGGCCTTTCGCGTCCAAGCGTCCTGGTCGCTATATAAGTCGAGCAGGCGCTGGTCTGCCTCCAGATAAGATTTCAAATCCGCCAGATGCAGGTAGTGGTCGCCGTGCGCCAACAACGTATCGTGGAGCTCGGAGAAGACTCCCGGCTCATACCGGCTGAAGTGGTCGGATCGGATCAGGTCCAATGCCGCCCGCGTCTCCGTCTCATTATCGTAGTGCCACTGTGGGCTGTACCAACCACGACTTTGAACCACTTGGTCCGCCGTGAGGCCGAATAAGAAGAAGTTTTCCTCACCCGCTTCTTCGGCCATCTCGATGGTCGCTCCGTCCCGAGTACCGATGGTCAGGGCTCCGTTCATCATGAACTTCATATTGCTCGTACCACTAGCTTCGTATCCCGCCGTGGAGATTTGGTTCGAAACATCCGTTGCGGGGATGAGCCGCTCCGCCTGTGAAACGTTGTAGTCGGGCAGGAATAGGACCTTTAGCCGGCCCCTCACTGCAGGATCGCCATCAATCGTACCGGCAACATTGTTGATGAACTTGATGATGAGCTTGGCTAGCCGGTAAGCGGGTGCCGCCTTGCCAGCGAAAAGGAACGTCCGCGGAGCCATCTCGATGTCCGGGTTTTCTCGCACACGGTTGTACAAAACCACGATCCGCAACGCATTGAGCAGTTGCCGCTTGTACTCGTGGATACGCTTAACCTGGCTATCGACGATGGTGTTCGGATCAATCTCCAAACCCGTTGTACTTTTGAGCCAGTCGGCAAACTGCAACTTGGACTGGTGTTTGGCCTTGCGGAAAACGTCACGGAACCCCTTGTCGTCGGCCAGCGGCCGGAGCTTGCTCAGTTGGCTGAGATCGCTAATCCATGCATCTCCGATGGCATCGGTGATCGTGCGGGCGAGTGCCGGGTTGCAAAGCAGCAACCAACGCCTGGGTGTGACTCCATTGGTCTTGTTATTGAAACGTTCGGGGAACATCTCAGCCAAGTCTTTGACGGTTATCGTGCGAAGCAGTTCGGAGTGAATGGCGGCAACTCCGTTGGTGCTGTGAGAACCGACAATGGCCAGGTTTGCCATTCGAACCTTGCGCTGAGTACCCTCCTCGATTACGCTCGTGCGCACTGTGCGTCCTTCATCCCCTGGGAATCGACTCCGAACCTCGTCGATCAGGCGCCGGTTAATCTCCAGGACGATTTCCAGATGACGCGGGAGCATGTTTTCAAACCACACAAGAGGCCATTTCTCGAGAGCTTCGGGCAGCAATGTATGGTTCGTGTATGCGAGTGTCTTTTGCGTTATGTCCCAGGCCGACTCCCATCCAAGATGCGCATCATCAAGCAGAATTCGCATCAACTCGGGCACTGCCAGTGCCGGGTGCGTGTCATTGAGTTGGATGGCTACCTTTTCTGGAAACCTCTCCCAATCATCATTGCTGTGTCGGAAGCGCCGCACCAGATCGGCCAGTGAAGCGGCGACCAGGAAGTACTCCTGTACGAAGCGGAGTGCCTGCCCGATGCTGGTGGAGTCGTCGGGATAAAGCACCCTGGTTATGGATTCGGCGGCAAGGCTCTCCGCCAGTGCTGCGACGAAGTCCCCGCTACTGAATTCCTGAAAATCAAAGTAATCAGGCGCAGCTGCGGCCCAGAGTCGTAATGTATTAATAGTCTTTCCGCCGTAGCCCACGACTGGCCGATCAAACGGAATGCCGATCAAGCTTGACGGTCGACCGGGCAGGGCACGTAAGCTGCCGCCGTGCAATTCGAACGAGCAGTTCAGCTTGATCTCCACCGTCTCATTCAGGCGGGCGACTTCCCATGGATCGGCGCGACGGAGCCAATTGTCCGGCTTCTCCAGCTGCCATCCGTCTTGCATGGATTGCTTAAAGATGCCGTACTCGTAACGCAAACCATAGCCCATGGCCGGGAGTTGCAATGTCGCCATGGAGTCGAGAAAGCATGCTGCCAAACGTCCGAGTCCACCATTTCCTAGCCCGGCATCGGGCTCCTGCTCCACCAACTGGAGCCAATCCACGTTTTTTTGTCGGACGGCTTCTTTGACGACGGGATCAAGCAGAAGGTTGATGATGTTGTTGCTGAGCGAGCGGCCAATCAGGAACTCCATCGAGAGATAGTACGCACGCTTGGCGTTCTCACGCTTGTATGTGTTCTCAGTAAGCACCCAACGTTGTGAGAGGATATCCCGCACGGAATGAGCAAACGCCTCGAACCTCGTCCGAGCATCCGAAGCAGTGGGATCGGCGACGTTATCAAAAATGAGATGCCTCTCATAGAGGGCATTGTCTGTTCCGGAGAACTGAACCGGGCCACAGCCGTACTGCTGAATGAGCTTTGCAATATGCTGGGGTACCGTTGGTATGGGGACGACGGCTGCGGATTTTGTAGCTGGTAGATTCTCCGGAGGTGGCACAGGTTTTGTGCTCATCGTAATATCCCTTTCTGGTGCGATCAGCTTTGCTTTCTAAGCTGCGCTCCTGGCCTAGGCTGCCACATGATGGGTGTCGTTCCACAGCTGCGTGACCGGCCGTGAAAGGTCGTGCTTGTAGCCAATGACGCTCAGACTTGCCGTACTCAGCATAAAATACCTCGTGCTGGCGGAAGGCTTCTCGCTCATTCCTCAGTTCCTCAAGCGCGATGAGTTACTGCAGTCGCGTCGCTATCCCAAGCAAAGGTCGCTGGCATCCGACGAGCGAACCGGCAATCACGCCGGCCAGGTCCATTGATCGAACTCAGGCTTATCCACGCCATGCTCGAAAGCGTAGTTCTGGCAGTCGATCTGCATATTGCGCAGTATTTCTTTGGCATGGGCGCCGGCCACCTGCAACGTGGGCACCCGGTCGATAACGTCGATGGCGAGGCTAAAACGATCGATCTGGTTCTGGATCGCCAAATCGAGCGGCGTGTTGATGTTTCCTTTTTCCTTATATCCGCGCACGTGCAGGTTCTTGTGGTTGGTGCGTCGGTAGGTCAAGCGGTGGATCAACCAGGGATATCCGTGGAAATTGAAGATGATCGGTTTGTCTTTGGTGAACAAACTGTCGAAGTCCTTGTCTGAGAGCCCGTGGGGGTGCTCCGTCGAGGGAACAAGTCTGTAGAGGTCCACGACGTTTACGAAGCGAATCTTTAGACTGGGGAAGTGCTCGCGAAGCAGCATTACCGCCGCCAGCGCCTCCTTGGTTGGAATGTCGCCCGCACAGGCCATCACCACATCCGGTTCCGAGCCCTGGTCGTTGCTCACCTTCTGCCAGATGCTGATGCCCTTGGTGCAATGCACAATGGCCTCGTCCATGGTCATGTACTGCAAGTGCTTCTGCTTGTCGGACACAATGACGTTGATGTAGCCCGTGCTCTTAAGACAGTGATTGGCGACACTCAGCAAGGTATTTGCATCCGGCGGCAGATAGATCCGACAAACATCCGGGCTCTTGTTGACCACCAAGTCGAGGAATCCCGGGTCCTGGTGAGTGAAGCCGTTGTGGTCCTGTCGCCAAACAGTGGAGGTAATCAGCAAGTTGAGCGACGACACGGGCGCGCGCCAAGGCAGCTCTGCAGAACTCGCGAGCCACTTGGCATGCATGTTGAACATGGAGTCGATGACGTGGACAAAAGCTTCGTAGGTGGAGAAGAAACCGTGTCTGCCAGTTAAGAGATAGCCCTCAAGCCAACCCTCCAGAGTATGTTCGGAAAGCATTTCGAGCACTCGGCCGTCGGTGGACAACTCGCCTCCGTCGGCATCTTCCGGTCGGTAGTCTGCCAGCCACAATTTCTTGCTGACCTCGTAGATGGCATCCAATTTGTTCGAGCTGTTTTCGTCGGGTCCGAAGACGCGAAAGTTACTCGAATTCTGCCGCATGATGTCGCGTAGGAATCGACCAAGGGGCCGGGTGTTCTCAGCGGCAGTCTGCCCGGGTTTTTCCACTTGGATGGCATATTGCCGGAAGTCAGGCAGGCGTAGAGTTTTCCGCAGCAACCCCCCATTGGCGTGAGGATTGGCGCCCATTCGGCGTGTACCGGTCGGGGCCAGTGCTCTTAACTCTGGGATCAGCCGCCCTCTTTCGTCGAACAACTCCTGCGGTCGGTAACTGCGCAGCCAGTCCTCCAGCAGTTTCAAATGGGCGGGGTTCTCGCGGACACCCGCAAGCGGTACCTGGTGGGCACGCCAAAAGCCCTCCACCTTGTGACCGTCCACTTCTTTCGGGCCAGTCCACCCCTTCGGTGTCCGCAGTACGATCATGGGCCAACGAGCCCTGCTGGCCTTGCCACTCGTACGAGCCTCCTCCTGAATGCGGCGAATTTCTAGCACGCAGTCTTCCAGCGTGCCCGCCATTTCTTGGTGCATCAAATCGACATTGTCGCCCTCCACGAAATGCGGTACCCATCCGTAGCCCTTGAATAGGTTTTCCAATTCTTCGTGGGATACGCGCGCCAGCAGCGTAGGGTTGTTGATCTTGTAGCCGTTCAGATTGAGGATCGGGAGCACGGCGCCATCGCGAATCGGATTCAGGAACTTGTTAGAGTGCCAGGAGGTGGCGAGTGCTCCGGTCTCTGCTTCGCCGTCGCCCACTACGACCGCCACCAACAGGTCGGGATTGTCAAAGGCAGCCCCGAAAGCGTGCGAAATGCTATAACCCAACTCGCCCCCTTCATGGATGGAACCCGGAGTCTCGGGTGTGCAGTGGCTACCGATACCGCCGGGGAAGGAGAACTCCTTGAAGAACGTGCGCATTCCTTCTTCGTCTTCGCTCTTGCTGGGATAAATGTCCGAATACGCACCCTCCAGATAGACCGGTCCTAGCACCCCCGGCGCGCCGTGGCCGGGACCCGCGAGGAAAACGGTGTTGAGATCGTATTTCTTGATAAGGCGATTGAGGTGAACATAAGTAAAGCTCAGCCCCGTGCTGGCCCCCCAGTGGCCCAGTAGCCGATTCTTGATGTGCTCCGGCTTGAGGGGCTCACGCAGCAGAGGATTCTCACGTAAATAAATCATTCCCGCGGCTAGGTAATTGCACGCACGCCAGTACGCGTCGATTTTGCGCCGCTCGTCGTTCGATAGCCGGTGCGTGGTACTCGGGCTGACACCGCCCGTCTTTCGTGCATTCATATTAGCGAGTGTTGCTTCCATGACTCCTCCAATTCGTCGTCTGCTTTTACCGTCAAGCGCTGGCTTCTTGTGCTGCAGAACTGCGGTGATTGCTCATGCCAGCACATGCGTCTCCGATTTTCTTCAATTCGACAACCGGTAGGATCGGTGGCTGTCCGCGCATGGCATCAGTCTCCAAACTTCCAGATATTTCCCCCGCGGTGCAGTGAGTTGATGGAGAAGGAAGGCCAACGACAAATGATCTGCACCTCTCTGCGGTATTGATTAACGAGGCGGTGGACAAACTCAAATCGTCTTAAAACAGCTGTGGGGTAACGCTAAACACTCTTGGAACTGCGGCCAACTGTCAAAAGTGTCAGGGTTGCCAACCAAGAAAATTGTGCGCAATTATCCAAGCCACTGAAAAGGTCGGCGACATCAATGCAGCAATAAGAAACCGGCATCGACGGTGCGTCTGTGAACGGGGACCTGAATTAGACCCTCTTCACTTCCAACCCTAGCGTCCGCAGAGGGCGGCACAAGTAGATGAATCAAGTTCAACCACGTTCAACTGAATCGGCCGGTTGTGACTGGTGCTTTTATCAGTATCCAGACCGCGGCGCTGAGCGCTAGTGTCCTGCCCACAGAACAGAAATGCCATTAGTGTGCGATGACCATGTGGAAGAGCTGTCGGCTTATGAATTCACTCGATCTGGGCCAACATGAATTAAACGGGAAGGAAATCTACCGCAATCTCCCGCCCAGTGTTTTGTACGAACATGCCATACGTTACGAAAAAGAGGCGACTATTGCAGAGAATGGCGCCCTGGTCGCGTACTCGGGAGAGAAAACTGGCCGTTCCCCTAAGGACAAACGCATCGTCAAGAATCCCGCCTCAGAAAAAGACGTCTGGTGGGGCACGACAAACGTTCCGCTCGACCCAAAGTCGTACAGGACGGTCCGCCAGCGGGCCTTGGACTACCTCAGCGTCTGCGCCCGCATTTACTGCTTCGATGGTTTTGCTGGGTGGGAGCCGAAGTACCGCATCAAGGTCCGCGTGATTTGTTCGAGACCGTATCATGCACTCTTCATGCATACGATGCTAATCCGGCCCACCGCCGGCGAACTCTCTGCCTTTCGTCAACCGGACTTCGTGATTTACAACGCTGGCGTTTTTCCTGCGGACCGCCTGATGTCCGATGTCGGATCGAAGACTTGCGTCAGCCTCAATCTTGAGGACCGGGAACTCGTGATTCTAGGGACGGAGTATGCGGGAGAGATGAAGAAGGGCGTATTCACCGTAGCCAACTATTTAGCGCCTAAGCGGGGCGTTCTCTCGATGCACTGCTCTGCGACCGCAGACAAGCTGACGCGACGCTCATCGTTGCTTTTCGGATTTAGCGGCACCGGAAAGACCACACTGTCTGCTGATCCCAAGCGATATCTCATTGGAGACGACGAGCATTGCTGGGGCGACGATGGCGTCTTCAATATTGAGGGCGGTTGCTACGCAAAGGCCGTCAACCTGACCAGCGAATCTGAGCCCGACATATTCTCTGCTTTGCGATTCGGTGCTGTTCTGGAGAATGTTGTTCTGGAAGAAGACCATAGCGTTGACTACACCGACGTGAGCATTACCGAGAATACGCGAGGCGCCTATCCCATCAACTTCATTCATAACAGTCTGATTCCGTGCGTCGCCGGACATCCGACCGATGTGATCTTCCTGACCTGTGACGCATTCGGAGTGCTGCCACCCGTCAGCTCACTCCCGCCTGCGCAGGCGATGTTTCACTTCATCAGCGGATACACCGCGAAGGTCGCTGGCACGGAAGTGGGCATCCAAGAACCAACCGCGACGTTCTCACCGTGTTTTGGGGGACCATTCCTGGTATGGCACCCTAGAAAATACGCTGAACTGTTGGCTGAAAAGATCAAGAAGCACGGAGCGCGTGTTTGGTTGGTGAACACGGGGTGGAGCGGTGGACCATATGGGGTCGGCAAGCGTATTAATTTGGTGCACACCCGCGCCATCATTGATGCCATCCATAGCGGTGCGCTCGCGAAAGTGAGGACGCAGCCTGATCCGGTTTTTGGTTTCAACCTGGTTCCCGAATGTCTGGGCGTGCCAAGCGAAATCCTCGTGCCGCGTAATTCGTGGGCCGACAAAGCGGCCTACGACTCCGCGGCAAAGAGATTGTTCCAATTATTTCAAGACAACTTCAAGAAATACGAGGGGGACGTACGTGCTACTGTATCGGCCGATGCTGCCGCTTGAAGACAGGTAGGAATGCCAGGGTTGATAGCCGTGATCGAAATCTCACGTCCCCGCCCAGCGTCTGACGCGCTCGCCAGTTAGGACAGAGGATTTGCACGCGGCGGTCCCGGTTTGGGACCAGCGTCTAATCCAAGATCCGTGAACCAGGTTGTATCCGAGCATGACTGACTCGCCCTCATCTAATCCCGTCGACACTGGCGCCACCGCCCGCCGTGCGGTCCATGTAAATCAAACCGGCTGGATACGCTGGCTTCCTGGTTTGAACACTCTTCGTCAGTACGAGTCGCCATGGCTGCGACAAGACCTTGTGGCCGGACTCGTAATGACGACCATGCTCGTGCCAGTCGGTATTGCATACGCCGAAGCATCGGGCGTACCGGGTATCAACGGCCTCTATGCGACCATCGTTCCGCTGCTCGCGTACGCCCTATTCGGTCCGAGCCGCATCCTTGTGCTCGGCCCGGACTCTGCGCTCGCCCCTGTGATCCTCACAGTCGTGCTGCCGCTTTCGGCCGGCGACCCGCAACGTGCTGTGGCCCTGGCCGGAATGATGGCTATTGTCTCCGGCGTCGTGTGCGTTGCCGCGGGCTTGGCGCGTCTGGGCTTCGTCACCGAGCTGCTCTCAAAGCCGATCCGCTATGGCTACATGAATGGCATCGCGTTGACGGTACTGCTGAGCCAAGTCCCGAAGCTCTTCGGTTTCTCTGTCACGGCAAACGGCCCGGCGCGCCAAGTATGGGGCATCGTCGGCGCGCTGCTCGCAGGGAGGACAAACGTGGTGACGTTCGCGATCGGCGCCGGCACGCTCGCGCTCATACTTTTGTTGAAGCGCTGGCCGCGCGTCCCGGGCATTCTGATAGCTGTTTCAGCGGCCACCCTTGTAGTCGCGGTATTCCACCTCGCGACCCGCGGGGTGTCCGTGCTCGGTTCTCTCCCTCAGGGATTGCCCTTGCCGCGCCTTCCATTTGTACACGTCGACGAGCTGGGCCCAATCCTCATGGGTGGTCTCGCGGTCGCCCTCGTTTCATTCGCGGACACGAGTGTGCTTTCTCGAACCTATGCGACGCGTTTGCGCTCGCCGGTCGACCCGAACCAGGAAATGGTGGGCCTCGGCGTTGCCAACCTCGCCGCGGCATTCTTTCAGGGCTTCCCGATCAGCAGCAGTTCATCGCGCACGCCGGTCGCCGAAGCGGCGGGTGCCAGGACACAGTTGACCGGAGTCGTGGGCGCTCTTGCGATCGCATTGCTATTGGTCTTAGCACCCAATCTGCTCCGATACCTGCCGCACACCGCCCTAGCTGCCGTCGTTATCGCCGCAGCCATTGGCCTGATCGAAGTGAGGGACTTGCGACGAATCTATCGCATCCAACGCTGGGAGTTCTGGCTTTCGATGGTGTGCTTCGCGGGTGTAGCCGTGCTCGGTGCCATTCCGGGTATTGCTCTTGCGATCGCGATTGCCGTGATTGAGTTTCTCTGGGACGGCTGGCGCCCGCATTCGGCCGTACTCGGCCGCGTCGAACGCGTTAAGGGCTATCACGACATTACCCGCTATCCGGAGGCGCGTTTGATCCCGGGCCTCGTGCTGTTCCGTTGGGATGCACCGCTCTTCTTCGCAAACGCCGAACTGTTCCACGAACGAGTTCTGGATGCGGTCGCGAACGCACCGACACCCGTCCGCTGGCTCGTCGTCGCGGCGGAGCCGGTCACGAGCGTCGACGTCACAGCTGCCGACGTTGTTTGTGAACTTGACGACACGCTGCACGCCGCCGGCATCGAGTTGTTTTTCGCCGAGATGAAAGACCCGGTCAAGGACAAGCTGAAGCGCTTCGGGCTCTTTACGCGCTTCGCTAAGCAAACCTTCTTCGCGACCGTCGGCGAAGCAGTGAGCGCATACCGCGCGACTCATCCCGTCGAGTGGGTCGACTGGGAGGATCGCACGCCGTAACATAAGAAACCAAACAAATGCCAAGTTCCCGATCACGTCGAAGGAATGAAGTCCCTCCCGAGGGTGATGCGTGTCAGAATGCCGTCAATAGGGGGCCAACCTCTGACCTTGGCTGGCAGCCCCGAAATCCGCTGGCGTCGGCAGAACGCTCGATCATTGCAAGCGAGAGATGATGCGGTTCAGATTTAAGACTGGTTGCGGACCGCGGACAGAAAACACCCGCTGGTGGGCAGGCGAATCGCCGTCGTCGCGACCTTGTGGGTTCAAGCGAATGCAAAGGCGGAGCGGCGAACGTTTTTGGGCAGTCTAAATCAAATTGCTTCAGGACTGCTCTCTGGACGGAAACCGAAAGAGTGACCTATCGGATCGCACCATGCGGATGCTTGTACCTCATCGGCTTGGACAAACATCTCGGATTCTTAAGCGCTGTTCTGGCGCACGCAATCTGGGATCAAACTCACCCCTTGCATCCCGCCGAGGAAACGGAAAGCGCCTTTCTCAAGGACTACACTCCCGAAAACGTGATGAATCGTTTCGACGTAGGGGGCCTCGCGGACACGGCCGAGGAAACTCGCGTCGATAGAGCCTTGACGGGTAAAGTTGTGCCCTTCTCATGCCTTGCTTGCCATTTGCGCTTTCCGTTCCTTGCTTGGCGTTTCTTCCTGACCGACGATTCGTGTTACTCGTAGCGCAGCGCTTCCACCGGATCCAGCTTCGAGGCTCGCAATGCTGGCACCATTCCGCTGGCTACGCCTACCAGTAGCAGTACCCCGGTCGAAAGGAGCACCGTCATCAGCGAGATCTTCAGGTGGATGTCGGCCTTGCCGGACTCGTCTTCGAAGAGGGGGCCCATCAGCGGCAGCGTCCCGACACTGACTGCAATCAGGTATGACACGAGAATCCCGATGGCGCCGCCCAGCAGCATGATCAGCAGTGTTTCCGCCAGGAACTGCATTTTGATGTGACGTTTGCGGGCGCCCAGAGCACGGCGCAGGCCGATCTCGCGTATTCGTTCGTCGACCGAGACCAGCATGATGTTCATCACACCAACTCCGCCGATGCCGAGCGTCAAAGTCCCGATGAAAGTTAGCAGCACTTGCAGGCCGATGGTGAGGCCATCGATGACGGGCCGGAATTCCTCGCGGCCGAACATCTGAATCGCTTTCGGGTCGGTGGGCGAGAACTGCTGGCGCGAAGCGATTGCGGCCAGCACCTGCGCCATAGCACGCTTCTCGAACTGGGGCGCGATCGGCTCGAACACGATCACGGAGCCGTAGCGCGTGTTCCAGAGATCACCGGCAGCTGAATAGGGAATCCAGGAAGACTCGTCGTCGCTCGAAAAGTAGTTGCTGAGTTGGATCTTGCGTGCCATCACGCCCACGACTTGGAACGGTACGCCCTTAATCAGCACGGTCTCGCCGACCGCAGGGCGGCCGCTGAAAAGCTGTTCGCGCAAACGTCCACCGAGAAAGATGACGCGGCGGCGCTCGAGTTCGTCGAGGGAGTTGAGCCATCGGCCTTCGGCAGGGACTTCGTTGCGCATGTCGCCATACTCGGGACACACGCCGCGCACGGGAGCCGTTCCTGACATGCGGTCGCCGTAGGTGATGCCCGGCCGGTGCACGGTTTCCAGGCAGGCGTGCTTGACGAGGGGCGCAGTTTCTTTGATCAGGTCGATGTCTTCTTTTTCGAAGACAACTTTCTTTCCGGCACGCTGGCCACCGGGTTGCTCGCTGGTCTGCTGGGGCCAGCAGACGACAGCTCCTTTGCCGAACGCGTTGAAGCCGTTTACGAGGATGGAGCGAAAACTGTTGCCGTATGCGATGAGCAACGTGACGGTCGCGATTCCCCAGACGATGCCGAGCATCGTAAGCGCGCTGCGCGTGCGGTTGCGCTTTAGTGCGCTCCAGGCCTCGTAGATGTTTTCGAGAAGCATGAGAATCAGTCTTTAGCTCTTAGCCGTCAGCTGAAGGTTCCAGCCATCAGCTCTCAGCAGAACACCGCTCTTACATCGGATCACCCTAGCGACAGCCTGCTGTCCCCGCCCGAAAGTCGCTAACGACTAGCGACTGATGACTGGCGATTGCCTTCATCCTCCCGCTTCATAGCGCAGCGCCTCGATCGGATCGATGGAGGCCGCCCTCCTGGCGGGATACAGCGCGGAAAACACCGCGATCATTCCGAGCAGCGTGCACGCCAGCAGACCGGTGCCCCAGGTCGGCAACAAACCCGCAAAAAAGTCGGGCATGGGCAGCATGTTCACCAGCGCACACAGTCCGTAAGCGATACCCAGGCCGACGGCACCGCTTAACGCCGCGATCAACAGTGCCTCGAAGAAAAACTGGCGCAGGATTTCGCTGCCCCGGGCGCCCAGCGCCTTGCGGACACCGATTTCGCGAGTGCGCTCACGCACCGCGACCAGCATCACGTTCATGACTCCGAGGCCGCCGAGAACAAGAGTGACGAGCCCGACAGCACCCAGAAAATACTTCATGCCATTGGTCATGGTCTCGAAAGCCTTGGCTTCCTGGACGGTGTCCCAGATGGGACAAGCTTCCTTATCGTTAGGATCGAAATTGTGGAGGTGGCCCAGCCCACGCCGAATCTGGTATTTGCAGATGTCGTGAACATCGACCGAACGCGGGGTCACCAGCAACTGATCGACATCGTGGGCCGTGGATGGCGGCTTCGCGGGGAAGTCGCGCTGCATGGTCGAGAACGGAATGAAGACTTTATTCACATCCCATCCGTCGTAGCTGGAGTCTTGTTTCTTTTTCTCCATGACGCCGATGACGGTGTAGGGAAAGTCGTTGAGATGGATGGTTTGTCCGACGGCACCGCCATCGGGGAAAAGTTGCTTGGCGGCATCGGTTCCAAGGAACGCCACTCGACGGGCTTCCTTCTCGTCACTGTCGTTGTAGAAGCGACCCGACCCAGGATTTAACGTACGCACATAGCCGAACTCGGGTTGGGATCCGGTGACAAGGAAGGCTGCGTTGTTGTAGGCGCTGTGAGTTCGTACCGTGTCCTGCTCAAGTTCAGGCAGAATGTATTGGCATTCAGTCGCGTTCTCCCGAAGATAGGGCAGATCCTCGTCGCTCCAGCGAACCGAGCGTCCGGCGCGCTGGCCGCCGGCCTGCAGGCTGGTTTTCGCATGGAAAACGATCATGACATCCTTGCCGAGAGTCTCGGCGACCTTCGCCTGTCCCACGCGCAGGCCTTCGCCGGCTGCGACCATGAGCACGATCGACACGATGCCCCAAGCGATCCCGAACATGGTCAGAAACGTGCGCAACTTGTGGGACCAGAGGGTCCGGAAAACATCGCCGATGAGGTCGCGTAAAACCATTGCTTTGTTTGACGTGCGGGCCAAGCGGCAGTTATCGCATGCGCGAACGGCAGCGCCAACCCAGTCGTGGACGGCCTTGCAGGGCCCCAGGAATAGATACGGTAGGAAAGGCGATTTTGTTCAGGGGCGTGAAGCCCCGGATTTTCAGTGATGCGCAGGAGCAGAGGTCGAGCAGCCGCTATCATGGTTGGGTGCAGAGGTTTTGACGATGGCAGCCCGAAAAATGGCTAGAGAAACAAATCGCCGCTCCAATGGCGGGAAGGCGACTTCACGGCGGAACGTTGTCCTGCGTCCTGTCGGAGTGATTCGATCCATCTTGAAGACTCGCAGGTCTGCGCCCAAGCAAGGCTCGGAGGGAGCGCCCGACGCGTGGCTCGAAATTGAGGCGTTTGCGGTCGAAGCGCTCTATGGAATTCAGCCCGGTGACGAATTGATTGTCATGACCTGGTTCCACCAGTCGCAGCGAGATGTGTTGAAGGTGCACCCGCGATCGGACCCGAACAATGCCCTCACCGGAGTTTTTGCTACGAGATCTCCCGACAGGCCGAATCCCATCGGGTTGCATCCGGTGACCGTGCGAAAAATCGTCGGAAATCGCCTGCGGGTCGGGCCGATTGAGGCGATTGACGGAACGCCGGTAATAGACATCAAGCCCGAGCTGGCTTGCAGGAAGGCTTGACTCGCGATCGGCCTGAGCTTCGAAGTAGCTGCCTCGGTTGTGCTCCGCTTTACTGCGGCGCAAGTTTCAGTACGCTGCCGCTGTAGTCGACGACGTAGAGTTCGCCCGCGGTATCTTGTCCGAAGGAACTGATATTGCGTCCCGTCGATAGCAATGTCGATCGCGTCCATGTTCCCGGTGGCGATTCAACCAGTTTCCACATCGTGCCACTAATGTAGTCGCCGAAAACGTACGCGCCCGAGAGCCCTGAAATTGCAGCGCCTTTGTAAACGAAACCACCCATCACGGCCTCGCCTTCGGCGTGGGGGTACTCGACAATGGGCATGGTCAGGCCGGTCATATTGCATCCGGTGGCGGGGTTGTAACAGTGCAAGCCTTCCATGACATTCCAGCCGTAGTTTTTTCCGCTTTCGAGTAAGTCGACTTCTTCGAATGCATCCTGCCCAACATCGCCCACAAACAAGCGCGTGCCGCCGCGCTCGAAGGAGAAGCGCCACGGATTGCGCAGTCCGTACGCAAAGATTTCCGGCAGCCCTCCTCCATTGGCGAAGGGATTTGAAGGCGGGATCGCATACTGCTTGCCGCTGCTCTGACTGTTGACGTCGATGCGAAGCATCTTTGCGAGCATGGTCTGCAGGTTCTGGCCATTGCCCATGGGGTCGCCGCCGCTGCCACCGTCGCCGAAGCCGATGTAGAGGAAACCGTCCGGCCCGAAGACGATTTGGCCGCCCTTGTGGTTGGAGAAGGGCTGATTGACCGTGAGAAGGATGCGCTCGCTGTTCGGATCGGCAAGATTCGCATCGCCCGCCGAGACCTGATACTCGGCGATCACGCTTTGAATTTGTCCAGCGACCGTGCGGTCGTAGTGGACATAGAAAAGATGATTCTGCATGAACTGCGGATGAAACGCGAGTCCGAGAAGTCCCATTTCACCGCCCGAGCTGACCTTGGCAGTGATGTCAAGAAATGGCGTGGCGACGAGGGAGCCATTGTTCACAATCCGGATCGATCCCGCTTGCTGCACGATGAACATACGCCCGCTGCCGTCATTCGGAAATTGCAAATCAACCGGACTGGTCAGCCCGCTGACGACCGGCGTGAGAACGAGCGCAGGAATCGGACCGCCGGAGATCGGAGGAGCTGTCGATTTGCTGCCGCAGCCCGTCAACAGACTTGCGAGCAACAGCGCCATCCACCACGGTAAGCGTGCGTCGCGCATGTCGCCGATTCTATGCCACTGGCGGGGGCCCGCGTCACACTCGGCGGGACATTACCAACGGCCCTGTCCGAGTCGCCTATAATCGGTGCGCCATGAATCTCGAACAGAAGCTCGAAGAACTGAAAAAGCGCGACCATCTGGCGGAAGCGGGTGGCGGCGAGAAGCGCCGCGAGAAGCAACATAAAGAAGGCAAGATGTCGGCGCGCGAGCGCATCGAGTTTCTGCTCGACGAAGGTACGTTCGAGGAAACCGACAAGCTAGTTACGCATCGCTGCAGCGACTTCGGCATGGCTGAGCAGAGGTTTTACGGCGATGGATTCATCACAGGTTACGGACGAATCGAGGGCCGCCTGGTGTTTCTCTTTGCACAGGACTTCACTGTGTTCGGCGGATCGCTTTCGGAAGCGAACGCGGGAAAAATCGTGAAGATCATGGATCTGGCGGCCAAGATGGGCGCGCCGGTCATTGGGCTGAATGACTCCGGCGGCGCGCGTATTCAGGAAGGCGTGATGTCGCTGGCTGGCTATGCCGATATTTTCCTGCGCAACACACTTTATAGCGGCGTCGTGCCGCAGATTTCCGCGATCATGGGCCCGTGCGCGGGGGGCGCGGTGTATTCGCCGGCCATTACCGACTTCATCCTGATGGTCGACAAGACTTCATACATGTTCATTACCGGGCCCGACGTGATCAAGACCGTGACGCATGAGGAAGTCACGAAGAATCAGCTGGGCGGGGCGACCACGCACAACGAAACTTCGGGCGTCGCGCATTTTCTGGCGCACGATGACGCCGAGTGTCTTTCAATGGTGCGCGAGCTGCTGAGCTTTGTTCCGTCGAACAATCTGGAAGATCCGCCGCGGCGAGCGTGCACTGATCCGGTCGACCGCGCGGATCCTGCACTCGATACGATGGTTCCTGCGGAATCGAATCGCCCGTATGACATTAAGGACGTGATTCATGCCGTGATCGATGACGGGTATTTCTTCGAAGTGCAAGAGCATTATGCGAAGAACATTGTGGTTGGTTTCGCGCGGCTGAATGGTCGCTCGGTCGGCATCGTGGCCAACCAACCCGCCATGCTGGCGGGCACGCTCGATATCAACGCGTCGATCAAGGGCGCGCGCTTCGTGCGCTTTTGCGATTGCTTCAATATTCCCCTAGTGACGTTCGAAGATGTCCCCGGATTTTTGCCGGGGACGACCCAGGAGTACGGCGGGATCATCAAGCACGGTGCGAAGCTCTTGTTTGCCTTTGCCGAGGCGACGGTGCCAAAGGTCACGGTGATTACGCGTAAGGCTTACGGCGGGGCATATTGCGTCATGGCGTCAAAGCATATCCGCACGGACGTGAACTACGCATGGCCTACGGCCGAAATTGCGGTGATGGGGCCGGAAGGCGCGGTCGACATCGTCTACAAACGCGAACTGGAGAGCGCCGCCAACCGCGAAGAAGTGCGCCAGGCGAAGATCGAAGAATTCCGCGACCGGTTTGCGAATCCCTACGTGGCCGCGGACCGGGGATTTGTGGATGCCGTGATTCAACCGAGGGAGACTCGGAAGAAATTGATCCAGGCGCTGGAGATGCTGCAGACCAAGCGGGATAAGAATCCGCCGAAGAAGCATGGGAATATACCGCTGTAGATTTGAGTAGTCGATTGAAGAAGGTGCGCCGGGCGAACTCGCAAAACAATGCGCCGACCTTTGTTGCAAGGTCCCGATCGTCTATTTGACGAATGAGTTCGCAAGCCATCGCGCAACGGCGTTCCGACCTGCCTGCACCAGATCACCGGAGGACCGTGCATCCTGCCACCAGTCATCATCATGCTCCCGAAACAGTTGTTCGGTGTGCGCCTTCGCCAGCGCGAGTATTAAGGGAAGAGTCGGGTCTACCGATTTTGGCTCCGCAGCCTGCTTCAGTTGCTCCAGCATCTGCCGCTGCTCGTTCAGGTCGAGCATGGTAATCGGCGATTTGCAAAACGGACAAGCAGAGTTGTTTGGCAGGTCAATGGAGGCGCCACAACTTGAGCAGTTCACCGTGTGCACACTCTCTCGCAACTGCTGGACCTCTCTCGGGGAGAGTGGATGAATGAAATTCTTTTCCTTGAGGAAGTCGAGGAATCCCGATGAAGTGCCCATGCTGGTTAACGCAATCCCAGTACGTAAATCGCACGCTGCGCGCGATGTCGGGCGTAAGTTTCAACGCGGTTCCGCATCGCGGGCACATCAGATTCTGCTGAAATACCGCCTTGGATGAGGAAGTGTGCTCGCCAATGTACTTCATCAGGATCAGCGTCGATCGGGAAGAGAGCTGGAAGTCCTTACTCTGATCAAACCAGAAAGCCTGACAAGGGGCGCACACTTCGCCAGCGATCACAATACCCAGACGGCTTTCGGGCGCCAACTCGGCCATCGCGACGGCACAATTGGAGCACTTCACGGCTCCATGGTATCAAGCGCCGCCAGCATACGCCTGCGATACATCCACCCGCAGATACTCCGACCCACTCCCACTGCGAGTAGAATGCTTTTCCCGGAGGCTGCCCGTGAAACTGCTTGCCATCCTGCTGGCGCTGACATGCACTGCATCGCTCGCCCAGGATCCTCAAACCTGGATCGCCAACCTTGCCCAATCCAAGGACTACGTTCAAAAGCGAGTGTCGAGCTACGACACCACCGGCGCCAATGCCGACTACAAGCAATTCAATGGTGGTGAAACGATCACGCTGCTGGACGTCCATGGACCGGGTGTAATCACGCATATCTGGTTCACGATCGCGAGTGTGGATCCGCAACATTTGAAGGCGCTGGTGCTGCGCGCTTACTGGGATGGCGAATCCACTCCCAGCGTCGAAACTCCCGTTGGCGATTTCTTCGGGCTGGGACTCGGCGAGTATTACCGTTACCAGTCCATACCTCTCAGTGTTGGTTCCGACAAGGCGCTGAACTCGTATTTCCCGATGCCGTTTCAGAAGCACGCGCGCATCACCGTGACCAACGATGGCGCGGAGAAGGTCGAGGCATTTTATTTCAATATCGACTACCGCGCTTACGCGAAACCTCTCTCTGCCGACCAGCTGTACTTTCATGCCCAGTATCGGCAAGCGAACCCGGCCAAGGGTACAACTTCGGACTGGAATTCGAATGGCGACATGAACGATCGCAAAAATGTGAATGGCAAGAGCAACTACGTTTGGACGGAAGCCACAGGGCGCGGACACTTCGTCGGCGTGACCATGTCGGTGCTGCAGAATCAGGATCAGTGGTGGGGCGAAGGCGACGATATGTTCTTCATCGACGGCGAAACGAGGCCATCGATCAACGGTACCGGCTCGGAGGACTATTTTCTGGGCGCGTGGGGATTCTCCGGGGGCGCCTTTGCATATGGGCTTTATGGCGCGCCGATAAAGGGGGACGAATTGGCGGGTAGCCGGTCTTCCGTTTATCGCTTTCATCTGGATTCGCCGATCCCGTTCACGAAGTCGTTGAAGGCAACGATTGAGCATGGGCATGCGAATCATCGGTCTGATGATTTCTTCTCGGTCGCGTATTGGTATCAGGCGGAGCCGCATGCGGAGTTTTCGAAGTTGCCTGGGCTGCGCGAGAGAATTCCAGTTCTGCATGCGGTGGGTGGTCCGGGAAGCGCGAAGTAGGCCAGTCGGTGTGCAGTCACCTTCTGGATGAAATGCGCGGCCGAAGCCGGGTCCTTGGCTGCGCTTCGGGAGACGTTTCTCCCACGGATTGGAGTTGCTCCCCACGAACTGAGTGCGATGAACCCCTAGCGGCAGGCGGCTTGGAGAAAACGTTTCACGATTTCAGGTTGCAGGGTTTGTTGCGAGAGGGCTTCTCCCCCGACCAAACGGCGCAGCAGGCTTGCGTGCACTTCGCGAACGCCGGTTGCCTCGATGATCTTGCGCACGTTTGTCTCGCGGATCGTGCCACACGCAAGGATGCCGACTCTTCCCGCCGCCATCTTCACGAGGTCTGACAACATCGGCGATCCCTCTTCCGCGTTACGCGCTCCGCCTGAGGTAAGGATGCGGTCCGCCTCGGTTTGGATGACCAGTTCGAGGGCCGCTGGCAAATCTGCCGATTCATCAAAAGCGCGATGGAATGTGACGGCCAGGGGACGGGCCCGTTTCACCAACTCGCGCGTACGCGGCACGTCGACTTGATTCGCTGCATTAAGGACGCCGAAGACAACACCGCTAACCCCCATCTGCCTCAAGTGCGCGATTCCGCTTTTCATCAATTCGAATTCAGGAGGCGTATAGCGGAAGTCACCCGCGCGCGGACGGATCAGGACATGGAGAGGAATCGAGATCCGGCGGCGTACCTGCTCGATGAGTTCCAGGCTCGGGGTCACGCCCTCGACTGCAAGATTGCTGCATAGCTCGACACGATGCGCGCCCCCTTGCTCGGCGGCGACTGCCGATGCGAGCGTTTCGACACACACTTCGAGCAGAATCGGGGCCGGAGTCACGTTCTACTTACCTCCGACGGCACGCGAGGGCCACCACTGCTGGACTCGGCCGATGCCGCGACGTTCGGGGTGCTTTGAATACCAGAGCAGCAACGCCGACAAAGCGAGCAGGAACAGAAGGCTCGCGTGCAGGATCCATCGCCGGGAAGCGCTCTCCACAACGGCGGCCGGATTCGGAATCGGGTCTTGCGTAAGGCCTGCAGCCACAGCAACTGGTTCGCCATCAGGTACTGTCGATGCAAGGCGCAGTTTGAGTTCGAGGCCGCCTTCGAACAGCACCAGGATGATGGCCAGCGCCCCGAGAAGATTGGTAGCGCCGGTGAGCGAGGTTGGGTCGGCCAGATGCAGGCCGGGCCCAATCACCACGCCGAGCGCCATCAGCATGAGTACGTCGGGAATGCGCGTGAGCCGCGACAGACGGTTCGCGAGGAAAGCCAGAACGAGCAGGCCTCCGATGAGCCCGAAGATGAGCGCAGTCGACATGAGCAATCTATGTGGGAATCCGAGCCGTACCGACCCGGAGCAGCGAGTCTACAACAGAGACGCAAGCTCCGAGACGCGAGCTGTGAGCCGCGCGAACATGGGTACAGTGGCGCGCCTGCGTGGCGCCGTCATTCCGGAGATCGCTTCGCCCTCCACCCCGTGACCCAGCCAACACGGAATCTCCGCATGCTAATCTCGTTGAACTCCCTGAACCCTGCGTGCTCATCCCTTACCAACTCGTGCCTGCCACCTCGGCGCTCGCTGCCACGTTCGCGTGGGGAATGAGCGATTTCGTGGGGGGCTACGCTTCGCGAAGGGCGAATGCGTTTCTGCTCACGACCATCACACACCTGAGCGGCACGGCTGTGATGCTGGTGCTTGCGTTACTGTTTCATTCTTCATTTCCCGCCTGGAAAAATCTGCAATGGGCAGTGGCCGCAGGTCTGTTTGGCGGATTTGCGCTGGCCGTCTTCTATCGGGCACTCTCGCAAGGGAACATGGGACTGACTGCGCCAGTCTCGGCGGTATTGGGTGCGGGCATTCCTACGGCTTTCGGATTTTTCACGCAAGGTTTCCCTGGCACCGTGCAGATCGCCGGATTTCTGCTGGCAGGGATCGGGATCTGGCTGATCTCGCGTTCGGAAGCCGTGGTGGGCCGACCGAAAGGGATCGGCACGGCCATGGTGGCGGGGTTTGGCTTCGCGGGGTACTTCTTGTGTATTCACCAGGCGGGGGACGCCTCCGTCTTCTGGTTAGCGGGCACGTCGCGCTTCATTTCACTGCTTACGACGGGCGCGATTGTGCTGGCGACGCGGCAATTCGGTCCCATGGATTCCGCTGGGGTCGCTTGGGGATTGATCGCAGGGGTGCTGGACATCAGCGGCAGTGCGCTGTTCATCGTTGCCAGCCAGCGGGGACGGCTCGACGCTGCGGTTGTGATCAGTTCGCTGTATCCGGCGATCACAGTGTTGTTGGCGCGGATATTTCTGCATGAACATTTTTCGCGATGGAGAATCGTCGGCATGATTGCGGCGTTAGTGGCGGTGCCGATGATTGCGGGATGAGGAGATTTGTAATTTTAAAGAATGGGATCGAGATGATGGTAAATGGGTTTAAATTGCAAATTACCGATTACCAAATTACAAATGACTCAAACACCAAATTTCCCAATTACTCACTGGTTCCATGCCTCTGATTGAAGTCCGCAACCTGACCAAGATCTACCCGCTCGGGGAGTCGGTATTCGGCGGGCGAACCAAAGGTGAGGTGCGCGCAGTGGAAGACGTATCGCTGACGATTGAAGCGGGCGAGACTCTGGGGCTGGTCGGAGAGTCGGGTTCGGGCAAGAGCACGCTGGGGAGGCTGATTTTGCGGCTCGTCGATCCGACGTCGGGCAGCATTCGTTTCGATGGACACGACGTGCTGGCGGCTGGGCACCGCGAACTACGCCACCTGCGCCGCGACATGCAGATCATCTTCCAGGACCCGTTTGGATCGTTGGATCCGAGGCTGCGCGTCGAGGATGTGATCGCGGAGCCGCTTATCATCCACGAATCGCTCAGCTCCGAAACGCGCCGGACGCGGGTAGCACAACTGTTGCGCGCGGTCGGCATGGACGAGTCAGCCGGACAGCGCTATCCCCACGAGTTTAGCGGCGGACAGCGCCAGCGCATTGGCATTGCGCGCGCGCTCGCACTGCGCCCCAAGTTCATCGTGGCCGACGAGCCAGTTTCGGCGCTCGACGTCAGCGTGGGCGCGCAGATCGTGAACCTGCTCGCGCAACTGCAGTGCGAATTTGGACTCACGTATCTATTTATTTCCCACTCGATGCCGGTGGTGCGCTATCTCGCGACGAGAATCGCTGTCATGTATCACGGCAACATTGTCGAAACCGGGCCGACGGCGCAGATGACGGAAGAGCCGCAGCATCCTTACACCAAGAGTCTGCTCGAGGCGACGCCGGAAATTGCGATCTAGCAGGGTCGGGTCAGCCCGGATCGACTGGCGGATGTCCGCGCCTTACGGTTATGCTTGCTGCGTTGTTCCGGAGGCATTTCTATGAAGCGCCACTTTTGGCTGATCCTGCTGGTGTGCTCGCTTTGTCCCTCGTTATTCGCGCAAAAGAAAAACCCGGTCACGACCGTGATCAAAGAGATCCTGCCGCGGCAGGCCAAAAACCTGCAAGGCGCGGTTGAGACCATGCCGGCGGACAAGTTTTCTTTCAAACCAACTCCGCCGCAGATGACGTTCGGTCATCTGGTGACGCACATGATCGATTCGAACTACTACCTGTGCGCAAAGGCGAGCGACACGCCGCAGCCCAAGGTCGACATGCCGAAAGAGACCGACAAAGACGGCCTGGTCGCGGCGCTCAAGGCGTCCCTAGATTTTTGCACGACAAATCTCGCCAAGGTCGACGACAGCAAGTTGGGCGACACGATTCAGGCTTATGGGGGGCGCGAGGTGCCGCGCGCCTGGTCGCTGATCGCGCTGACGAACGACTGGGCCGATCATTACTCGGCGGCGGCGATGTATCTACGATTGAATGGATTGTTGCCGCCGACCGCGCAGCCGAAGAAATGAGACCGGAAAATGGCGCTTCCTGAGTCCGCATTGCTTCTCGCAGGCTTCGTGCTCGCTCATGCCGCGTGGAGTATTTCCGATGCTCCTGAATTGCTGGTTCCCTTGGCCGCGCTGGAGCAAAATGGCCAACGCAAAATGCTAAGGTTCGAGGCGGATACTCAAGAGGAGGCAATCGCACACGGCAAATCGGAGATGGCCGCACACGCGGTCGATGTAGACGATTGGGCATTCGCACGCCAAGGATTACTCAACGAGAAGGGGCAAAAAGTAGATGTGATAAGCGTTGATATAGGGGCTAGGGGATCCGCCCAGCGCATCACATTGATCCAGCGCTTTGAGCCATATGCCAAACGCCACCGCTTTCGACTTCTTCGGCGATCCGGAAGTTTCGATAGACGGGCACATAGAAGCCTTTCGTTTACTCAATTCCCCAACTACTCGATGTGGCCAATCTGAACGAGGCCCCCGTTG
>DASRDJ010000135.1:0-2298 GCA_035652655.1 Terriglobales bacterium
GATGTCGAGCCGGCCGAAATGCGCGGTCGTATCGTCGATGGCGCGAGAGATTTGCTCCAGTTGCATCATGTCCATCTGCAGCGGCAATACGCGCCGACCGATCGCTTCAATCTCGCGGGCCAACTCACCTCCGGTTTTGGCATCTCTCAAGCCCAGCGCCACATCAGCGCCAGCGTGAGCAAGAGCGAGAGCGATGGCACGACCCAGACCGCGAGCCGCACCAGTCACCAATGCCACATCACCCTTCAGGTCAAAGCGAGGAAAGTCGTTGGCCACTCTAAGCATCTCCACCCGGCTGTTTTTTACCAACTGAGGCCATAACTATACGTTAGCCAAGGTCGGTTCTGTCTGGGCTATTGTTAAGAACTAAAATTCTTCTCGACAATCTGTAGAATTCCGGTCTCGCCGTTCGTCGTTATAGTGAAGGCGGGACAAATCGCCCGGCTGAAAACCATTTCAGGAGACGACATGCCGCACTATCTGGTTTCTGGTTACCTCCCCGACAATTTCGATCCCTCCACCGTGAGCGAAGCGGATGCGGAGGAGATTCACGCGCTCAATCGCGAAATGATCGCTGCTGGTGTCAGGAAGTTCGCTGGCGGCCTGGGCCCGGCCCGCACACTGCGGACGCAGCCCAATGGCGAACTGCTGCTCACCGATGGCCCTTACCTGGAAGCCAAGGAGCACGTAGGCGGGTTGTGGATACTGGAATGCGCTGACATGGACGAAGCCGTAGCGTGGGCGCGCAAGGGCGGCAAAGCGTGCCGTTTCGCGGTCGAGGTGCGAGAGATTTTCTTCATGCCGGCCCCCGAAAAGGACTGATCGGTACGGCAGTAGCGAACTGGTGCTGCGCAGTGGCCTCCTTGGGACTCGGCTCTCGACAAACTAAAACAAACGAAGAAATACGAGTGAGCGGCGGCGACAGGCCGCCAACTCACTTGCATCGGTAACGTGTTTGCCTGACGACCATTAAGATGGAGTCAGGCGAACATGAGCGATGTCCACCGGACGATCGAGGCGGTGTGGAAGATCGAGTCTCCGCGGCTCATCGCTGCGATTGCCCGCGTCACCCGCGATATCGGCGTTGCCGAGGAACTGGCTCAGGACGCGCTGGTTGCGGCCCTTGAGCGGTGGCCCGAAGAAGGTATCCCCGAAAATCCTGCTGCGTGGCTGATGACGGCGGCAAAGCGGCGTGCCATCGACACTCTGCGCCGTGGGCAGATGCTTGTGCTACAGCACGAAGAAATTGCTCGGGAGCTTGAAGTGCAACAGCAGCGGCTCGGTGAGGCGATGGATCGGGCACTGGATCAGGTGATCGACGATGACGTGCTGCGGCTTATCTTTACCGCGTGCCATCCGGTACTTTCGCTGGAAGGACGCGTCGCGCTTACGTTGCGTTTGATTGGCGGCCTTACAACGGCGGAGATCGCCCGCGCCTTCCTTGTTCCTGAGAAAACGATGGGGCAGCGGATCTTTCGCGCCAAGAAGACTCTCTCGGAAGCTCATGTCCCCTTTGAGACGCCCCGCGGTGAAGAGTTGCGCCGCAGGGTGCAATCAGTACTTTCCGTCGTCTACCTGATCTTCAATGAGGGCTATACCGCGACCTCAGGAGAGGAGTGGATGCGCACCGTACTCGTGGAAGACGCGCTGCGGCTCGGGCGCCTTCTGGCGCAACTTCTTCCCGCCGAGTCTGAAGTTCACGCACTTCTGGCTCTCATGGAACTCAATGCGTCGCGCACTGTGGCTCGCCGGGGAAGCAACGGTGAGGCGGTCTTGCTGCCGGATCAGGATCGCTCTTTGTGGGACCAGACGCAGATCCAGCGGGGAATGACTGCGATGGAACACGCGCAAAGGCTAGGCGGTGAGGCCAACTACTACGCTTTGCAGGCAGCGATTGCTGCCTGTCACATGCGAGCTCGCACAGCCGGAGAGACTGACTGGGAACGCGTCGTTCTTCTCTACGACGCTCTGATGCAAACCGCGCCATCTCCCATCGTGGCACTGAATCGAGCAGTCGCTGTGGGTATGGCGCAAGGCCCGGCCGCTGGGCTTGATGTACTCGACGCCATCGCCACGCCCACCCCTGACTCTGCGCTGGCTGGCTATCATCTGCTTCACAGTGTTCGCGGAGATCTGCTGATGAAGATGGGCCGGTTCCCTGAGGCGCGTGAGGAAATCCAGCGCGCCATTGCCATGACGCAAAACCTGCGGGAACAGGAATTGCTGACGGAGAGGCTGAAGCAGATGGAGAAAGCCACCTCGTTAACTTAAGTGCGTTCATCCCTGTGAAACGCGTTC
>DASRDJ010000136.1:0-5601 GCA_035652655.1 Terriglobales bacterium
TACGCTAGGCATAAGACCAGCATGAGAGTCACCACAAAACATCAACGCCTACAAGAAATCGTACGGCGTGTGTCTCTCAGCTGAGGCCTGTCAGTAGTACCAGTTGAGTGGCGCAGTGCTGGACGGTCGCTCCGTTTGCCGAAGTCCGGAGCTGTGGACCGCAATTACTCGAATCGCTTCGTCGGGCAGGTTTTGCCGGGGCAGTATCGCACCGTCGAGCATGGCTAATCAATCAGAAGAGCTTCGGGAGCGTGGAGAAGAATTCGGCCACGTCCCTTAGAAATAGTTCCGGAGCGCACCCATTCGCTCAGGGCGCGGCTGGCTGTGAACCGGCTGATATCAGCCAAGGCGCTGAGTTCATCATTTGTGGTATGGATTTCGACTCCGTCGGGATGAAACGTGCCGGACTGTTGCCCGAGTTTGAGCAAGGCCTTGGCCAGCCTTTCCATCGCAGTCTCTGTAACCAACGCAACATGGCGTTCGATGTAGTTTTGCAGGTAGCCAAAGGCGATGCGCAAACCATTTTCACCCAGCAGAGGATAGAGGGACACGAACTGGCGCACACGGGCGCGATCCCAGACCAGGAGTTCACAGTCGGAAGCGGCCTCTGCGGTGGCTATATATGCGCACGGATTCTTCAGCAGAGCCATCAGTCCGATGACATCTCCCGGCACCAGTGGTGCGAGTAAGATCAGGTCACCTTTTTTCGTCAAGTGGCAGTAACGGGCCCGGCCGGCTCGTAGCAAGAACAAGTGGGTGGCTGGATCGCCACCATTGGTAACAGCTTGCTTCGCCGGTACCCAGCGGAACTCGGCTGCCCCAAGGATTGCATTAATTGCCGATCGCTCGAGCCCTGCCAAGAACGCGCAGGGTTCGGAAACAGCCGATGCGGATCGAGAACTGATCATGCACTAGCATCCAGGTACGCCGTTGAGCGCGATTGCGCTACCGGTAAACTATCAGTTCCGTGGGAAGTTGTTGTAGGTGCGAATCCGCGCGCAACCAACGACCTGATCTGTGGCAAATGGATAGAATCGCGAGAGGCGCTCGGGATGGGGTCATACAACGTCACACTCGCACCCCGTGGTGAGGCGTGTGTCGTATTGGGAAGTCAACTTCTGTTTCAACGTAAGCGAGGTACAACGCCGTTCCGAGTGCAACGATCATTGCGATTGCTATCAGCAGGAAGGTCAATAGCATACCTCTCTCCTGTCCGTTCAAGAGAAACTGTGATTCTCGTTCGTAGCCCTCGGACTGTTTGTGCTGTGGGGCCTCATTGCTCTCACCCTTTGAATAGCTCCGCTACGGTTTGCGGCGCGACTGAGAGAACTATCAGCACGACAGTGCAAAAGTGCGAGATGGAATAAGAGACCATGGATTCGCGAAAAGCGCAGAGCAACATCAACCGGTAAGGTGGTGTTTAATCGCGTACTGAATCAACTCAGCATTAGATTTTAGGCCCAGAGTCTCCATCATCTTGTACTTGTGGAAAGCCACCGTTCCTGGTTTCAGGTTCAGGACACTGGCAATCTCTTTCATCGACAGGCCTTCCGCAAGCAGTTGCAGGACCTCACTCTGGCGAGGAGTGATCCGCTTCTCTTCTGCATAGGAATCGGTGCTTCTCAGTAGAAACTCTACGGTGTCCTTGGTAATAACTGGGGACAAATACGATTTCGATTGCAGAGCTTGACGGATTCCTTTGACCAGTTCCTCGGCTCCGCAACTCTTTACGACGTAGCCGGATGCACCACGCCGGAATGCTTCAGCTGCCACCTCCGGCGACATATTCATTGTCACGAAGACCAGTTTCGTTGCCGGCAAGATATGCTTAATCTGATCACCCGCGTCGAGCCCATTCAGTTGCGGCATCGAAATATCGAGGACTACCACATCCGGTTTGAGTTCGGACGCAAGTTGGACCAGCGTCCGTCCGTTATCCGCAATGCCGACAACATCGAATTCGGGTTCGAGGAAACTTTTGCAGGCTTCTGCCAGCAACGTGTGGTCATCGGCAATTAGCAACCTGGCTCTGTGACGATGTTCCATTGCGCATTCCGCTCTATTTATAGAACACGTTCTCTTCGTGTAGCCGGCGAATGTGAAGTTGCCGCACTGCCTCTATCGATACTAGGCTGAAGAAAGTGTCGCTATAACTGGCAGTTCTTTCAGTTAGATTGAGAAAAATTAAGTCGGATACAAAATGGATATCAGCAACTTTATTCGCGGAGTGCGGTTCCCCACGACTGTCATCTTTGCCAGTAGGCGCATTTGGCTCGGCTTCTTAGCATTCTGTTGCTTCAATCATGATGCGGCTTAACGTGCCGCTCTTTCTCGAGAGGTTGCTTATGCATGGAAGTCGCCGATGGACGATAGCCGTTATGGTACTGCTGGGTTGGCTGACAATCGCAACCGTGCATGGCCTCGACAATAGTGAAAAAGTCAAGATCCATGGTTTGATCACTGGGCGGACAGGAGACACCCTGAGGGTAAAAACGAGCGACGGCAACATCACGGTTGTTCTAACCGACGATACAAAAGTCCGAAAACCCAAAGGTCTGGGTCTTCGCAAGACACAGATGAGCTTCGTGGCCCTGATTCCGGGTCTCAAGATCTCGGTTGATGGATTCAGGGACGAGAAGAGCCGGGTGATAGCGGATACGATTACGTTTTCCGGAGATGACCTGAAGACAGCCGAAAGCATCCAAGCGGGGCTGACTCCAACGCAAGAAGGGGTGGAAGCCAATAAGGAGAACATCGCGGCCAATAAAGTGCAGATTGCAGCAAATCGAGAAAATATCGCTTCGAACGAACAAGAGATTCAAGATGTTTCCAAGCGCTTTTCCGATCTGACCGAATTTGATACCAAGGGTGAAGCGACCGTTTTCTTCGCAAGCGGCAGCAAGAGCGTCTCAGCTAAGGATCAGGCCGCTCTCAAGGACCTGGCACACAATGCAGTCAATCTAACGGGATATCTGATCGAGGTCAGGGGGTACGCAGACTCCTCGGGTAATGCCGCGATGAATCAGAGGCTGAGCATGGATCGGGCGCAGGAGATTGTTGCGTTCTTGATTCAAAATTGCAATGTGCCGGTGAGACGAATCGTAGCACCAGGGGCCATGGGTGAGGCGGCTCCAGTAGCTTCAAACGAGACGTCAGAGGGACGCTCGAAGAATCGGCGAGTAGAGGTTAAGGTTCTGGTGAACCGTGGGCTAGCTGGCGAGAACTAGGCCGTGCACTCCTTGAGGCACTGAATTGGATAGTCTAAACGGGAGCAGGCTTCGTTCCGGCTAGAGCCGTGCAGGCTAGTACAACGGCATGGACAGGGAAGTGAACCGATCGCCCTGCAGGACCGCTCGAACAGCCGGAGCCAAGTCGCTGGCCACGGACTCCTTCCACACATAGCCTAGGGCGCCGGCTGACCGTGCAGCTTCAACAAAATCTGGATCCGTGTGTACTGTCACAAAGATTATTTTTGTAGGAGAAGCGATCCTCTTGAGGCGCCACGCAGCTTCTATCCCGTTCACTAGCGGCATCGAGATGTCCAATATCAAAATATCGGGGAACAATTGAGTCGCAAGCTCGATCGCACGCTTGCCATTGTCAGCGGTGCCGACGATGTCGAACTCATTTCCAAGTGCCTGAGCAATGGTTTCTACCATCTCTTCCTGGTCATCAGCAATTAGGATCCGAGGCACAGGCATGGTAGTTTTCATCCCGTCCAAGGTCTGCGATCGCTCTGAAGTGATCTGACCACAAACGTCGCTCTCGATGGTGCCTTGCATCAACTCAAGAATACGACGAGACAACGTCGATGTCTGCCAGCAAGGCTCACAGTTCGGATCCTATTTACTTCCAGTTTGAACTTGTAGAAATATGTAAAGTGGCTAGCTGATCAGGCGACGCAAGATAGCCGGACCCCAGTTCTGTCCAGAGTTTGCGTCTTTGCGTAATTCGATCGGATGCCAAGAGCCGAGGGATTCGTTCCCCGAAAGGACAAATAAGGAGGCGTCGAACTCGTCCGCCGGGTATGTCCTTCGTCGTCAAAAGCGTCGGGCGAGCTTGATCCAGCTGAGGTGCAATATCGGTCGAGCCGACTGTAACTTCTGCCAGTTTTCCCTCCATTACCCCCCCACTACTCTCGGGTTCGGATCACCATTGAGTTGATTCTGACGCACGAACCATTAGAAAAACGTGACGGAGTCAATACGCCAACTAACCAAACCTGTCGTCCCGCTGCATGCTCGTTATTTTCGAGCGAGATCTCAGGTTTACTAAACCCGTCCTGAGGAGCTCTTCCATGCATATCCGACCTGATCTGTATCGCTTGGAACTTCAAACTGAAAGGGCGGGGTCCTGTCCAATGCCAACTTCAAGACTTCGGCGACGCGAAGGCATCCTCATCCTGGTCTTTGCTCTCACGCTGGCGACTGGATGTGGCAAGAAGGAAGCGGTTGTCGCGGCAGCACCCCCCGAAGTAGAGGTAGCGGCCGTCGTACAGCAGGATGTTCCTCTTTATACCGAATGTATCTCGACCCTTGATGGCTACGTAAACGCTCAAATCCAACCTCAGGTGACGGGCTACCTGACGAAGCAGAACTACCAGGAAGGTACCGTGGTTCAAAAAGGGGAGGTGCTTTTCGAGATCGATCCCCGTCCGTTCGAAGCGGCGCTACAACAGATCAAGGGACAGCTAGCCCAAGCCGAAGCAGAACTTGGCAAGACGACGCTTGACGTGTCACGAGATACCCCGCTGGCCAAAGAGAGCGCGATTCCGCAAGCTCAGCTCGACAACGATATTCAGGCCAACCAGGCGGCTCAGGCCATGGTCGCCGCTGCGAAGGCACAGGTAGAGCAAGCGCAGTTGAATCTTGAATTCACGAAGGTACGCTCGCTGGTGAATGGCGTTGCGGGACTGGCCAAGGGGCAGATCGGCGACCTGGTCGGGCCTACAACGATCCTGACGACGGTGTCCCAGGTGCAGCCGATCAAGGCATATTTCGCCATCAGTGAACAAGAGTATCTGAAGTTCGCGGAAAGAATCAGCGCCGTGTCCGAAGGTAGAGCCCGAGCGGGCGAGCGAAAGGTTCTTGAACTTGTACTCTCGGATGGGACGGTCTATCCACACAAAGGATGGGTCGTTCTAGCCGATCGCCAAGTTGATGTGAAGACGGGAACCATTCGCATAGCGGGGGCTTTCGATAATCCGGGGGGCGTTTTACGTCCCGGCATGTTCGGGAGGGTTCGTGCTGTGACAGGAATAGCTAAGGCTGCTTTGCTGGTCCCGCAACGTTCCGTGGTTGAGGCTCAGGGCAGCTATAGCGTCGTCGTTGTCGGTTCGAACAATCAGGCCAGTATCCGCCCGGTGAAGATCGGGGAACGCGTAGGCCAGATGTGGGTGATTACCGACGGATTAAAGTCTGGAGAACAAGTAATTGCCGAAGGCATGCAGAAGGCCAAGGAAGGCGCAACGGTTCGCCCTAAGCAATTTAACTTCGCCGGACAGGGAGAATGAACCATGTCCAGCTTCTTCATCAGACGTCCCATCGTGGCCATGGTGATTGCCATTCTCATGGTACTCGTTGGCATCGCGGCAATGTTGGG
>DASRDJ010000137.1:0-2324 GCA_035652655.1 Terriglobales bacterium
GCCTGGCGCACGGGTTCGAGACTATCCAGTTGCTGGTACAAATGCTCGGCTCGAATCCGCACCCCTGGTTCCACCAGTTTGGCCAGCCACTCGGCACGATGACGGCGGCTATAGACGCTGGTGCCCGCACAGGCAACGGAGAGGTTTTAGTTCGCTTTTCCCATTGCACATCAGGTGAAGATGCCGTTCACGAGCACTCCCGCTAAGCGGGACGATCCAAGGTAAAATCACGAAGGCGCTTGAGCTCCTCGATAGCATCTTTAAGCCTTCGACTTTCGCCGTTTGAGGCGCCCATTTCCTCAAGTTCTTCGATGCGCTGAACGATTGCTTCGAACGCTTCAACAATGCGCAGCGACTGGAGCGCCGGGTTCCTTTCCGTAAGAGCAGCCTCGAACTTGTTGCGCCACTCGTTGTTCACCGGCAAGACACCTCGATCGTTGTTGTCGGAGTTGCGTCCAGCCTTCAAAAGCGCTTGCCGCTTCTCATGTACCAATTCCTGGGCCGTCAAAACTCAACCTTGAAAGGTTATCCACCCGATTCATACTTGGCGATCCGGGCCACAACGTAGACTATTCACCCATTTGCCTGATCGTTGATTTTTGTAAGATGACCTACATAAATCAAAACACGGGAACTCATGTAGGCGGCACTTAGATCGCTTCAAACGCCTATCTGTTCGCTTCTATTTGGCCATCTGCTAGAAAGAATCGGTCAAAATGATTTGGAACTCTCTTGGGGGGCCGTTTACAGTATGCGGCTTCGACCTTGTTGCGGTCTGGACATCGGATTGTGGAGGTACGGACTAACGCTGCACGGCGTTACTAATGCGTGTGTTTTGTCTCATAGGCATCGTGCGTACGATACTATCGAAAGGGTATAGTCGAACTTCTCTTCAAATGTATTGCCAGTTCAACCGATGGACGGGCGGCTTGTCGAATGCATGCTGGTCGGAATAAAAGCGTCTGCTAGCTGCTTGTCTCCAAGGCTGACGTCTGCCCTGTCGCGGCACGGCCAGATAGTCCCGCGGGTGGAGTGCGGATCATCTTGGCGAGCGGCAACACGGCGGTTGCAACCGTTCCAGCGAGTGTGACCGTAGTTGCAGGAGTTAGTTCCGCAAACTTCACGGTGCAGACGAGAACGGTAGCAGCAAATATCGTGGTGACCATTTCGGCTGCGGGTGGGGGTGTCACGAGGAAAACGAATTTGACCGTGATCCCGTAATTGGGCTGGTGGCGGGTACTCGCGATTTTGTTGCAGCGATTGTGAGCATTACTGATCAGCGGAGGTTCCTTCTTTCCCGCATAATCGACCCTAGCTGAAATGGAGATAATTGGATGAAAAGCATTAGGCGAAAAGCCGTGGGTATTTTGTTTAGCGGTCTATTGGTTGCGAACTTTGCGCAGGCAGGGGAAGTAAAAGGAAAGGTGTCGGCGGCAGGATTGAAGTCAGCCGAAAACATTGCGGTCTATATCGATGCGATTCCGGGTAAAAAATTCGATCATCCCACGAAACATGTGGCGGTTGACCAGCGGAACCTGATTTTTGCACCTCACACGGTGGTTATCTTGCAGGGGACCACCGTGGATTTTCTGAACGGCGACAACGTCGCTCACAACGTGTATTGGCCCTCGATCAATGGCGAGAAGAGGTTCCGGCACAATTTGACCATTGTGTCGCCGAGCCAAATGAAATCATTCGAATTCAATGACCTTGGGGCGGCGCAGATTCTCTGCAATCTTCACCCCGACATGATCGGCTACGTTCTGGTTGTTCCCACCCCTTACTTCGCCTTGACCGGGAATGATGGAACTTTCTCGATCAAAGATGTTCCGCCGGGCAACTACACTCTGAAAACCTGGAGCGAAGACGGCAAACCCACCACCCAAACGATCACGGCGGCGGATGCCGCGACGAGTGTGGAGCTAACCGTGAAGAAGTAGCAAACTGGATTTGGTGAAGCCGTGACACATCGCTTACATCCGGCAATTCTCGTGGGAGTGTTCGCAGTGGCAGTGGCAGCGTCATTGCTTGCTCAGGGAAACAAGACTGCAGACATTTCCGTAACGGCCGTGGCAGGCGAAAGCTGGATCCGTCACAACCACACAGCATTCGGCGAAACCAGCATGGGCAGGACTTGGGACTTAGGGCCACCGCCCGCCTCAGGGGAGGAAGGCCCTATCTGGCGACTGAACTTGTCGCCCGGTTATGCGACGCACATCGTCACACTCCATGGTTCGGACCTATATCGCTTGAATTGCCGGGCCTGCCACGGAGAGCTTGGTCATGGCGCGCCACCTGAAATTAACTCCGTCACCGGGCCTGTT
>DASRDJ010000138.1:0-29474 GCA_035652655.1 Terriglobales bacterium
GGATGTTAGGGCTTCGCTCCCCTTCGTAACGTTTGCTTCCCTATCCACGAACTAACACAATCCCTCCGCCACGCCGATGTTTATTTGGGCAACAAGGGTGTATACGCTCTGGGTGGCATGATGGGACTTGCCGACGTTGATCCCTTCATTCTGGGGATCGCTCAGTCCGCCGGTCATGACGTGCCCGTAGTCGTGGGCGCCGCTGGAGTTGTGGTAGCCCGCCAGCAACAATGTAGCCAAAGGCTTCTATGCATACTGTTTCAGATCGCAGGACTGGATCCCCAAGTCTTGCGCTGCTTTTGAGCCTCGCGTTCGCGGGACTCGTGCCGTTGCTCTGGCTATTGCGATGACCCCCTTAAGGGAGAGGCGCTTCTACTTCCTCCAGCACCCACTTGTCGGGTGCCTCCAGATGGCAGTCGTACCCATAGAACCGGCCGTGAAACACGTGCTGAAAAAGACAAGCTCTCTGTCCGCGCATGACCGGATTGCCTTCGACTTCCTGAAAGTCTCCGTCCGGGGTAGCAGCCGCGAACACCTTGACCTGCCATTCCCCCTCAGGGTCCGTGGTGTAACGGTGCGGATAGATTTCCGTCGCCAGAAAATATGCCCCCGTCTTCTTACCTGAACCGTCCTTGGCATTCTTGAGGTAAAGCAGGGTCGGCGCCGCCACCGTGTCAGTGGTCGTCATCAAAACTTTTTCAGGCGCAGCGTCGAGTTCCTGTACCGACTTCGCATTCTTGCTGATGATCTCGAAGTGATCGTGATCGTTGCCGCGATAGAACGTCAGGTAAAAACGACCGGAGGGCGGGTCTCGAAATAAATTCGGGTTCTGATTACGCTGGTTGGGAACACCCTGCACGAGGATCTTTTCTTCCTTCAAATGAATGCCGTCCTCGGAAGATGCAAGCACGATGTGACTGCTGGGCGTGTCGTATTCGCGGGTCACTGCGAAATAGAGCGTGCTCGGGTGTTTCGGATCTGCCTTGGATAGCACCGAAGGCCAACGCGCATTTGTCCACAGTGGGTTGCCTTCGTACTTTGTCCAATTCACAAGATCATTGCTGCGAGCCAAGCCGACGCCGCGTCCTTCGTTGAGCCCATACCAGCCCCAGTAGCGGAATCCTCCGCGCTTCATCTCCAGCACGCTCATCGTGTGCGGGAACTCATTGCCTTCCCAGGCCTGCGCGTCGGCCAATACGTGACGCGGCGTGGTCAGCTTGAGATATGGCACTTTCGCCGTCGGATTCAGCGCTGGCGAGCTTTGAGCGAAGGCAGATACAGAGGCGCTTATGATTGCCAGCAAACTGAATATCCGTGAATAATCGCGAATCAGCATCTTCTTTGTCCCCCACCATTCTTAGGTAACGGCTTCGGAGGCAATCTTTTTCAAGCTAACCGTCGCGTTGGTAATGAGCGGTTTTGCCCAGAAGCCCACCGTCAAAACACATCCAAATGTGAAATACAGGAAACACAACCCCGCTCGCAGGCCGAAGTGATCGCCGATACGCCCGATAATCACGGGCGCGACCGCGCCCCCCATGATCCCCGTGCTGAGAATTCCTGCGAATGGACCGTGATGCTCTGAAACGGAATTCAACGCGAGCGAAACCAGCACCGGCCACATGATGGAAGCAAACAGGCCAACGGCAGGAAATGCATACAGAGCGACTTGCGCCGAGCCAAACAAAGCCGCGCTTAGACAGAGCAGAGCAAGGACCGAAAATGCGACTAACACTCTGCGGCTGTCGAAAATCTTTAGCAGGCCCATGCCGATGAAACATCCCGCCGTCAACAATCCCCAAAACCACGACACAGCCGCGGCGCCTGTCGTATGCGGATCATAGCCGTGATATTTCGCCAGAAACTCCGAAATCCAGTTCGCCGTTCCCTGCTCCGATCCAACATAAGCAAACACGCTGAGAAAGAAGAACCACACAATCGGCTTGCGCAGGAGCTCACGGTACATCTGCCAGGAGCCCGCGCTTTCATCCTCTTTGCGCTGAACCTTGGGAAATCGTGTGAAAACCAGGAGCACAACCATGAGCAATGTTGCTACTGCGAAGATCCAGTACATCGATGCCCATGGAAGATCACGGGGCGTAAGCTGACTAAACAAACGCAATGGAAAGCTCTGTGCTTTTGCGGGGTCTCCGAGGTTGCTCACCAGGTAGGAATAAATTCGGGGGCTTATGAATGAAGCCAGTCCGAAGATCAACTGTGCAAACGCTGAATTGAAAGCGAAGTGCTCTTCTCCGCCCGACACGCGCAGCAACGGGTTGACTGCAACCTGCAAAGTAGCCATCCCAGCGCCCATTACGAAGAGTGAGCCCAGCGCCACGGAGTAAGACGGGAAGAGCGCGAAACTGAGCGATCCAAGAGTGGCGGCCACGAAGGCGGTGATCATCACTGGCTTTTCTGAGTACTTCTCCACCCAGAATCCTGCCGGAATCGACATCACGCCATACGCAATAAAGAAGAAGAAGCCCAGGAACGCAGCGGCCGCGAGGCTGACATGAAAATCACGAATGATGTCGGGAATAATCGGGCCAAGGATGTTCGTGACCAGAGACATCACGAAGAACACCAGGAAAACCAACCCGACCATGAAGCGGCTGCGCGTCATATGTTTGTTGTCGATCCGTTACTCCGTAGTTGTCACTTTCGTGGCCAGTTCGAACTTCCCAGGCTCGCGTCCCGCCAGCACCGCCAGGGCCAGCGTGATCATTTGCACTGGCAAGATTTCGAGAATGTTGCGGACGCTTTCCCCATAGTCGGGAAGTCGAAAGCACTCCATCGTTCCGTCTACGCCGACCAGTTCGGCCTTCCCACCTTGTGCCTTCATGTCAGCAAAGAGTCTGCGATTCAGATCGCGAGTCTTGGCATCACCAGAGAAGACAGCGACAAACGTTTCTTCACTAAGCATCTCAAAGGGACCATGGCGGAACGCTGCGCTGCTCATGCCCTCCGCATGAAACAAGTCCGCTTCTTTCACGATTAACGCGCCTGTACCGACTGCTGCCAGGGATGCTCCTCTGCCGACAAAAAAAAGATGGCAAATGTTGTTGAGCTTCGCGGCCAGGCTCTCCACATACCCCTTCCAGTCAGCCAGGTAGGAGGCCGCCGCAGGTGAGGCATCTTTGAGTTCGCGACGGGTAAGCTTGGCATCCCGCTCGCACAACACGTCTCCCAGCCACTTCAACGCCATGAGCGCCGTGACGTATGTTTTGCACGAAACCGAAAACTCATTCCCCGCCTGGGTTAGCAACGCTGCGCTCGCATGTTTGGCCAGAACGCTGTCGGGTGTATTCGTCACCGCGATCACGGCGGAACGCTTGCGATTCACTGTGGTCAAACGGACCATCTCCGCGCTTTGGCCAGATTGAGACACGGCAACGATCAGCGTTTCGGGATCAAAAAAGCGCTTTTTGTAGTGGACCAGTTCCGACGTCTCCACCATGATGGCCGTATACCCGTGGCTGATGAGTTGCAAGTTGAGTGGGTGCAGAGCGTGAAACGACGATCCCATGCCGGTCAGCACGATGCGTTGAAACTTGCCCTTGCCCAGCCGTCCGGCCAGACTCTCAAGTTCCTTTGAACGCCCCAAATTCGCCAGAGTATCTTCCAGCGCTTGGGGCTGATCCAAAATGTCCCGGAGGTATGCGCCTTCGATTACTTTGAAATCAGTCGTCACTTCTGGCCTCCCGAAGCAAAGCGGTGATGCCAGACTCTGGCGGCGCCAATCAGATTGGCATCGTCACCCAAAGAGGCCAGAGCCAGTTCCGTTTTCTCGAAGGGGACATACCTGCAACTTTCGCGAATCACCTTGCGAATACCACCCATAAAGAGGTGAGCGCTTTTCATGACACTGCCACCCATCACAATCGCGCCCGGCGTGAATAAAACGATGAGATTGGCCAATCCGAGGCCTAAGTAGTAAGCTTCGCGTTCCACGGCGCGCTGGGCCAACGCATCTCCTGCCTGCGCAAGCTCGCAAATTTTCTTTGCAGAGAGCTCTTCACGATGAGCGTAGTCCGCTGGTGCCGTGGCCTTCACCCACTCCGCCATTGCCGGCCCAGCCGCGAGTGATTCCCAACAGCCGTGAAATCCGCACAGACACGGGGGACCGGAAGCATCAATCACGTGATGCCCCAACTCGGGGTGCGCATGATCGACGCCGCGATAGAGTTTTCGATCAAGAATGATGCCGCCGCCGATTCCTGTCCCGACCGTGACGTAAATCAGACGGCTCTTGTCTTTACCCGCACCCCATCCGGCCTCCCCAAGGGCAGCGGCATCCGCGTCATTCTCCATGGCCACCCTGACTCGGAATAATCGACCAAGGTCCGCAACGACGTTGCAGCCCTGCCAGCCTGGAAGAAAGTTCACGTCCCCAATTTCTCCGGTAAACGGATCCACAGGGCCCGTGCTGCCAATCCCGATTCCGCGAATCTCCACTCCGCTCTCCTGCAAAACCTGCCGCAGCGAATCGGCCGTGCGATCCAACGCACGAGCGTAGCCGAGTGCCGCGCAGGTTGGGGTCTCGCGGCGGGCAAGCACATGACCATCATCGTTCACGATGCCGACCGCGATCTTCGTCCCCCCGATGTCAACCGCTCCGATCATCATCCGCTCCAAGGCAACTCAGAATCTCGCAACCGGCTACTCACTCCACTCCACCACAGCGCCCTCGTACGGCTTGATTTCCATCTTCCAGACTTTATCGCCCAATTGAAGGGGCGACGCGCCATCGGGCGTGATCAAGCGCAGCGAGTGAATTGGAAGCCGCGTTCGAACGGAAACCAAACTTGCCTCGTGTCCATGGTTTACCAGTACCGCATAGCCACGACGAGTTCCCTGCAGTGCGGAAACTTCTACGGAAGGCTGGTCGGCGCGGAAAAGCGGTTCCAACCCCACCCATGTGCGGAACGAATCATAGATGCGATGCGTGAACTCGGCTTTTTCAAAGACCGAGGGAACCGCAGTCAGGTAAGATTCGAGCGGGTACGCGGACAGCAGCGTCTTGCCCTTGCCGACGGAATTTGTCACCAGCGCCGGATGACCGTCTTGATCGACAGCGATCACCTTACCGCCCTTGATTTCCAAGATCGAGCCCCAATACTTCTGAGTACCGGCCGGCAATGTGTAATGGAACGTATCGCCTTCTTTGAGCGTCCCGAAATGCGCGACGACTTTCAGCGTAACCTCGGGTGTGGTGATGGAGTCCACCATCCGCGCGCCAAAGAGACCTTCCATGTTGGGAATACCCGCGTCTGCTGAGATCGACGCGTACAGAAACCCTCCGTCTTCTACGTACTTTTTAGCTTTCTCATAGAAGTCGGTGTGCACATGAACTAGAAAGGGATCGCTCGTGCTGGTCAGCGGGTAAGGCAGCAACACCATTGGCCGCTTTGCCCAGTCGCCATACTCCCGTGGGAAATCTGCTTTGAGTCCTGCGCGATGCGCGAGGATGAATGCACTCAGTACCGAGCCCATGAGTCGTCGACTGTCTCCATTGCTGTCAGTTGCGGGCTGCCCGGGCACAGCGTCGCGATCTTCGGTCGAGATGTACGGAATCACTTCCGGACCTGTGAGGCCGAAGCGAGAGAAATCTCCGTGAGGCTTAGCCCACTCGTCTGGAATCACAATGGCAGCATCAGCCGGCGCAGGTTTCACACTCGCCAGATCGAGTTTCCCGACTACCTGCTCTACCCTCTTAAATTCGCGGGCGAGCGGCTTATCCTGCCGGTCCCACGTGACCATGCCCCAACCAGTTTCCTGAGGCGTTCGAAGATAAGGCACTTTGCGAAACTGCTCGGGAGCCGTATCGCTGTAACACCAAAGATCGACTCCGATCGCGCCCGCTCCAATTCCCGAATAAATCATGGCGCGGTCGTAAGCTGCCACGATCTCTGGACCGTACTGAGCTGTCGAACCGCCCATCTCGTGGATCATCACCGGACGGCCTGCGCCTCCCGAGATACCAATTTCGAAGGCAGCTCCATAGGTTCCGCGCTCGGAAAGCATCGGGTCGGGATAGAGGTCCTGGTTGTAGATCGTGAACGGATGAATGCTGAAGAAGTCGACTTCGCGGGCAATGTTGTCGGCTCGGAACGGTCCGTGCGACAGTTCCTGCCCGCTAGTCCCGATGACAATGGGATGAAGATGATCCTGGCGCCGGATGCCGCCCGCGATCAATCGAGTCCAATTGATGGCCATCGCATCCGTGGTCTGGCTTCCTACAATCCACAGGGGCGGTTCGTCGTTCAGATCCCACCCGAGGATCGCGCTCTCGTTCGCATAACGCCTTCCAAATTCCTCGGCCAGGTTGGTCTCCAGCCGCAGCATCTCCGCATCTGCATGCGGATGCCGCCCATGCCGCCACGGCACATCCCAGTAGGCCTCGCCCACTTCTCCTCCGATAAATAAAGAGGGATGAAGGTATATCCGATATTTGTGTGCCAGCGAGACCAGGTAATCGAGTTGCTGAAACGCTTGCGGATTGTAGTCGCCCGGCCGGGGCTCGAACCACGCCCACAGCATGTCGAAGCGCACGATGCTGTAACCAAGCTGCGCCATCTTCGCGAAGTCCGCGTCGATATCTTTCGGATCCCATTGCACCGGCCACTGCATGGCCGCCTTTGCGGGAACCCAGTGCGCGCCCATCGGAATAAAGCGATGACCATCGTGTGTGAAGTACGTTCCGTCCAGATGCACTGGCGGCAGGATGGTCGATGCCAGCGACTTGTTTTGTTCCGCAGACTTGGCCTGTCCACTCGCCTGACCGACGACCGCACCGACGCACACCACGCATGCCAGCGTCGCAAAGAGACCTCGCCAACCGCCCCTAAGCCATCTTGTTGTCATACTCTCCGTTCCCGTTGTCACGTGGTCGCAACTTCAGTTCGCATTGAAACTCACGTTCTAAAAGAGGTCGCCTCGGCGAGATCGTGCGTATTCTGTGGTTCCAGGTATTCGTTCTCCTCGGTTTGACCGATGGTGTGCTGCCAAGTGTAGGCATTCAGCATGCTCCATCCGGAGGAGAAGCGCTTTTCCAACTTCACTTGCAAGCCGTGGCTGATGGAACCGTACCGATGAGTCTCGGTACGAATGCCCGCGACGTTCGGCACCGTGCTGAAATAAGGACGGCCGAAATTTGCGGTCGCATCCGAGAAGTTGGTGTCCAGTGGCAACACAGGCTGATTAAGATTGCTCAGAAATGCCAACTTCACGCCGCGGGTGCCGACATACGCCACTTGCAAGGCCATGTCTTTGACCAGCGAACGTTCAATATTGAGGTTCCATTCCTCGATGTATGGCGTCGGAGTATTGAAGAACTCCGCGCTCGTGCGCCCACTCGGATCCTGCACAGTGGGATAGCTAGGAGTCGGAAAGACTCCGGTCGACAACCTGGATCCCGGAGTGCTCGCCGGATTGTTGATGCTCTGGCTGAAGAACAGGCCGGTCGGATTGTATGCAAGTTCAGTGTCATTCTGATCGGCCTGCATATCGTAGAAGATCCCGAAACCGCCTCGTACCACTGTCCTGTTGTTGTTCCACGGCGTATACCCGAAACCTACGCGGGGAGCAAAATTGTTCAGGTCCTTTTTCACATTGCCAGACCGAAACTACCTACGACGAACAGGACATCCCGATCGAATACAGCGTCTCGCTCTTGCGTGGCGATCGCTACACGGCGTCCGTTATATCCGTGCGAAAAAGATGAGGACATCGCTCGAGCAGATGCACTGGCCCGATGGTTGCAGTCACGCGCATGTTCAAACGGTCTCATTCGCTCCTGCGGTGATCTGGTTGCGAACATCCCATAGCTCTTTGTAGAAAAGATGTTCCATCCGCTGATGAAGGACTTCGACCGGCGTTCCCATGGTACCGACCACCCCACCGCCAATAATGCGCTGGGCCAGTTTGAGATGATGGAAGCGGAACAGGTGCATGCGCTCATCGAAATCAAGCATGCGTTCGGCCACATCATGAAGGCCAAAGAACTCATCGTGACGGCGATAAAGTTCGATCACTGATAAGTTGGCCTGCTTCAGTTGATGATCAAAGGCTTGGCCGAGCCGGGGTCCAATATGCAACAGCGCGAGAAATCCGGGAGAATCCAGGCCACTGCCATGACCCAATCCTCCGCGAATAATGTGGTAGTCGTACGGTGTGATGGTTTCCAGCACATGTAGCATGGAGACGGGATACTCCAACTCCATGTGGGCGCGCCGCATCAGCCGAGCGGCATTCGGAAAGTCACCCCGCTCTACGCACTCAAGCGCCCTTTCGATTTCAAACGCAGCACCCTTCATCAATAGCTCGGAAGCCTGGTGGACGACCTGAAAGGTCATCTCGTCCGGATGACTGAGTTCTGCCGTAATCTTCTGCAGTGCCAGCAGCTCGTCGGTGCGCAGGTAGCGTTCGTAATCGGAGCCGCCCTGGCCGGGTAGGATGGGTTTCCGTAGTTCTTCTGCTTTATCCATGCAGTGTGCGAGGTCCTTTGGCGTCATGTGCGTGCTCAGAAATCGTATCACTCAAGCGACTTGTGAGACGTCATTCCTCAAGGCGGCTGATAGACAACTTGAATGGCTGAGCAATAAACTTCTTGGGGGCGCCGCCGTCTGCGAATCCACCCTTTCCTATGAGACTCGTTACTTTCGAAAATTCTGTTCGACAATCGCGTATTGGCGCCCTGACAGGCGGCGATCGAATCGTTGACCTCAATTCTGCCTACGCTCTCTACCTGCGAGACGTTCTGCAGGAGGGCGCCTATGCGCGACTGGCGGATGCACTGGTACCCACCAATATGCGTGCACTGTTCGAGGGCGGCGACACCAGCCTCGATGCGGCTCGGACCGCAGTCAAACACACCCAGAGCCAGGATGCCGATGCGGCAGGCGTGCACGGCGAACCTCTCTCTTATGCGGTCGCAAATATCAGTTTGAAGGCGCCGATCCTACCAAAGAAGTTCTTTCATACAGCAGGGAATTTTCGGGAGCACCACGAGGAGGCAACCAAGGCTGGGTTCTCGCATCCGGTGATGCCATGGATCGTCTTCTTCCAGAATGTGGACGCCATTATCGGCCACGACGAGCCCGTTATTTATCCCGAGCACCTTACGCAAGAACTGGACTACGAACTGGAATTGGCGGTGGTGCTGAAAAAAGGTGGCAAGCACTTCACTCCTGAACAAGCTGGCAGCCACATCGGCGGATATGTCATTTTTAACGACATCACCGCACGCGACATCCAGCGGCGGGAAATGAAGTCTGGCGTTTTCAGCTTCTGCAAGGGCATCGACACGTTTTGCCCCCTGGGGCCTTGGATCGTAACGGCCGACGAAATTCCGGACCCTCACAACTTGGCGATGGAACTGCGCGTTAACGGTGAATCCCGTCAGCGCTCGCATTCCGGGAAAATGTCGGTCAAGATCCCTGAAATTTTGTCCCACTATTCGCCGATGGGTTACAGCGCTGGGGATGTCGTCTCAACCGGCACGGTGTCAGGTGTGGCCGCATTCAGTGGTGACCCCAAGGCTTGGTATTTGAAGCCCGGGGACGTGATGGAGTGTGAGATTGAGAAGATCGGTATTTTGCGCAATCGAGTAATTTCCTGGCGGGAAGCTTACGGTCAAAAGCCGGCGGCAATGGCAACACAGGAAGCCCTGAGGTAGCAATTTCAAGATGACCGCGACAAACAAGGATCAAGTCTGGGTCAGCGAGCTCAATACACGCCCGGAAATTCGATCCGCATTTCCGAAGACTCCCGTTCGCCTTTACGACACGACGTTGCGAGACGGCGAGCAGACCGTCGGCGTGGTTTTATCGCCTCAACAGAAGCTGGAAATCGCCCGTCACCTGGACCTTCTGGGCGTGAGCCGCATCGAGGCCGGTTTCCCACGTGTTTCCGCGGAGGATGGCGAAGCCATTCAACTCATGCAAGCGGCGGGGTTGAAAGCCGAGCTTTGGGGATTCTCGCGCGCGGTGAAGGCCGATGTCGAAGAGCTCATCCGGCTGGGTTTGCGCGCTTCCGTGATTGAGGCTCCCACCAGCGACATCAAGCTGAAAGCATACGGAATCACACGCGAAGAGGTACTCCGTCGTGTCTCCGAAGCCGTGACGTTCGCGAAGCAGAATACGATTACCGTCGCTTTTTTTGCCGTGGATGGCACACGAACAGACCTTGAGTTCTTGCAGAAGGTCTACACAACGGCACTCGAAGCAGGCGCGGCTGAAATCGTAGTGGTTGATACCATCGGCGCTTGTGGACCCGAAGCGGTTGAGTTCCTGGTTCGCCAGACTCGCGAATGGGTTGGCCCGCACGTCCCTGTCCACTTCCACGGACATAACGATTTTGGAATGGCCACGGCGTGCGCAGTGGCTGCCGTACGGGGTGGCGCATCCTGGATTCAAGGCACGATCAACGGAATGGGAGAGCGTGCCGGCAATGCGGACATCTGTGAGATCGCACTGGCGCTGCGCTGCCTCTACGACGTTCCCGTCGTGCTGGACCTGACCAAGGTCCGCGAAGTCTCGGAAGTGGTGCGGAAGGCCGGAGGATACACTCTGGAAGCGTGGAAGCCTCTAGTGGGCGAGAATCTTTTTATGCGCGAGAGCGGTGCAGTCGCGAGCCAGTTCCACGTTCCTGAGGCGATCGAGCCTTATTCATCGGAACTCGTAAATGCCCAGCGGCATATCGTACTCGGCAAAAAGAGCGGCCTCGACAGCATTGATCTCAAGGCGAAAGAGCTAGGTATTACGTTTCCCCAGGACCAGCGCGGTCCGATTCTCGCTGCGGTTAAGAAACGAGCCATCGCGAAGAGGGGGCTGCTGTCTGACGAGGAGTTCCGCCAGATCGTCGACGAGTTCGCCGGGGCCTTGAAGCACTGACTACTGCCTGAAGTGCGGCAGCACCGCCTCACCAAACAACTTCGCCTGGCCGGTGCGGTCGTCTCCCCAAATTTCCAGCATGATGTGGGTGCAACCTGCCGCACGGTATTCCTCGAGGCGCTCAATGCATTCGTCTGGAGTGCCCGTGATTGCACATACCTTGTGCAGGATCTGATCGGTGACAGCGCTAGCGGCGGCTTTCCTGCCACCTTTCTCCATTGCATCCGCAACCGGTTGAAGTTCCTCGAACGTTAAGCCCGCACACTGCAACAACGCATCCGCAGAGCCCTTGATGTTCTGTACTTTGTTCGCCAGGTACATGGCTGCCTGTTCGCGTGCGCCTTCCTTGCCTTTTTTCGAATCTCGACCGATGCTGCCCACGATCACCGACCCTACAATCAGCTTCGCGGGATCCTTCCCCGCCTTGCTCGCCCCTTCCTCCATGTTCTTGCGCGAATGCCGCACGAAGGCTGGCGTAGTGATGCTTGCCGTCAAAAGGCCGTCGCCGATGGACCCTGACATTTTCTGCAGCACGGGCCCTGTCGCCGCTACATAGATGGGCGGAATTCCACGTGGTGTGTGCGCGTCATCCTTTAATGGCGGCACGCTCGCCTGAAACACCTTCCCCTGATATTGAAATGCGTCACCCTGGAGCACTCCCTTCACGATTTCGATACTTTCGTGCATGACCGTGGCCGGACCAACTTTCTCCCCTTCGCCTTCGCCGATCTCCTTCATAAAGATCTTTGAGGCTCCCAAGCCCAACATGAAGCGGTCGCCGGCCAGATCTTGCATGACGCGCGCTTCCATGGCAATCTGCACCGGATGTCGCGTGTAGGGGGAGATGATGCCCCAGCCAAGTTGAATCCGTCTCGTCGCGGAGGCGATCACCGAGAGCACAGCAGTGGACGACCTCGCCTCGAACCCGTGTTTGCGCCACCAGGGATAAGCCTCGGCAATCCAGAACGCATCGAAACCCGCCTGCTCACAGGCCGCTGCCATGGCCACTGTTTCGCGCACAGGTTCCATACTGAGTTGCAGAACACCGATGTTGAAGGGAATAGTCATAGTGATCCGATTGACTCTTCTGTTTGCTTACGAATACACGCAGCTCAGTCTGGGTTGGTCCAGGAGTGTTCGAGCCCTTTGATCAGTTCCCACAGGGCACGATTGAGAGGGGTCGGCACACCAGCCTGTTCGCCCCACTTCACAATCGCGCCGTTCATGAAATCGACTTCGGTCTGACGCTTTGCAAGAACATCCTGGAGCATGCTGGCACGGTGTTTCCCGGGTGCGTTCGCACCTTTCTGAACCATCTGGCGAGGATCTCCGTGCAACTTGATGCCGAGAGCATTGGCAACTGCTTCCGCTTCCAAGATCAGGTCTTCGAACAGCTTTTCGGTCGGAGCGAAACGGGTGGCTGCCCCATGATGCAGAAGCGTCAGCGCGCCCACGGGATTGGTCGATGCGTTAAAGATCAGCTTGGTCCATTGCGCTCCACGAGCATCTTGCAACGCAACCGTATTCATTCCCGAGCGTGTCATCAGGCCCGCCAATTCCTCCACGCACGGCATGGGCGTCTGCGTCGGCTCGAATGGTCCGATCCAAGTGTCGCCCTTGATGTCGTAACCGATGTGCCCGGGGGCGATCGGATGGCCCGCAGGAAAAGTTGTCCCTCGAATGACGTACTTCACATGCTCGGCAAGGATCTCCTCGTTCCCCACTCCGTTCTGGACCGAGCAGACCGCCGAACCCTCACCAAACGCGCGAGCCGCCTGCGCAATCGCGTGTTTCGTGTGAATCGCCTTGGTGGCAACAATGCCGTAGTCGCATGGCGGGAGTTCGTTCGGATCGCTGGTCGCGTGAACCGTTGCTGTGAATTCTTCTGCACCCGAGAGTCGGAGCCCGTTCTTGCGAATCGCCTCCGTATGCTCTTTCCATACGTCGTATGCCCACACCTCGATCTCCCCGGCTTTGGCCAGGTGGGCCGCAAACAAGCTGCCGACTGCTCCGCAACCAACAATGCAAATCTTCATACTAAGGGGCTTGCGCGATTCCTGCCTCGCATGTTCAACGGCTTGCGGTTTCTGGTGTCTCCTGGCCGGCAAAAAACTTCCACGGAACCTGGGCAAGGCACTCCCCCTCGGTCTTGCCAATGCGATACGTGTCTTGCGTGTAAAGGCAGACCTTGCCATCGCGATCGACCACCTGAGGGTGGAGGGAGAAAATCATGTTTTCTTCCAGAGGCACCTCGCTCTTGGCGCCAATCGCCGGATATTCGAGCATGGTCGTCCCAATGGAGTGCCCGGAGAGGTGTCCCAGCGTGAAACCGTGCTTCGAGAATGTCTCGGCCACCACTCGATGAACGTTGCTCGCGAGTTCGCCGGTGCGCATCAGTTTGCGTGCTGCTTCCAGAGCTGCGGGATACGCATCCGCCATCTTTTGAGTAGTCACGCTCGGCCTGCCTCTAAGCAAAGGGCGCGAGAATTCGACCCAGTATCCTCCGGCACCCGTCACCTCTAGCGAGTACAACAGAAGATCGTTAGCTTCGACGATTCGCTTTCCAGGAACTTTAAAGAACGCCTCTGCCTCGCCATGAGCACCCGAGAGAAGAATATTCATCATGCGGGGTCCGGCCCCGCGCGCAAAAAAGCGTTCCACCGCAGGCGCCATGATCTCCGCCTCGGTCTTACCAGGCGCATATGCTTTAACCAGCGCCCAGAATCCATCGAGGATAATATCCATGGCATCGCGCACCTCGGCCAGTTCCTCTTCGCTCTTTACCGCGCGCGCTGAATCGAACTGCGTGTCGAAGGGAATGAGTTCCAGCGAGCCGTTCGAAAGTTCCCGGTAGTCCCGAACTGCCATCACAAAATTCATGCCGTACACGCCAAGCTTCTTCCACTTCCGCTCAAGAACAACGTCACGGATCCACTGGCCGGGCACTTCGGGCCAAACATGATCTTTTACCCAGGGCTTGCCCTTATCGCCGATCCAACGCGCTTCGCGAGGGAACACAAGCGTGGGCTCGCCCTCGAGCGGAAACAGAACATATACATAGCGGTGAACGATCTCGAACCCCGACATGTAAAACACCGCGCCCTCAAACCCGGCGTATTGATTGCCGCAGACCAGCAGGGCGTCCAGTCCTGCCTTCTCCATGTGCGCGCGGACATTCTTGTACCGCCGTTCAATTTCTTTCTGACTTGGCACGTCTTACCTCGGGGCAAATTGGCCCGCTATGATGCGACTCCACAAAGGTCCGCAGCCGTTAGTGCGTAGATCTTCGTTATATCGACCAGCGTCTGAATCTTGACCTTCTCCCCTTCTTTGTCTCGCGGGCCACTGGAAGGTCCATAGTTCACGGTATCTACACCGTAGCGGCTGAGAACGCTCGCATCCGAGCACCAGGTGACGACTTCCCTCTCTGGAGGCTTGCCCATGATGCGCTCATGATTGGCGTCGATGGCCCGAATCATTTCGTGGCTCTCGTCGATCCGCGCGCCTGGCACAGAGACGTAGGTTTCAAACTCCAGACCAAAGTCGGGATGTTGTTTTTGAAGCTCCAGAAACAGTTGCTGGATCTCGCGGCGTGCTTCATTTATCGGAATGGTGGGCGGAACACGGACATCTAGGAAGAGATCGGTCTTCTCAGGCGTCCGGCTGGCCCGCCATGCATGTCCACCGCGAATTCCGCCGAGATTGACGATCGCCTTCTTACCGCCATGTGCCGCTTTCGCTTCCCAGTTCGTGATCCATTTCAGGATGGGATCCATCAGCGAATGCATCCGGCGTATCGAGTTCATCTCCTCTCGGCCTTCACAGAATGCTGTGTGCACATAAATCCCGGTGCAGGAGATGCGCACCCACATAGAGCCGAAGTGCTCGAGCACAACGTGCATGTCCGTGGGCTCACCTAGAATGCACATGTCCGGAAGAATTCCGTGATTCACCAGGTAGTGTGTTCCGAAACCATACCCTCGGTATTCCTTGCCCTTGAACTCGCCCCACTGTGTTTTTTCGATTTCACCCGCAACCGCTGCGATGATGACGTCACCTTTCAGCCGGATGCCGGCGCGCTGCAATGCCTTCACGGCATGCGTGTAACAGACGAGTGCGCCCTTCATGTTGTAGATCCCGAGGCCGTACAAGAATCCGTTCTTAATCACAGCGTTCGGCTTGTAGCCCAAGCCAGTGAGGAAGTCCTCGCGCCCAGTGTTGGACGTATCCATGTGCCCGTTAAACATCAGGTTCTTGCCACCACCAGTGCCGGTCCAGCGGCCCACCACGTTCGCACGCCCTTCTTCAACCTCCTGCCATGTAACGTGAAGGCCAAGCTCCTGTAGCGCATTCTGCATGTACTGAGCCATCTGCAGTTCTTCGCCGGTAGGGCTCGGAATATTGATCACGTCGCGCGCCATTGCGACGATCTCATCTTCCTTTACCTGGGCCACGATCTTCTCCGCCGCCTGTGGGTTGAGGTTCGTCTTGCGGGCTGTGGTCGGTTTCGACAATGTGTTGCCTATTCCTTGTTAATGTCGATAAGCCAGACGAAAGTCGTCTGGATCGGTACAAAGCTTCTCGTTGCCATTCTCTGTGATCAGGAAATTGTCCTCCAGTCGGAGGCCGCCGCCGCCGGGCCAGTACACTCCCGGTTCAATCGCCAACACCATTCCCTTTCTGATCGTGCCGGTCCCCGCCTGATGCGCAAACGGAGGTTCGTGCGCCCTGGCACCGACGCCGTGACAGATCGCATGGGACGGCTGCCCTGGATATCCGCCTTCCGTGATTCGTGCGCGAACCAGACGATCCAACTCAGGGAAACTCGCTCCATGACGTGCGAACGTTATCGCTTCGTTGAACACGCTCAGTAAGAGGTCCAGAAGTTTCTGATACGGCGTGGTCAGAGTTCCCGGACACGCATTCTTGGTGAGGTCGGTCCAGTAGCCATCCGCACACACCCAGATTTCGAAGAGTGTGGGTTCGTTCTCCTGGATGGGCCGGTCACCGGTCGCCGTGAAAGTGGCGATTCCCTTCCCCGACCAGACGAGAGTGAATGCCCGAGCCATCTCCACCTTGCCTTTGTATCCAACGCCGAGACCATGCACGAAGCCCTCGTACATGCCCCCAACCTCGCTTTCCTTCATCCCCGGCTTCATGTGTTCGCGGGTGTAGTCCATGGCCACCGCGGCCAGTTCGTTTGCCAGGCGCATGCGCTCGACTTCCTGCGCCGTCTTGATGGCACGGGCTTCACTCAACAGAGGCGTTGCGTCCACGACTTGACCGGAGACCTTGCGAAAAGCGTCGAAAAAGAACTGCGTCGGAGTGGTGGGCTCTGCCACCATGCGATCGGCGCTCTGGGTTCCCATGTTGAGTTCAACCGCAACCTTCTCTGTGAGACCGCGCTGCTTTAATGTCTCCAAAGCCAGATCGAGGGAGCGGAACGGAGCAGGTCTCGGGTCGCGCTCGTCGTATCCTTTGAAAAGCTTGAGATCCTCCGTCCACGAATTACGCTGAGCGTCCGCCAGCTGGGGCTCGAGAACGATCAGGGTAGGCTCGCCCTCTTGCGGGAAAACCACGGCGTCATATCCCTTCATGCACCAATAGTTGGTGAGATACAAGACATTGTCAGGCGCGCGGACGACGAGTGCGCTGACGTCCTGATCCTTCATCAGGTCGCGCACCCGGTTCAGCTTCGCCTCATCCTTGGGCCAAGCCACGTTTGTTTCCCTCAAGCCGGCGTCTGTCTCGAATCAATGCGTACCCGCTCCCTCATGTGCAGCCACGGGCCGATTCTCATCCTTGAAAGTCCAGCCCGCCTCCTTGGCTTTGATGAGACGGTAGATGGCTGTGTGCAAGGGGGCCGGAATGTGTGCACGTTCCGCTTCACGCGCAATGGCTCCACTCAGAAAATCCACTTCGGTCGGCGACTGCTGTCGTACATCCGAAAGCATCGACGGCGGATGATTCGTTATTGCACCAATCTTGTTCATCGCCCACGGGTCCTCGTGGAGCACGATCCCGGCAGCAGCAGCCACGCTCTTCCCTTCTTCAATCAATGCATGCAGCATGTGCCCTAGATCGGAGAACTCGGCCTCCGCCGCAAAGTGGGGGGAGTGCGGAAGCCCCGTTAGGGCCGAAACTCCGTTCACCGAACCGTTGAAAATTAACTTTGACCACTGTGCCGGACGAGCATCCTGCAGCGCCTCCGCCTTTAGCCCGCTCTGCACGAGCAGGTCCGCAGCCTCCTGCACTACTGCAAATGGCGTGTTGCGAGGCTCAAATGGACCAAGCCAGGTCGCAGTGTTGAGCTCGTACTGGACATGCGTATCGCTGTGCCGCGTTCCGCTCATGAATGTTGTCCCGCGGATGACCTGCCCACGGGTATACTCCGCGATGATTTCCTCGCTGCCCAAGCCATTCTGGGCTGAAATCAAAGCCCCGCGATTAAACCGATCGCCGGCCGCCGCAATAGATTCCTTCACCTGCGTCGCCTTGGTCGCCACGATTCCGAAATCGAACTCTGGCAATCCTCGAGGATTGTCGGTCGCCCGTAGCGTCACCGAGAAATTATGTGTTCCAGACACTGTCAGTCCGTCGCGGTTCAGAGCCTCGGCTTGTTCCTTACGGCGCACGAGAACCCAAACCTCCGCCACACGCGCCAGATGCGCAGCGTACAGACTGCCGATCGCGCCGCACCCGATGATGCAGACTCGCTTCATGCGCTCACTTACGGTCGTCGCTCTACCTTTACCACATCAGCCATTCGGCCAATTTCCCCCTTGAGGGCGCGAAACAAGGTGTCTGCATTGTTGAATGAGTCGTCGATAAAGACTCCCTTGTCGAACAATGCATCCTGCAATGCCGCAGAGATCGTGTGGATCGGAGCCGCGCCACCTTCTCCCATGCCCTTCGCCCCGCTGTAGCTGTGGGGTGAGGGCGTCTGGATGTGGCCATATTTCACGAGCGGCATGTTCATTGCGGTGATCGGGATGTAGTCGCTGAAGGTGCTGGTCAACATGTTCCCCACGGCGTCGTACATGCAGTTCTCGAGGAGCGCCGCCCCGATCCCGTGGGCAGTGGCTCCGTATACCTGACCTTCCACGATCGCCGGGTTGATTACGGTGCCGCAATCGTCCACTGCTACATAGTCAAGAATCCTGGGAATGAGAGTATCTCGATCGATCTCGACCATGGCGATGTGCAACTGCGACGCATAGGTCATGGTGAGGTTGCCGTATTTCCTCTTTGTGTCGGGAACCTTGAACGGCGCCCGCCAGATATAGCGGCAATTCAGCGTCACCTCATAAAGCTCGGCCGGCAGCACGGCGCTATTCACGTTGACGATGTTCGCAAGACCCCAATAGTTGATCGACTTCCCGTTCGTCTTCGAGCGAAGCTCCGGTCCTTGTTCGCCCACGCCAAATTCGATCTCCTCAGCCTTGCTCTCGAGCACGAAAGCGCCCAGGCGTATCATTTCAGCCTTCAGCTTTTGCGCGGCGCCATGAACAGCAGAAAGGCCCGAGACCGCAAACTGGCTGGCGTAGGTACCGGAGAATCCAGTGTGCACGTTCCGTTCGGTGTCAAAACCGGTACGCACTGTGATGAGATCGGGACTGATGTTAAGCACATCGGCGACCACCTGGGCCGCTGTCGTTTCATGACCCTGACCTTGAGGACACGATCCGACTGCCACCACGACCTCGCCATAGATATCGAGTTTGCAGTTCGCGCCCTGCGAGTTGCCTGAGAAAGGCGCTCCAGGGTTCACGATCTGGGATTGGCCGAAATTGTTGGTCCCGGAATCGAGGGTCGTACCAATTCCGATTCCAACCATGCGACCTTCTTTACGCGCCTCCGCTTGCTTCTTCTTCCAGCTATCCCAACCGATCAGATTCTTGGCGACCTCAAGCATCTTCGGATAGTTGCCCGAATCGTAGATACAACCGTTGGGCGTGGTGTATGGGAATTCTTCGGGACGGATGTAGTTTCGCAAGCGCATCTCGTCGGCTGGAATTCCCAGTTCGTGGGCACAGATATCGACCACTCGCTCAAGAAACCAGAGGTGCTGCATGCGCGAGTATCCGCGATTCGGACCGACCGGGCACTTATTGGTTACAGCCTGGCTGAAATCGATACGCGCATTCTTGAATCGATAGACTCCCGGAAACACCTGGGACCAGATCACGCAGCCCAGAGGCTCGTAGCGCGGATAAGCGCCGCAATCATCGATGTGCCGCGAGGTAATCGCGGTGATCACCCCATTCTTGTCCAGGGCCACGCGGGTGTCACGGAAAGTGCGCTCGTTCCCATGCGCGCTCGAAGTCATGTGCTCCGACCGTGTCTCGACCCATTTGACTGGACGGCCCCCCGCTTTCTTCGAAGCGAGCGCACAAACAGCCATTTGGGGATAGCTCGTGATCTTGATGCCGAAGCTGCCCCCGATATCGAAGGTTTGCACACGAATGCGGTCGATGTGAACACCGAGGTGCGCCGCCAGAAACTGGATCGCAAAGGACGGAAAGGAGTTATTGCACCAGTAGTAGATGCGTTCGTCTTTCGGATCCCACTGGCCGATCACTACGTTGTTTTCCAGGGGGGTACTCGAAAATCGGTGGAAGTGCATGCGATCGATTTCGACCACGGATGCAGCTTCTCGAAACGCTTTTTCGACGTCCCCGTACTCGAAGACACCGTTCCAGACTTTGTTCGTGCCGGCATCTTCATGCAGGATGCTGGCGTCAGTGAGCGATTGCTCAGCATCAACCACCGGATCGAGGGCTTCGTACTCCACTTGTACGGCTTCCGCGCCGTCATCGGCCACTGCGGGAGAGACGGCCACAATCGCGACTATCGGCTCGCCCTGATATCGCACTTTCGACACGGCCAGCGGATAATCGCGAATTTTGCCGCCCGCGTCGGGCGCGATCTCAATGAAGGGCTGAGTCACGGCGGCGATTTCAGATCCGGAGAGCGTGCAGATAACGCCAGCAATTTTTTCTGCTTCCGATGTATCGATGCTGACAATCTTCGCGTGCGCGTACGGCGATCGAACGAAGCGCAGGTAGAGCATCTCGCGCAATTTGATGTCGTCGGCAAACTTACCGAGGCCGCGAAGCAAGCGCTCCTCTTCTTTGCGCGGCACCGCCTTGCCTACCCAGTTGTTACCGTTCCCGCTCACGGCGTACCTCCACTCGCCCCATTCAGCGCCGCCTGCAATCCGTCGATCAACTTCTGAACCTGCTTCTTTCCCAATGGCTCCAGCAATCCGCCGGCAACCGAGGTTAGTCGCCCAAACACCTGGGCCTCCCCTTCCCACGCAACTCTCGTTCCTACTCCCGCGGCCGCCAGATTAAAGGCGGCAACCATGCTCACATTGCCCCCGGCCACGCTGCCTTGTCCTTTGTATTGCGCCCGAGAGGGACGCTGCGAATCCGACAGGTGCATCTTCACGTCCGCAATACCCTTGATATAGGAAATCCCGACGTTCACTTTGACGTTGAAGTGCTCGGCATCTTCCACCGTCAATCCTCTAAACTCGGGCAGCAGAGGACCAAATTTATTCGGATCAGTGAGAAAGTCATACACGTCTTCTGGAGTACGGCGCACATCGAACGCCCCCGCAAACTTGATGGCCACAGCTACGCTCCCTTCACATTCTGCGCAGCCAGGCGAATGGCCTTGAAGATGTTTTGATACCCGGTGCAGCGGCAGGTGTTCCCCGCGATTGCTTTGCGGATCTGCGTGTCATTCGGCTCGCGATTTTCACTGACTAATTGAAATGTCGACAGCATCAACCCGGGCGTGCAATAGCCACACTGCAGGCCGTACGATTCCCCAAAGGCTTTCTGGATCGGATGGAGCGTTCCATCCTTTTCAAGTCCTTCGACCGTCAGAATCTCGGCTCCATCCGCCTGCACAGCAAACATCGTGCACGACTTCACGGTGACGCGGTTCATCAACACCGTGCAGGCGCCGCAATAGGTCGTGTCACAACCAACGTGCGTCCCTGTGAGATTGAATTCCTCCCGCAACAACTCCACCAGCAGCATGCGCGGTTCCACGCTGGCGGAGTGGGGCTTGCCATTCACCTTCAGCTCAATGCCGACCTTTTCTATGACCTCAGGCATAAATATGACTGACCTCAACCTGCTCGCCGCGAGCGCGCCGCGCCGCGACTTCAATTGCGCGCTTTACCAGCGTTCCAGCTAAAGTTCGTTTGTATTCCGCCGAGCCCCGCATATCAGGCTGCGGATCCACCGCTGCGCGTACTGCCTCCATGGCAGCCGTGACCGCCTTGTCGTCGATCTTGCTCCCGCGCAAAGCTCCCTCGGCCGCAGTCGCCTTCACGGGAACTAATCCGACACACCCTAGAACGATTGCGGCGTCCTTGCAGATGTCGCCCTCCAACAACAAGTGGACGGCAGCGCTGGCCGTGGGATAGACAGGTGCGGAGCGCTTGAATGCCAAGTAAGCTCCACCACTGTCCTTCTCCGGCCTTTTCACGACGACCTCGGTCACAAGTTCATCGTGTTCCAGCAGCGTGGTGTAGGCATCGCTGATGAAGCCGGCGAGCGGAAGCGTACGCTCACCACGCGGGCTCAGGCATCGGACCTCTGTTTTCTGCGTAAGAAGGACGGCGGCCCAATCCCCGCTGGGATCTGCTTCCGCAAGGGAGCCGCCGATGGTGCCGCGATTGCGGATCTGTGTGTCCGCGATCCCCGCGGCGCAGTCATGAAGAATCGGGACTCGCGCAGCTGCGCCCGATTTCTCAATCTCGGCATGTCGAGTGAGGGCCCCAAAACGCACCGATCCCCCCTCCTCTTTGATATAGGAGGCGCCGGGGATGAAGTTCAAATCAACCAGGTGACTTGGATTCGCGAAGCGCAGCTTCATGAGCGGAATCAGGCTCTGCCCACCAGCCAGAAGCTTGGCGTCGTCCCCTAACTGGGAGAGCATGGTCGCCGCCTCTTTCAAAGAAGCTGCGCGATGATAATGAAAAGCTCGTGGATACATTCCTTGTCCAGTGTTCTAGAAAAATTCCTCAGACCTGCTCAACGCGCGCGAATCCCCATGCTACCGCGACTAGCGCCACCGTGACGATTGCCGAGCCGAAGATTGCCAACCACGAGGCGTACACGGCCCCATGGCTTATGGTTTGGAGGATCACTCCCATCGGGAAAACGAACGACCCCGTCACCAACGCTGCTGCGAGCCATGTTTTCAGGCGGCCGCTGAGCGCTACGCCATCGAAAGCCGCCCCGAGCACGAGCAGCAACATGCCCAGCCCAATCCAATGCGAGTGTACGTCCACCTGCCGGACATAGTCGTATTTGGTCGAGGCATACGCATCAATGGCACTGTTGGCTGCGACCGTGTCTCGTTGCGACGCGCTCGCAAATGCCTGTGCGAGCGATGCTCCCATCCGATCCAAAGTCTGGTGCTCCACAAAGACTGCATAGTGCAGGCCATAGAGCATTCCGAGCGCCGCCAGGCATAGGCCGCCCACCAGAAGGACTTTGCGTGCAGAACTCATCGCACGGCTCCTTCGGACGCATCGAGATTTCCACTATAGCGAAGAATGCCGACCAGCATCCCGACCAAAGCGATAATCACCAAGAAGCCTCCGACATCGGCAATTCCACCCGCCACCAGCCCGAGGTTGAGCTCAAGCAGCACGAACAGGGGTAGCAAGAGCGACCCGACAAGCAAAAGCAAGACCCAGCGGCGCTTCCAGCGTTCACTCAGAAAAACATAGGGCTGCACAAACGACAGCAACATCGCCAGAAGACCGAACTCGATGACGTGTGAGTGTGCTGCGATCTTTACCGCCTTTTCGGCAGCCAATGAGCCGTAGCTTGCCACTTGCACAACGGTACCGGCCCCGCCATTGTTTGCCGCGTCCAGCATATTCTTAAAAATCTGTGCCTCACGGGCTTCGTGGCGATATAGATCCACGCCCGCATACCACCCGCCATGCAGAAAACCCAAGAGGATCAGGATCGTTCCCCCACTCATCAAGGTGCGGCGCTCCCATGTGCGGCTGGCGGGAAAGTCCGGTTCTTCCGCGGGACCACGACGCGTCAACCACTTCCAGAACCCGTAAGCTTCCGCGATGATAACCACGATCAATGCGGCTCCCGCAGAGTCCGCCAGCACACTCGCCCAACCGATCGCGGCGAACGGACTGTACGCAAGGCCCACATAATGAATCAGGAAAATTCCAATCGGCAGGAGCAGTCCACCTGCGAGGAATACGCTTGCCAATATTTTCTTGTGCTTCTGGGAAAGCGCCACATACGACTGGATCAGAGCTAATAGCAGAGCCAGATATCCGGCATCAGTCATGTGAACGTGTGCATCGACCTTGGTGCCGTGATCTTCCAGCAACCCACCGATCCGCTCGAAGGCCTGCTTTACGGCGAGCGTGTTCTCCCCGCTCGCCGCCTCCGAGGCCGCCAATAGAGCCTGCCCGGTCTGTCCGCCGTTCTGGTGAAGGACAAACACAGCAAAAATGTCCCCAAACAACATGCCAACGGCGATCAGGGCAATCCCCCCAAACACCAGAAGGCGACGCGCGCTCATCGGCGCAAAAGTTTCGGTGATCTGGCGCGAAACTACTTGGGTAGACATCACTAGGCTTCTATTAGCAGTTCTACTAATAGGTCAAATGCTGCGCTCAATCAGCCGCCACTTCTGCGGAGGACGTTCGAAAAGCCGGCATCACGCGCTGTGCGAAGATCTGTTGCGTCTTAATGCTCTTCCAATTTTCGAGTCCGCCAAAATTAGAAACAATCGCCAGTTCGCCGATGCCGCCCTTTCCTTGCAGGTTTTCGATTTGCCGGACGACCTTCTCCGGCGTTCCGATGAAAGCAATTTCCTGCTCTACGATTTCGTCGTACGTCAGCCGGGTTAGAGACTCCAGCGCGCCGCTTGCGTAGAAGCCATAACCTTTTGCCCGCAGTTCTTGCTTTTTCTGCTCGTCCTGCAACGACTCCACAGGCGAAGCATTAAAGGCCAGGAAATTCAGCAGAGCCTGCTCGACCTCGCGCCGAATCACCGACTCATCGTCATCGAGATAGACTGGTCGGATGTAAACGATATCGGGGCCGTGTCCATTTTCTGCGCAGGCTTTCTTGTAGATGTTCAGCGGGGCTTCAAGAACCTTCCAGGGAAGCAGAGGCGGCACGAAGATACCCCAGCCCTTTTCCCCGGCCCTCTGGTACGTGATGTCGCTCGTGCCCCCCGTGTAGAACTTCGGATGTGGCTTCTGGAGTGGCCTAGGCACAACGCGAATATCTTTCACCTTGTAGTACTCGCCGTCGTACGAGAATTGGTCCTCTGAAAAAGCCAATTCAAGAATCTCGACCGCTTCGTCGTAACGCGGCCTGCTCTGCTCCAGTGGCAAGGCCGAAGGGCCAAAAAGCCAGGCATGGCCTCGCCCTAAACCGCACTCCAGGCGTCCGTTAGTAAGGATGTCGGCTTCGGCGATCATTCCCGCCAACCGCATTGGATTTTCTAACGGAAGCGTGTGGAGCGCGGTTCGAAACCGGATTCGTCGCGTTCGTTGCGCAGCCGCCGCGAACATCGCCAAAGGATTCGCAGAAATGGAAAACTTCTGAAAGAAATGGTGATCAATCACAGAGTACACGTCGAAGCCCATGTCGTCGGCGTGTTCGATCTGCCGCATGATCTCCCAGATCATGTCGTAGTGCGACTTACCGGGCGGAGTCTGGATTTCGCAGTAGATTCCGAAGCGCATCGAAATTATTCCACTTTGTTCGGAGTGCCAGTACCTATTCGTTTCCTTCCTACCAAGTCAGCTTCAGTGCCAGCTGAATCTGCCGCGGGTTAAAAATGGATCGCGGAGTTCCATAAGATGGATTTGGCGATCCCTCCTTGAAGAGAGGTCCAGCAGGACAGTAGGCGGGACCACCAGCCGGACAGAAATCGGACGCTCCGTAGGCCGTGTTGTAGTAATTCACGTTCAGGGTATTGAGCAGGTTGAAGCCTTCCGCCATCGCTTGCAGGTTGATTCCCTCGTGCAAGGCAAACGTTCGCGAAAGCCGCAGATCGACGCTCTGGAAGCTGTCTCCCCGGAAAGTGTCGCGTCCCTCAATGCCTACGCGATCATTGTTCCCGAAGATATCGCCATTCGAATCGAAGCCAGCAAATTTGGTGAAGTAGTGAGGTGTCTGCAGGCTGACGATCATTCCCAGCTGCCAGTTGTCTACCAGAGCATTCATGTGAGCGGGCCCAGCTAAGGTTGCATTACCCACGAACCGACTAGCGACGTGGTCCGCTGAGAGAGCCCGTTCTTTGTCGAAGCAGCAAGTGTCCTGCGGGATGAGCACAAAACTCGGATTGGGTCCGTTGTCGATTCCTTTGGACCACGTATAACTCACACCCCAGCCCACGTGCTTGGTCATGCGCTTGTTGAAGGTGACCAGCAACCCATCCCACTGCGAATCCCACTTGGAGTCCGCCTCGAAATCCACGGCGAATCCAAGGAAGCCGGAGGGCACCGCGCAGCCCGTGAAGATTGCACAGCGCACTCCCGGTGCGATCACGGGTGGTGTGCACGGGAAATTTGCGCAGTACATGTTCTTCATCCCGGTACCTCCACGGGAATCATGGAAGGGGAGTTGACCCGAGGCATCAGGCTGATTGACGTTGTAAAAACTCCCCAAATGGATCCCACGTACATGGAGACCGGTGATGTCCAGCACCGCGTCCTTAAACGGCTGGAACTCGATACCCAGGCTGGCTTGCGCTCCATATGCCGGCTTGTGATCCTTGGCGAAGCGTACGATGACCGCGTCCAGTGCAGGTAGAGGATAGGCTGCCGTGGTCAATCCCGGCCCGACCATGCCCGCAAACGCTCCGGCCATGGTGAATGGATCGGAGCCAAACGCCGAGAGCCGCGTCTTGGCATTCAGGTCATCCTGCTTATCTTCCCGACCCGGAAATTTCCCGATGGTCCCGCCGCACGATGGGATCTGGCACATCAGCAGCGGCGATGGGATCGTCCCATGAAACAGACCCGCACCACCGCGAACTACGACGGAATGGCTACCCGGAATCGCGTACGAGAAGCCCGCACGCGGATCGAAGTTCTTCATGGGGTTTTTCAGCGCGGCGCTGGGCCATGTCTCGCCCTGCCAGCGCAGTCCGTAGTTCAGCGTCAGATTGCTGGTTGCGCGCCACTTGTCCTGAACGAAGAGGCCTTCGTAGGTGTGGTCCAGCGTGCCCTTAGCCTGGTTGCGGACCGCTTGAGATACCGCCGTTCCCTGATATACCGACGTGTTATACGAAGTTTCATTAAAGCCCGATGCCGCGTCGAACCGCTCAAAGAAGATCACGAACGGGTGCGGTGCCCCCACAAAGTCAGTTCCCTTAAAAGCATCCAGGCTGCCGAAATCCGCCTCAAACGGGTAGAACAACGGGAACGACTCCGTCGTGTTCACATGGTTGAAGTCCCCGCCAAAGGTAAACGTGTGCTGGCCGAAGGTTTTCGTCACGCTATCCACGATCTCGAATCGACCTTCCGTATATAGGTCAGGATTCCCGCGGTTCACACCCATCGTGAATACGTTGGAAACCTCCAGATGCGGTTGCGTGCTCACTGTGGGGAAGTCGAAGTTCCGGTGCGCATACTGGACGCGCAGGTCATTCACCAGGGACGACGAAAAAATCGACGTCAGGCTCCCAACCAAAGACTGATCACGGAAGGTATTGTTCTTGAAACCGGATGGCAGGTCGAATCCATCGTTCAGCGGAGAGAGGTTGGTTCCCCGCTGGTCATTAAAGAAGTACCGTGCGGAAAGGACTTCCCGATCGCTGAAGGTGTGGTCGACGCGGAATAACATGTTGTCGTAGTTGATCGTTCGGTTCACCTGCAGATTTTCAGCGGGCAGACCAAAGAAGTTTACTTTTGTATTGTTGATGTCGGTCAGGTTGGTCAGCACCGCCGAGTTATAGAACGGCGACTCGACATGACGCTGGCCCTCGTAGTTGCCAAAAAAGAAAGTCCTATCCTTCTGGATCGGACCACCTACCGTGCCGCCGAACTGGTTTTGGCGCAGCTTGTTGAACCCGGCCGCGAGTGCGTTCTTCGCATCCATCGCGTCGTTGCGGAAATATTCGTATGCCGATCCGTGCAGTCGATTGGATCCGCTCCTGGTAATGATGTTGACGATCCCGCCCACCGCCCGCCCGAATTGCGCACTGTAATCGCTGTTGATGACCCGGAATTCCTGTACCGCCTCCTGCGAAGGTGTGGTTTTCTGAATCCCGGAGGCCGTCGACATGTTGTCCGCGCCATCGATCGCCACGAAGTTGTAGTGAATGTTCTGCCCGGCAAAAGAGAGTTTGGTAACCGGCTCGATGATCACGTCCGTGCTGCCCGATGTCGTGTCGCCAATGGTCACACCCGGAGCCAACAGTGCGAAGTCGATAAATTGCCGGCCATTGACTGGCAAGTTCTCAATCTTCTGCTCGTCAATTACGGAACTAACGGTCGTTCGCGTCGGCTCCGCCAGTTCTCCCACATCCTGCACTTCTACTTGCGCGATCACCTGCCCTGGGGCCAGCGAGAAATCCAGGCTGCCGGCTGCACCGATGTCGAGGTGAATCTTCTTTGCCGATTTACCAAAGCCCGTCTTCTCCGCCGTGACCGTGTAATCGCCAGGTGGCAACAGCGGAATCTGGTATTCGCCCACGGCGTCTGCCGTCGTACTGCGGCTCAGCCCCGTGGCCGCATTCACCGCCGTTACGGTTGCCTGCGAAATAGCTGCGCCGCTCGAGTCATTCACCCGCCCCTGCACGTTTACCGACACGACTTGCGCCGTAACCGAAACCGAAGCCGCCATCAGCAAAACCGCCGACAGGGTTGTCAACACGCGTGCACGAAGCTTGCTCCTCAGAGGACTGCAATTCGACTTCATCGTCGTCTCCTTGATCACGGACTCGGGCAGGTTTCAACCGGTTTTTGACCGCGACTCCCGCGATTCTGCTGTTTTCGCAGCGCGGTGATTGTCCATCACTCTCGACAGCCTTGACTCAGAATCATCCAGGTGTTGCAACAGAATTCTGGCGCATTCCTTAAGCTTTCCGATCTTGAGCAACTCGTACAGCTTGCGGTGAACTGGAATGAGAATCCCGGGATGGTCATGCCGCTGGTCAACCAACACCATCCCCATCCGCAACTCTGCGATTGTCTTCTGATAGAAAGATTCCAGCCGCCTGTTCCCGAGAAAACGGATTAGGAGGCTGTGAAAGTGCAAATCGTGGGTCACTGCGCTGACCCAGTCGCGCGCTCGAACCGCCTTTTCATATTGTTCAAGGGCAGTCAGCAAATCGTGGAGACGTTCCGGCGCGGGCGTCTTTGCTGCATGAATGGCGGAGATCTCTAGCACCCGGCGCACGTGATAAATCTCCTGCACATCCTGAAATGACAACTGTGCGACTGCAATGCCCCGGTGGATGCTGCGCTTCAGCAAGCCCTCCAGAGACAAAATTCGCATAGCTTCGCGCATCGTATTGCGCGACACTCCCAGCGACTCGGCAAGCGGAATCTCCTGCAAGGACGTGCCGGGACGCAGTTCACCATTCAGGACTCTTTGCCTGAGAATGCCGGCCACCTGGTCGGCAACGCTGGTCCGGTGAATTTGTGAGCGCTCCATCGAATGTTGGAGGAGAATTTGGGGCGCCATCTTGCCGCGAAATGTTCAATCTGTCAAGTGTTGAACAATTCAACAAAACATTTATGTCTTCATCTTTTTGTCACTTCCGCGACTCAACTTCGTCTACCAAAGAAGAGACCAGGCAAGGACAGCGATTCATGATTCAATTCACAAAAGAAACGTGTGGAGATTTGGACGCGGCGCTGCGCCGGGAATGGCTTGAGACGAACGGACTCGGCGGCTTTGCTTCATCGACAATTGTCGGGCTGAATACGCGTCGCTACCACGGTCTGCTGGTCGCCGCCACGAAGCCGCCGGTGGGACGAGTTGTGCTGCTTTCCAAACTGGAAGAGACACTCTTCATCGGAAGCCAACCCTTTGATCTCTCCGCCAACCGTTATCCTGGCGTCGTTTACCCCCAAGGGTTTCGGTATCTCAAGCAATTCCGCCTTGATCCGTTCCCTGTTTTCGCCTACAAAATCGAAGGAATTGAGATTGAGAAGACTGTCTTTATGATCCACGGCGAGAACAGCACGGTGGTGCAGTATGAACTGACAAGGAACAATCATCCCGAGTTACTCAAGAATCTGCGCCTTGAGGTCAGGCCGCTGATCGCTTTCCGCGACTATCACAGTACGACTCACGAGAATGGCGCGATCAATACTGCTGTGGAGCAGCGTCCCGGATTGGCGACCATCACTCCCTATCAGGGATTACCCTCACTGCATTTAGCTCACAACGCGGCTCAGATCCAGAAAACTGGCGATTGGTATCGGAACTTTGAGTATGACGCGGAGCACGAGCGGGGTCTCGACTACACCGAGGATCTCTTCAACCCGTTTGTGTTGCGATTCGACCTGCTGCTTCGCCGCCAAGCTTCGGTGATTGTCTCCACCGA
>DASRDJ010000139.1:0-6159 GCA_035652655.1 Terriglobales bacterium
ACTGCAAAGCCCATGATGTTGACAATCTCTACGTTGTGGACGGGAGCTTCTTTCCTTCAAGTGCAGCCGTCAATCCGGCCCTCACGATCATGGCCAACGCACTGCGAGTGGGCGACCACTTGCTGAAACGCCTGGGAGTGTCCGAGACGACATACGAACAGAATCGGCTGCAGGACCGAGAACTTGCAGTGAGCAGGTAATCGAGACATGAAGCTACTCTTTCGGCCAAATCGCCTTCACCAGAATGTGTCAGCAATCTGGGTATTGTCGCTGGCTTTGGTTTTTCTCCAGTTCCTCACCCAGCAGGCTTTGGCCCAACAGAACCCCGCTCTGGTGGAAGGCGTAGACGCAATCGGAATCACGGTCTCCGACATGGATCGGGCGGTGGATTTCTATTCCAAAGTCCTTACGTTCGAAAAGGTGTCGGATACCGAAGTCGCTGGCGAGGACTATGAGCATCTGGAAGGTGTATTCGGCTTGCGAATGCGCACGGTACGGATGAGGCTCAACGACGAATTTGTCGAACTCACCGAGTATCTCGCCCCGAAGGGGCGCCCGATCCCAGTTGATTCTCGCAGTAATGATCGGTGGTTTCAACACATCGCGATCATTGTTAGCGACATGGATAAGGCTTATGCCTGGCTGCGTCAAAACAAGGTAGAACACGCTTCTACGGGACCACAACGCCTTCCGGACTGGAACAAGAACGCGGCGGGCATCTCGGCGTTCTACTTCAAGGATCCGGATGGCCATCCTGTTGAGGTGCTGCAGTTCCCTCCGGATAAGGGCTTGAAGAAGTGGCACCGTCCCACGGATAAGCTTTTTCTGGGTATCGACCATACCGCCATCGTTGTGTGGGATACGGACACCAGCGTCGAGTTTTACCGCGACCTGCTTGGCATGCATGTGGCTGGAGAGAGCGAGAACTATGGCACCGAGCAAGAGCACCTGAACAACGTGTTTGGCGCCCATCTACGCATCACGGCTTTGCGCGGTACGAGCGGACCGGGGATTGAATTGCTTGAGTATCTGGCTCCTCGCGACGGACGACCTTTTCCCTCGGACGAGCAGGCAAGCGATGTCGTTCACCGGCAGACGGTTCTGCTGACTCGATGTGCCGACGCTACAGCCCGCCAACTGCGTAGCAGCAGGGTCAACTTTGTGTCTTCTGGCGTGGTTGCGAATCAAACCGGACAGCTGGGATTTAAGAAGGCTCTCTTGGTGCGGGATCCCGACGGCCACGCTATCGAAATTGAAGAGAAGTAGGAGGAGATGTGAACGCAAGCAACGTCCAATCTGCAATTGCTACGGATTGGCAACTGCGCTTTACCTGCGATGCGCCCTCCACATTGTCGGTGGCGGACTCAGGTATCGACGATCCCGTCAACGACACCGGGCGCGGCCCTCAGCGTGGTGACTTCCAGTTTTCCGATGGGTTTGCTCGATTGGTCCAAGTGATTTGCGAAGGAAGCGGGGAGTTCTCATGACACAGGAAGAAATCCGACTGTCAGAATCCGGAGTGCGCCGCAAGCATTGGAAGCGGTGGGGACCCTATCTCAGCGAGCGTGCGTGGGGTACTGTGCGCGAAGACTACAGCGCGCACGGCACCGCCTGGGAATACTTCTCGCATGATCAGGCCCGATCGCGCGCCTACCGCTGGAACGAAGATGGACTCGCAGGAATCAGCGATCGGAAACAGAACATCTGTTTTGCCATGGCCCTGTGGAACGAGCGTGACCCCATCCTGAAAGAACGGATTTTCGGCCTGACGGGCAACGAGGGCAATCACGGCGAAGACGTGAAGGAGTACTACTTCTACCTCGACTCGACACCTACGCACTCGTACATGAAGTACCTCTATAAGTATCCCCAAGCGGAATTTCCCTACGGTCAGCTGGTTGAAGAAAATCGGCGACGCGGGAAGAACCAGCCGGAGTTCGAACTGCTGGACACAGGAGTATTCGACGACGATCGTTACTTCGACGTATTTGTTGAATATGCCAAGGCCGATACCGAAGACATCCTGGTCAAGATCACCGTCGCGAACCGTGGGCCCGAGGCGGCCAATCTTCGCCTGTTGCCGACGGTGTGGTTCCGCAATACGTGGTCGTGGGGAGGGCGCGAGAGCCGACCGGAGTTGCACGAGGCACGCCCGGCCCCGAACCCGGTGATCGAACTCAATCACAATCAGCCAGGTAACCGCTGGCTACATTGTGAAGGCTCTCCGGAGTTGCTCTTCACTGAGAACGAGACCAATGCGCGCCGATTGTTCGGCGGCGAGAAGCGCACGCCCTATGTAAAAGATGGCATTAACGACTATGTCGTTCATGGCACCACGGACGCGGTCAATCCGGAGCATGCCGGCACCAAGGCCGCAGCCCACTACAAGCTCACGGTTGGTGCGGGCGAGACGGTCGTTGTCCGCTTGCGCCTGACTGACCCCGATTTCAAGGGCAAGAACGCCTTCGCCGGCTTCGACAAGATGTTCGCTCTCCGCACGAGCGAAGCCGACGAGTTCTACTCAACGGTAATACCGAAAGAGCTTTCTCTGGACGCGCAGAACGTCATGCGCCAGGGCTTTGCAGGCATGTTGTGGTCGAAGCAGTTCTATCACTACGTAATCAAGGACTGGCTGCAGGGCGATCCCGGCAATCCTCTCCCGCCGTCGGCACGTCGCAACGGCCGCAACCACGAGTGGACCCACCTGTACAACGCAGACGTAATCTCGATGCCCGATAAGTGGGAGTACCCTTGGTATGCGGCGTGGGACCTGGCATTTCACTGCATTCCACTGGCGCTCGTGGATTCTGACTTCGCCAAAGAGCAGCTCACGCTGATGTTGCGCGAGTGGTACATGCATCCCAACGGGCAGATTCCCGCCTATGAGTGGGCGTTCGGCGACGTCAACCCTCCGGTGCACGCGTGGGCTGCGTGGCGCGTGTACAAGATCGACAAGAAGCGCAAGGGAAAAGGTGATCGCGCATTCCTGCAGCGTGTCTTCCACAAGCTGATGTTGAATTTCACCTGGTGGGTGAACCGCAAAGATGCCGAAGGAATGAACATCTTCCAGGGCGGTTTCCTGGGTCTGGACAACATCGGAGTGTTCGATCGCAGCGCCCCACTGCCTACTGGCGGTTATATCGAACAATCGGACGGCACCAGTTGGATGGCGATGTATACGCTTAACCTACTAGCCATCGCACTGGAGCTGGCGAAAGAAGAACCGTGTTACGAAGACGTAGCCAGCAAGTTCTGGGAACACTTTATCTACATCGCAAACGCGATGAGCCACCGTGGACACGACAGCATGGGACTGTGGAACGAAGAAGACGGTTTCTTCTATGACGTTCTAAAACTGCCCGACGGCACGCAGTTTCCCATGAAAATCCGCTCCATGGTGGGGCTGATCCCCTTATTCGCGGTGGAGACACTGGAACCGGATGTCCTGGACAAGCTGCCAGATTTCAAAAAACGTCTGGAGTGGTTCATCGACAACCGCCCAGATCTCACGGCAAATTTGGCCTGCATGCGCACAGAAGGCATGGCAGAGCGACGTCTGTTGTCAATCGCTGACGCCGATCAACTCCGAAGCATTCTAAAGTTCATGTTGGACGAGAGCGAGTTCCTCTCGCCATACGGCATTCGGGCCTTGTCGCAGTTCCATCGTGACAATCCTTACAAGCTTATAGCGCAAGACATGGAACATCGAGTCGACTATGAGCCAGGCGAATCTTCGACCGGGCTGTTCGGCGGCAACTCCAACTGGCGCGGCCCTATTTGGTTCCCAGTGAACTACTTGCTGGTCGAGTCACTTCAGAAGTTCCATCACTACCTTGGCGATGACTTCAAGGTTGAGTTCCCAACCGCATCGGGAAAGATGATGACCCTCTGGGAGGTAGCGGGAGAGCTGTCGCGTCGCATGACGGACATATTTCTCCGGGATGAGAGAGGCCGCCGACCAGTGTGCGGAAATCTTGAAAAGTTCCAGACCGACCCACACTGGCGCGACCTTGTCCTGTTTCACGAATATTTCCACGGCGACTCTGGGGCTGGAGTTGGCGCCAGCCATCAAACCGGATGGACCGGCGTGGTCACCAAGTTAATGCAACAAAGCGGAGAATCCGGCGAGCGATCCGATCGAAGAACGAAAACGGAACCGGCAGTCGCCTCCGTGGCAGCAGACTGAATTCCTAAGGAGAAATGGAAATGAAAGCGATTAGTGTATTCCCCGGAAAGCCCAACAGCGTACATGTGGCGGAGCTGGCAAAGCCATCGCTGGATCAGATCCCTAACGGCCGTGGCGTGCTCGTCAAGGTTCTGAGCGTCGGGGTAGATGGAACCGACAAGGAGATCAACGCCGCTGAATACGGAGCCGCGCCTCCCGGATACGACTTTTTGGTCATCGGCCATGAGGGCTTCGGCCAGGTGGAAGCGGTCGGACCGAATGTCACCGAAGTACAGCCCGGGGACTACGTCGTGGCCACTGTCCGGCGGCCAGGAAAGAGCATTTACGACTTGATTGGCACCAACGACATGACTACGGACGACACGTACTACGAGCGCGGCATCAACCTGCGCCACGGGTATTTGACGGAACACTATGTCGATGATGTCGAGTTCATCGTCAAAGTGCCCAAAGGCCTCAAGCACATCGGCGTGCTGTTGGAGCCCACCACAGTCGTCGAGAAAGGCATCCACCAGGCTTACGAAATCCAGCGGCGACTGAAGGTATGGCGTCCACGAAAGGCCGCGGTCATGGGGGCCGGTACCATCGGACTGCTGGCGACGTTAGTTCTGCGGTTGAAAGGTCTGGACGTAACCACGTTTGGGCGCACTCCTAAGCCATACCTCAATTCAAACCTGATCGAGGAACTGGGAGCACGATACCTTTCGACAAAGGACATGTCCGTAGTCGACGCGGCCAAGGAATACGGCCCGTTCGACCTCATCCTCGAAGGAACCGGTAACTCAGGTGTGGTTTTCGACAGCATGCGGGCGCTAAGCAAGAATGGCGTGCTGGTGCTTGCGAGCGTGACCGGTGGTGACAAGATGATCCAGATCCCTGCAGACCGGATCAATCTTGAATTTGTTCTAGGCAATAAGGTGATGGTTGGAACCGTGAATGCCAATCGCGAATACTTCGAAATGGGCGTGGGCGATATGGCGCAGGCAGAAGCCGAGTACCCAGGGTGGCTCAGCAAGTTGCTCACTGATCCTGTGAAGGGCCTGGAGAACTATAGCGAATTGTTTCAGAAACTGACCTCGCCGAACGGAGCCATCAAGGTGTTTTGCGAGGTGGCGTAAGACAAGCAGTCGAGCCAAAGCCGGGGCATGCCAGAGCATGCCCTTTCTTTTTGTCACGTTCGGGCGTGAATTGCGTCTCACCAAAGGACGAGACAGCGCAAGGGGGCGGCGATTCATGATTCAGTTCGATAAAAACACCTGGAGCGACCTGGACGTCGCTCTCCGTAAAGAGTGGCTTGAGACCAATGGGCTCGGCGGCTTTGCATCATCGACAATTGTCGGGTTGAACACACGCCGCTACCACGGTCTGCTGGTCGCCGCCACGAAGCCGCCGGTGGGACGGGTTGTGCTGCTTTCCAAGCTGGAAGAGACACTCTTTATCGAAAGCCAGCCCTTTGATCTTTCCGCCAACCGTTATCCTGGCGTCGTTCACCCCCAAGGGTTTCGATATCTCAAGCAATTCCGCCTTGATCCGTTTCCGGTTTTCACCTACGAAATCGAAGGAATCGAAATCGAGAAAACCGTGTTTATGATCCACGGTGAAAACACCACGGTGGTGCAGTATGAATTGAAAAAGCATAACCATCCGGAGCGCATCAAGAATCTGCACCTCGAAGTCAGGCCGCTGATCGCCTTCCGCGACTATCACAGTACGACTCATGAGAATGGCGCGATCAATGGTGCCGTGGAGAGGCGCCCAGGATTGGCGACCATCACTCCGTATCAGGGATTACCCTCATTGCATTTAGCTCACAACGCGACTGAGATCCAGACAACTGGCGATTGGTATCGGAACTTTGAGTATGACGCGGAGCACGAGCGGGGTCTCGACTACACCGAGGATCTCTTCAACCCGTTTGTGTTGCGATTCGACCTGCTGCTTCGCCGCCAAGCTTCGGTGATTGTCTCCACCGA
>DASRDJ010000140.1:0-23131 GCA_035652655.1 Terriglobales bacterium
GCTCTTCTCGATGGGCACGGTCAATGCCAGATAGCGGCCATCGGGAGAAGTGGCGAGGCTTTGAATTTTTTCATCCCAGATTTGTTCATCACCGCTGCCGTCGGGGTGGATGCGATGCACATGGGCGCCGTCGAGCGCACGGGCTTTCCGCGCCGGGACGAGCGGATGTGAAATTCAACGATTTCGGAACCGTTCGGCACATGCGAATAAATTTGCGATAAACTCTCCCAACTATCGCTCTGGCCGCCGTAGCTTGGGGGTTCTTATGTCAGCTTGGAGCGCTTGGGGTGATGAGGCAAGACAGTACGTCTGGGCGGTCATCTGCAAAAACCACAAGGTGCACGATCGCCAAAACATATCCAGCGGCCACAAGGTTCCCCTCCCAACTGCGATCTGTTCGAGCGACGCAGTGATCCCTATCGAACATTTGCAGGTTCTTTATCGTGCATTATTCCGTCTCGAATTTTGCTAACATCCGCAGCCGATGTCCGCATGAGGAGCTGCTATGGCGCACATTTCCTCACCTTCAAACTGGCAGACACTGTATATCGGGGTGATGACGGAAACCGACAAAACCAGGATCCCCCAGAAACTGAACGATGCCGAGGCGGCCATCTTTGACAGGCTGCAGGCGCTGAGCAGCGAAAAGAACTGCGAAGAACGCACCGCCTTGGATGACGCGATTCGCGGCTTGCGGGTTCTGAAGAGAGAACGACTGGACTTCCCGGAATGGACGTAGTCGCGCGAGTGATGCGAAAAGCGCGACTAAACAAGATCGAACGAGACCTCTGGCTACATTTCCCGACGCACCCCACACCGAACGCGGCCACTTTCAGCGGTGAAGGGTCTTCTTACCTGCCCGCCTCTTAATGCCGAGTCCACCAATAGCAGGAGTTGAGCAGATCTTCAATTTCGCGCTTCATTTGCGCCAGGGCCGGGTCATTCGGTTTTTCCGTAGCGCGGGCGTCGTATGCTTCTAGCGCAGCCTTGATTTTGGTAACGGCCTCTTGAAGTCTGGACCTGGCGTCGGAAGTGGGATCGTCCCAAGCCATATCGTGCCCAGTTTACCCCCGTGGCGTCCGAAGCACTAAAGTAATGAGACAGCCTCCGACCGCGGCGCTAGAATTCCGCGGCGAGGATAAAGACATGGATGACGCGGACGAGGAATTTCGGCGCAGCGGCATACAGGACAAAGCGTTGTACGCGGAGTTCAAAGCCCCTAGTACAGCCGTTCTTAGATAGAGCGAACGCAGACCCCTTGGGCGACCACAGCGGCATCATAGCGGACATGAGAGCCGCGGTAATACCCTTCCTAAAAAAGCACAACCCCAACCTGCAATAACGCGGACTTGTGACGGGCTATTTGAGCATCAGCGTCGAGTGAAACAGCGTCACGCCCACCGCGGTCGCCGTGTTCTTGTTGTCCACGATTACGCCCGTGCCGTAGAGGTCTGAAGCGGCCGGCATGGTCGTGCTAATCGTGGCAACCAGCACCCCATTTATAAGAAACTTGAAAGTGGTTCCCACATGGGGGAATTCTCCAAGGGTTGTAGGTGCAAGTGCAGCGCCAGAAATATGAGGCAGGGCGCGTCAGGGGACGCCAACGTTAGGCGTTATTAGTCGCGGTATGAAATCTGTTTCACTGTGGGTAAATTGCGGGTCTGGCCTATCGGTGCAATGGACACTGCAAGATCGATTTGGTAGGGTGTTGGCACACTTCAATCGCGCAGGAACCTAGAATGAATCACCCTGTTGAGCGCGCACTAATACTTGCTGAGATCACGAGACTGCATAAGCAGCAATCGGAAGCAGACATGAACGCCATTTACCTTGGGATCACGGCCGACGATCGAGCTCTCAGCAAACACCGTCTTGAACGAATTGCCGAACTGCGCAGCAGATTGGACACGCTCGACGCGGGTGGACACGTCACCTCTTGAAAGAGTAGCCTTCAGGCAGTAGTTCACAACCTCTCTGCCGCGCTCCCAAAGCGACGGGCATCTTGTGGATTCCACAGGAGGCCTGAATGGCAAACCAGTTGGAACGCCCCGCGTTAACCGCTGAAATCGCGGATTTACAGAGACAGCAGTATAAATCTCTGGGGGACGCTATTAGTCTCGGCTGGACGGCTGAAGAACTGGCTGCGTGGCAGAATCGCGACACCCGTATCACCTTCCTGGAGCGCCAACTGGCCGAGATCGACGCGCTTACCCGCGGGGACGCGGCGTAATTGGGATTCAGCGGGCGCGGGTGGTCAGACCATGCTTTTTGCAGGTAGGGCATTGCGGCTGCATGCAAGCCACGAAGCTTCCTGCGTGGTTCCACGCCTCGGTGCACGTCGGGCAGTAAACGTGGATGCCGGCAACTGTCCCTGGAGGGGCAACTGGGCCTTGGCAGCGGCTACAGACGGTCCGCCTGGCGAGCTGGGCCGCTTCTGCTTCGCGGGCGTTCAGGCTGGCGAGCGTCGCGGTCATATGGCTTCGGATCAGGCCAACAAGGCGGGCGACAGGCTGGGTAGCGTTTCGGGGTTCCCCCCTATTGCAAAAGTCTTTCTTCGTGGAACAAAATTAACGCGGTTTCCTCCCCGCGAGGAAGGCGCACCCTGTCACCGGACAACAAGGGCACTTGGCGGGAACTTTACGAAGCCGCAATTATTGAGACCGACGTTAAACAGATGGAATCGCGCATTCAGGCCGCGAGGAGAGCGATTGATATCCGACTCCACGATCGACAAATGGATCATGGAGGCTCGCCCGAAGAAAGACATGCTCTCGACGATGCGCTCACTGGCTTGACGGTTTTGGAACGGGAGATCACACCGTGGCCTCTCTCAAGTCGTTGACGAAATCAGGCGATTTCAATGGCGTCTCACCCGCCACTACTCCCAACTGAGATGTCGGGACATCATGACTGGCCTGCCCCAGATTCTTATTTAGAAGAGAGAAGACGGCTACGCCAATCATTGCCACAGCGATAACGATTTGCAGGGCTTGAGGGGCACAGAGAGCAATAACAGCGCACCCAAGCACGATCCGATGATCGTAAGAACGATAGAGAGCACCAAGCGGCTGCGGTTTAGGACGCCCCTCCTCATGAACGGCAAGGAGCCGCCTACGCTCATAAATGTCAAAGCCAGCATGTTGGTGGCAACGGCAACGTGGGCTTCGATGCCCACAGTGATCATCACAGGAACGGTGATGAGGGATGTACTGCCGGTCAAGACGCTGATTACGCTCGTGAGAAAGAACACTATGACTAGAGTGAAGAGTTTGGCCCCAGACACGCGCCTATCATGGCAAGCGTAGTCCCGTCGCTCCCGCCAATTTTCCACGTGAAATGCCAGTCACGGCCGGAACGTCCATCGAAGTTTCACGGCGACGAGATCGCTTTGTGGAACGAGGCTAACGTGTGGATCAGTGACAATCCTTTGCCATCCCCGGTTCCATACGATGAATAAATCGTTGCCGGGTCGGATCGTCCAGCGGAGGCGGGTATTCGTGCCGACGTTTTCCGACGCTGTGTCGTACTGGATGAAGCTGGACAATACGAGATTCGGATTCCACGCATACGCGGCACGTACCGACCAGAGGCGTTGAACGAAGTTTCCAGCTGGCAAATGGCCGAAATCGTTTTCCATGTCGAGATCCAGCTGGATTTTGCCTTTTGGTGATGTCCATCGCAGGTACTCTTCCCACTGCGTCAAATGGCCGTTGTAGAAGGTTCCGAACCAGGTCGTGGTGCCGAATTGCACAGGGCGATGCTCGCTGGTTTGTGCTTCGAGACGCCATCGCGTGAAGTCGTAAGAGCCGGGAGGAATGATGACACCAGGTGCAACTTCGAATGGAACCAGCAGAGTCTCGCCGTGTGGGTCCCAGTTGAATTCAAAACGGTCCCCCGACTCGAAGCGCACGTTGACTGGAGCCATGAAATACTCCCATGACTCGACAATGCCGCGCGTATCCGTGTAACGCGAGTATTGGTTCTCGAAGAATTCTTGTCGAATCCATTTGAACGTGCCGTCCTTGGAAGGGCGGGGCTGGTAATTGCATCCCACGGTCGTGTGACGTACTCCAGGACGGGGCAGAAATCCGAGAAGCGGTTCGAACGCTTCGCCATATTGATTGATACTGAGGTTGCAGTCCAGCAAGTCGTTCGGATAGTCGATCTTGAGTCCCCAACCCATTTTGCTGCCGGGACCAACATCGCCTTGTGTTGTAGCGCTCCAGGCACCCAGCAACAGATTCTTGTTACCTTGGAACTTGGAGGTACGCCAGATGGCGTCGATACCAGCCAGAGTATTCTGGCGCAGCGCCGCTGGGTCTCCATTTGTGAAAATCGCGCCGACACGTAGGTTTTCATTGAAGTCATACGACACTCGACCGGCGAGCAGATTTGTGCCGGGGACGCGGGGTGAGGGCAGCGAAAGATCGGCTACGACTTGCGGGGAGACGAACGTCTCGCGAGTCTGCACATCTAGCACCGCCAGGTTCCATTTGCCGACACGTCCGTTTAGTTTGATCCCGGCATTGATTGGAATCTGTTCACCATCTAAGAGTCCAACCTGGCGGCTAAAGAATGGAATGAACTGCGGCGATTCGCCGCCCAGGCCAAGTCCAAAGTCGTATTGATTGGCACCTTCAAGAAAGAAAGCTCGCTTCTCTGGGAAGAAGAGCGGGAATCGCGTGAGATTAATTTGCCGTGTGTCTACCTCTGTTTCCGCAAAGTCCGTGTTCAGCGTGAACACCGTGGCAAGCTGCGGAGTCGCTTTCCATGTAACCTCGCCGCCGGCAGTTGCTTGCCAGGTGCGCGGGCTTTGTCCGTAGAAGTCTTTTGTCTTCCCGATGCCATAGGGCGAGATTTCTATTCCACGTCCTTGCTGTAACTCACCGACTCCTGACAAGGTTCCCGTGCGGCTGAGGTCGTAGAGGAAGGAGTCGAGAGTGGGGGAAGACCAGCGTGCGACAAGTCTTTCGCGTGGGACGAACCTCTCAAGGTTGAGCCCCCATTCCTGCAATCCCCGTGTAAAGCTCAGGGTTCTGGACGGGATCACGATTTCAGCGGACCAGCCATCCTTGGTACTCACGGTTCGCGCGTCCCAGATGCCATCCCAATCGAGGGACACACTCTCGGGAGTCGAGATCAGACCATCAGTACGCGTGCCCGCTGCATTGATCTGGAAAAAATAGCCCGTGCGGCGATCTCCATATGTATCCAGCACGATGCTGACTGTATCGTCGGTAAGGGTTTGCCCATCCTGGCCCATTGTTTCGTCTCGCCGCATGGTGTGGATCGAGAGTCGATTTGGCTGTGGATCTTTGCAATCAAAGCCGAAGAAGATCCGATCGCCGCTCACGATGATACGTACTTCGGTTTGGTATGCAGTGGCCCCACCTGGTTTTGGAGATTGCTGTACAAGCCTGAGTACAGGGGCATCCCGCCATACAGGTTCATCCAGTCTCCCGTCGAGCACAATCGACGACGGATTGCGGATCAGTGCTGTCGCATTGGGACGATCTTTGGCAGAAGCTCGATTCGCGCTCATTGCCAGAAAAATGACTACCAACAGACGAAGCTCTTTGATCCGTCTTTCACCGGATGAGAATCGTCTCGGGTTTCTTGTCATTCGGCGCCAGCTTCCTCCGGCGGGCGAACTTGTCGAAAGGAGAAATAGAGAAGCAAGTCGTAGACGGCCTTCAGCGTCCCGGCGATATAGAACGGCAGGTTGATGAGGCCAGGACGAGCGAAAAGAAAGCCCGCGAGTAATGGGCTAATCGCTGCACCCGTCGTGCGCGCAACTCCTGTGAATCCTCCGGCAGCGGATCGCTCTCTGGCTTCCACGACGGCCATGGTATAGGACTGCCTCGTCGGAACATCCATTTGGCTAATGCTAAAACGGAGTAGCAGGACCAGAACTGCGAGCGAAAGCGTCGGCATCAGTGGCACGGCAATCAGAAGAAGATTGGAGGGCAGGTGAGTGACCACCATAGTACGTATCAGTCCAATGCGAGCCGCGAGGCGCGAAGCTAGTAGTGCTGAAATTCCCGCGAAAACGTTCGCCCAGAAGAAGATTCCACCCAGCGTTTTTGGTTCCGCTCCAAATCTCAAATAAAACCAATAAGCCGCGAAGCTCTGGACGACGAAACCGCCCGCGAATGAGTCTAGCGCGAAGAGCCCTGCCAGCTTCAACACGATATTCCGAGAGCTGCCCAGCCCAATGAATCCCCCAAACCGTGAATCCTCCTCTCCCTTGTCCGAATGATTTCTTACCTCCACCAGCGAGGAGAGTCGCGTAAAAAGGCAAGCCAGGACAATCCCGAGAAAAGCATAGAGAACCACGATGGATCGGTAACTCGCCGCCGGTGTCATTGACCTCTGTTGCAAGGCTTGTGTCACGACGCCTCCAAAGAGAGCGCCGAGAGCAGTTGCCATCGAGCCAGTTAGCGTGTACCAAGCGAAGACTTCTGTGCGAGAAGAGGGCGGGATCAGATGGGACAGGGATGCTTGTTCGATCGAGAGGAACGGTCCAACCTCATGGCCGCTGGGACTGATGACCCCGATGGTGCCTGCAATGATGAGATAGATCAAGTTGCTGGTGAGAGCGAATGCCAAGCCTGCCAGCGCCATTAGGATGGCTCCCACGAGCAGCATTCGGCGCCGTCCAAGCCGGTCTGCGCGTGTCGTCAGGCACAGCGACACCGCAATATCTCCAGCAAGAGTCAGAGTGAGGACGAGTCCACTTTGCGATTCGCTGAGTCCAAGACTTACGAGATAGAAAACGAGAATTACCGAGAGCGAGCCATAGGCAAAAAGGCGAGTGAAGCGGGTGACGAATAGTAGACGACCATCGGAGGTGAGCGTCCGGAGAGCCGCCGGAAATAGGGTTGTGGCAGACATTCGGATTCACGATTCGCGATGGCTGAACTGGACGACTAGTGATTCACTGCCTCATAGACAACCATCCGCGCGACTGCCTTCCCGTCCTCTTCTTGTTCGGGAGCATAAACGCGGTGGGTAACCGGGTCGATCGCGAGGCTATGGACCGCGTGCTGAACATGGAAGTCCTCAAGTTTTCGATAGTGATCTGGATCGTCCTCGTGGAAAACCGCAATCGCTCCGCTGTAGCAGGCAACGTAGATGCGCGCTAACGCTGGGTCGAACTTGATGACGTCCGGACCGCCGGGCAGCGGTAACGATGCAATCGCCGTGTGTTTTTCCAGGTCGAAGATGGTCATCAACTCGTTCTCCTCGCACGACAGAAATGCTCGGTGGTGTTCGGGATCGAGCGCCATACCGTGGTTTCCTTTGCAGCGGCCGACGGCATAACGGCCGATCACCTGGTCAGTCGTCGGGTCAATCACAGCGAAGATGTTCTGGTCCTGAAGATTGACGTACACCTTGCGGGCGACAGGGTCGTATTGGGGCATCCCGGTTTCGCTATCGAAGTGCAACGTGCGTAGGAGTTCGTCTTTCTGCACATCGACGACGGCTTCGGCCCTGCCTCGCTCATCGGAGACATACAGCTTGTGGAACGGAGCAGCGTACGCACTCCCATCTGGTTTGGCTTCGGTCTTGAGCTTCTTAATGACCTTCATTTGCTTAAGATCGACAACCCCGATGGTGTTGTCGTGAGCATTCGAGGTATAAAACTTGTTTAGCTCGGGAACGTATTCCACACCCTCCGCTCCCGGTGTGTCCTTCACCGTCGCCACGATCTTATTTGTCCGAAGATCAATCACGTAGGTCTGGTCCGCCCCAAGATGCGCTGAAATCAGGTAGTGATCGTCTGCATCCACCGTCAAGTAGTCGAAGCGTTTTCCGGTCGGTCCTGGTAGATCAAATTTGGCGACTTCTTTCAGCGTTGGACCGGCTGTTTGTGCTTTCAAGTTGAAGTTCGCTGAGAAAGTCACTGCCATGAAGAACCACAAAGCCATTTTCACAATCTCTCCTTCCGACCTCGTGCTTGTCACGTTCTGCCACAAAACGTAGCGAATCAACATGAACACTGTCTGAATCCTTGGTGTCGGGCGCCCCAGACTGAGCAGGCTCTGGATTGCTTTAAAAAGACTTTGGCTCGCTTGCAATCCGAATAAGTTATATCTATAACATTATAAGACATGCTTGTTACAGAGCCTAGCGAGAACACGGCTTGGATTGTATTGATGTTCAACCTGCCCACAACGCAGGCGAGCCAGCGTGTGGAAGTTTGGAGAAAGCTCAAGCGTTACGGAGCACTACCACTTGAGAGTGGAGGTTATTTGCTTCCAAACAACCCGCAAACCTTAGAGCACTTCGAGTGGTTGGCGGTCGCGATCCGAAAGTTCAAGGGCCAGGCCTCGGTGCTCCGGGTTCAGTCGGTTGATGACTCTCCTGATGACGAGCTTCGACGGGGTTTTGTGGATGCACGTTCGAAGGATTACGAGCAACTGCAGTCCGAACTGAAGAAGGTTCTGAAGTCTTCGAAACGAACGGTAGGCGCTTTGGCGCGTATACGAAAGCGCTTTTCCGAGATTTCAACCATCGACTTTTTCAACAGTCCGGGTCGAAGCCGATTGGAAGCGGTTCTCGCTCGCACGGAAGAAGGACAGCCTTCGCTGTCCAACTCCCAGCGGAATGCACAACGTGCCAGAAAGGAATATCTGAACCGAACCTGGATTACGCGGCCATGCCCTGGCATCGATCGCGTCTCATCCGCATGGTTGATCACTCACTTCATCGACAAGAACGCCAAGTTTGTTTTCGACAATGATCCAGCCCGACATCCCAAAGCCGTTCCCTTTGACATGTTCCATGGCGGCGGTTTTGGACATCGGGGCGATGACTGCACGTTCGAAACATTGTGCAAAGAGTTCCATATTCGTGATCCGAAGGTCCAGGCTATCGCTCAGATTGTTCATGATGCAGACTTAGAAGATGAGAAGTTCGGACGTAATGAAGGCACAGGACTGGATCGAGTGCTGGTCGGGTGGGCGAAACAGAATGTTAACGACGAAGAGTTGTTGGCGCGAGGTATGCAGTTGATAGAAGGTTTGTACAACGGTCAGGGATGAACTGGCGAGAGGATTCGATGTCACGACTCCTATTGATTAGCAACTCTCGCAAGACGACGTTTGCCCAGGAATCTTCATTGCCGCGGTCGGCGCCGATAACCCCCAGAAGCAAGAAATCCACTCGACACTCAGGGCACGCAGCAACGTTGTTTGTGATGTCATCGAACAATGCGCCGCGATGGGTGATCTGCACCATGCTTAGAAGCCGGCACAATGCAGACCGAGAGGGTTCCCGCCGAGCTGGGAGAAATCGTCGCCGGCCGAAAGCGTGGAAGAGAATCGGCGTAAGAAGTGATTATGTTCGATAGTACTGGAGTGGCATTGCAGGATGTTGCTACAGCCGCAACCGTCTATGAAAGGTCCATTCGCGAACGAAGTGGAACGTCATTGAAACTCGCAGCTTGAAATACGGAGGATCGTATGTTTGGAACACAGTCCGGCAAGTCTCTAGGTGTCGTCGTTCTTTCCCTAGCGACAATACTCGCAACTGCGCAAACGCCATCTGCGCCGACCAACTGGAAGCCCGTCGAGGACGCCATGGGCCGAACGGGACAAGTCTCGGGAGAGGTAATTCGCTTCGGAATGCCACGAAAGGACCTTCATGTAACGCTCGATGGCGTGGAAATCAAGCCCGCTCTAGCGCTCGGCTCCTGGGCGGCATTCAAGAAAGACGCGAATGCCGCCATGGTGATGGGCGACCTGGTCTTGACCGAAAGCGAGATCGAACCCGTCATGGCCAAGCTTCAGGAAGGCGGTATTCAGGAATCCGCCGTCCACAATCACTTGATTGGAGAGTCTCCGCGGATTCTTTATATGCACATTGCGAGCCACGGTGATCCCGTACAGATGGCAAAAGCGATCAGAGATGCTCTGGCTCTGACTCATACGCCACCTGCCGATGCGGCAACGGCTGCCCCTGCAACATCGGAATTGGGATTCGATCAGAAGCAGGTTGAGCAGGCTTTGGGTCACAGCGGGAAAGTCAACGGTGGAGTTCTCCAGGTTGGTGTTCCTCGCGCCGAAACAATTGCTGACTCGGGAATGAGCGTTCCTTCAAGCATGGGCGTTGCAACTGCTCTTAATTTCCAGCCGACGGGCAATGGCAAGGCAGCAATCACCGGAGACTTCGTCCTTTTGAACAAGGAAGTGAATCCCGTGATGAAAGCCCTGCGTCAGAACGGAATCGCCGTCACAGCAGTGCACAGCCACATGTTGATGGAGGAACCGCGCTTGTTCTTCATGCACTTTTGGGCCAACGACGACGCAGTCAAACTCGCAAAGAGTCTGCGAGCGGCCCTGGATCAGACGAACTCCGCAAAATGACAACGGTAACCACCATCGGCGATACTTCGCAAGAACGCGTCTCTTTGACCCGCTTTGCCGGATATTTCCTGTGGCTCGGCACGATCGGATTTGGTGGACCCATAGCGCTTGCGGGCCACATGCAGCAGCACTTGGTCGACGATCGCCATTGGGTTCGCAAGGAGGATTATCTAGAGGGGCTCGCGCTGGCTCAACTCGCTCCTGGTCCGCTTGCGGCGCAACTTGCCATATACCTCGGATACATCCACTCCGGATTGGTTGGTGCAACGGCAGTTGCAATCGCCTTCATTCTGCCGTCGTTCTTGATGGTGCTCGGCCTGTCGGCTGCATACGTTCAGTATGGCGGGCTTCCCTGGATGCAGGGAATGTTCTATGGGATTGGCGCGGCCGTGATCGGCATCATCGCACGTTCTGCATTCAAACTGGCGAAGCTGACTCTTGCGAAAGACCAATTGCTGTGGGCCATCTTCCTCGTTCTTGGCATCTCCACCGCCTGGACTTCGAGAGAGATCATCTGGCTCTTTCTTCTTAGTGGATTTGTCACGATGCTGGTCAAAGCGATGCCAACTCGCTTGCCTGCACGCAGCACCGTCAGCTCTCTCCTCGTGCCCGGCACATTCACTCTCGCCGGCAAGGGAGGAACACTTCTTCAGATATTCTTCTACTTCGCCAAAGCTGGAATGTTCGTTTTTGGTAGCGGTCTCGCGGTCGTGCCTTTTCTGTACGGCGGAATCGTCGAGGGCCATCATTGGCTCAATGAGCATCAATTCGTCGATGCCGTGGCAGTAGCGATGATCACGCCGGGACCGGTCGTCATAACCGTGGCATTCATAGGCTACCTTGTCGCGGGTATCTCTGGTGCGTTCGCGGCCGCTTTGGGAATTTTCTTACCAGTCTACTTGGTCGTCGTCGTGCTGGCGCCGTCGTATAAGCGCTGGGCCAAGAACCCGCAAATCAACGCCTTCGTTCGTGGAGTGACTGCGGCTGCCACCGGGGCGATTGCTGGTGCGGTCGTCGTACTGGCAAGACGCTCTGTCTTCGACACGTACACTGCTTTTATTTGTCTGGTCACTCTTCTAGTCCTGTTTCGATGGAAAGTACCAGAGCCAGTCCTAATCGGCTGTGCTGCAGTTGCAGGTCTGTTGCTTCACCGTGCATAGAAGGTGTTTCGATTTTCTGGACGCTATGTAACTAGCCGCCTCTGTACAAAATTCCTTCTTCACCGATCGAAAAACTGATTCCCAACGTTTCAATTTAGAAGTTGGCACCGGGATCGAACCGTGGCCGTTCTTGACGTAGGGGGCGGCGAGTCGACCCTCGTCGATGACCTTGTTGCACATAGCTACTACCTCACCCCGGATACCTGGCTAAGAACATGAGAGTCTCACGCTTGGCAATCCTCTCCGAACCTGGGTCCGATTTGGGTCTGGTAAGCCCGGTCAAAGAATTCCTTAAAGGATCAAGAACGGGCTGTCAATACCGTTGAAATCCAATAAGTTGCACGTCGTTGTTGCCCTGTCACGGTAGCATCCATAAAAACAATCAGTTGGGGAGACGCCGATCAAGACATTCCCATCCTCATCGCGGCTAAGTCAGAGTACGCGGAGTTGAAGTAGCGCACGATCCTCCTACTTGCCGGCAAACTGGGCATGAGGAGCTTTCCAACCTACAATGTTGCATATACGATTCTGGCTCCGGGCCCAAACACTAGGACCGTGAGATGACTATGAGATCAAGAGCCTCAGGGCTTCCTGCATGGGCCCTCCTCGCGTTGCAGGCGTCCCAAGCGGGTAGGGAATCCAGGGCGGGGACACAACGAATACCCCGGAAAACGCAGGCGGGCAAGCCCGAGGATTGGGGATGGTCTTCGGTTGGGTTGGCCGCCTCCAGGGCATGGTCGTGTTTGAGATGCTGTAAACGCCATAGCATTCTGGCTGAGGAAGAGACATCTACTATGTCCCGCGGACAGGTGACTTTGTTCACAATTCGGGCACGCGACTATTTGCCTATCCCCCTACCGATTTTAGCTTTGGCTGCATTGCTCGTACTCCTTGTGCGTCCGATTGCGGCGCAAGCTCGTAATCCATTCTCGACAGACCCCAGATCTGCTAAAGCTGGTGAATTCGAGTTCCGCATAAACTGTGCTTTATGCCATGGCCTTGGTGCTCGCGGCGGTGGCCGCGGTCCCGATCTTACGAGAGCGCACAAGCGTCACGGTGACTCTGACGCTGATCTCTTCCGAAACATCAGTCAGGGAATTCCGGGCACTGCCATGCCGGCCAACGGCACCAATGGGCAAGGCGTGGGGATGACGAACGAAGAGATATGGCAGATCATCAGGTACTTACGCAGCATTCAAGTCAAGGCACCGTCAAAAAACCTCGGCAACGCCGTGCATGGAAAAGAACTCTTCTATGGTGACGCCAACTGTTCCACGTGTCACATGGTGGAAGGCAAGGGAGGTCGCCTCGGGCCCGATCTGACGTCGGTGGGAGCGTCGCGAACGGTGGAGTCCTTGGTGGAGTCCGTCCGAAAGCCCAGTCAACGGCTCGCCTGGGGACTCACGGAACCGACCAAAGAATTTGCCCAGCAATATGAGACAGTGACGGTCGTCACCTCGGATGGTGAGGAAATCAAGGGCGTAACTCTGAACGAAGACAGCTTCAGCCTTCAACTAATGGACACAGCTGAGCAGATTCATCTGCTTGAAAAGGACAAGCTCCGTGCGATCACGAAGAGTCGTCAATCCCTGATGCCCTCCTACAAGACGGGTACTTTGAGTGACCACGATCTGAACGACATCATCGCGTACCTGCTTGCTGAGGGTGCGAAGTGAGGGCAGCGGCCGTGAAGAAGATGCCACGGGTGTCGTCCATTGGGACCTTCTTATTGTTGACCTCAGCTCTATTCGCACCGAATGCGTGCGGGCAGGTCACGTTCGAGCGGCTGCGCAATTCAGCGAAGGAGCCCCAGAACTGGCTCACGTATTCGGGGGACTACGCCGGCGATCGTTTCAGCGTGCTGGACCAGGTCAACACGACTACCGCGCAATCACTGGTGGTGAAGTGGGTCTATCAAACCGGCGCGACCGGCAAGTTTGAAACGACGCCGCTGGTAGTGGACGGCATACTGTACGCGACGGGCCAGGATGACCGCGCTTTTGCTCTCGATGCCCGCACCGGGCGGCCCCTATGGCTGTATCAGCGTCAACTGCCGGCTGACATTCGACCCTGTTGTGGCCGCGTGAATCGCGGGCTAGCCATCTTGGGCGACAAGGTTTTCATGGGCACGCTCGACGCACACGTTGTTGCCCTGGATACAAAGACCGGAAATGTAGTCTGGGATGTAGCCACCATCGACTACTCAAAGGGCTACAGCTTTACGCTTGCGCCGCTTGTTCTGAAGAACCTCGTCATTCTCGGCGTTTCTGGCGGTGAATACGGCATTCGCGGGTTTATTGATGCATACGATGCGGATACGGGCCGGCGGAAGTGGCGGTTTTACACGGTACCCGGCGTTGGCGAACCGGGCCATGATACTTGGGAAAAGGATTCCTGGAAGATTGGCGGTGCGCCGGCATGGATGACGGGTGTGTACGATTCATCGACCAACCAGCTCTTCTGGCCCACAGGCAATCCTTCACCGTCCAATCGCGGTGCGGGGCGCGCCGGCGACAACCTTTACAGCAACAGCCTGCTGGCGCTTGACCCGGACACCGGAAAACTGAACTGGTATTTCCAGTTCACCAAGCATGACGAGCATGATTGGGATGCAACGCAAGTGCCGATCATGATTGATTCCGGCAGAAAACATCTGATCGCACAAGCCAACCGGAATGGATTCTTTTATGTTTTGGATCGCACTACGGGGAAGCTCCTCTCCGCCAGCCCGTACGGGAAGATTACATGGAGCAATAGCAAGGACAACGTGGGCCGCCCAGTCCCAAACAACGAAAGCTCGCCGACTCCGACAGGACGGACGGTGTGCCCGGGAGCCTTGGGTACCACGAACTGGATGTCACCAAGCTTCGACCCACAGACAGGCCTGTTTTACGTGAGTGCGCGCGAGCAATGCGACATCTTCAGCACTGCACCGCAGCCCTACGAAGCGGGGCACGCGTACTACGGCAGTGCGTATTTTCCATCCGACGAGGCTGAGCCTTATTGGGGGGCCCTGCGTGCGATTGATCCGGAAAACGGACAGGTGAAGTGGGAGTTCCGGCATCCTTCGCCGACGTGGTCGGGAATTTTGTCGACCGCTGGAGGGCTATTGTTTACCGGCGACGCGGAAGGGAACTTTATCGCACTGAATGCGGCTACTGGCAAGCCTCTTTGGCACTTTCAAATGGGTGGTGCCGTGTACGCCTCACCGATGGCCTTCGCTGTAGATGGGAAGGAGTATGTCGCGATCGCCGCGGGTAGCTCGCTGTATGCGTTTGGTCTCCCGTAGATGGTCAGGTGAGGCGCACAAGCGCATCCAGCGGATTCGAACGGTCCGGGCGTATTACACCTCACGCAGACTCCTCAACGGAAAAGAAGAGCTATTCTACTTGAGAGTATGGCCTCCGACTTTGTCGAGTGCTCTCCCGGGCAGTTCCTTGCGCGATTCACGAACAAATTCAGTCGGAAATGGGAGATGTACCTGATGGCAATGCTGGGAGCAGCGCAATAGTTTCTTCATGAAGAGAGGAAAAGGGGACACATGAATAAAACTTTGAAGACGCTCCTTCGAACGGGCCTGAACATTTTGGAACAATCGGATCGGGCTACCGAACCTGTACGCGAGCACATTGCCGAAACGGCGGATCTACTGAGACGAAAAATTCGCGGCGAGGACCATACCCTGCGTTACGTCCTGACCTTTGCCGCTGGGGTCGGTGTCGGGGTCGGAGTTGGTATTCTCACGGCTCCAGGTAGCGGTGCACAGAGCCGCAATTCTATTTCTGAAAAGGTCCGAGAGGTCGGCAAGCGAATCAAGACTCAAAGCGGCGTGGAGGGAGATTTTGGTACGGGGAGCCATGGCTAAATTCGCCGCCAAACCAATGGTGGGCGCGTTGTTACGGCGTCAAAGCGGGCCAGCGGTCTCCAACTGAAATCCTCGCGTTGATTTCATAGTAAGGGTGATTGCCCATCCCCTGGACACCTCGCGTCTCACGCTGACTTCTTCTGCAGCGCGGGAAACTGAATGACCTTCCCGCGCTGTTTGGGCGGAATCCACTTTGAGTGTTGCCGGAATTTGTCCGGCACATAGAACTCAATCACCTTGGCCATCGCCTTACTACCTCCCGACCGCATTCGCAGGGTAGCGATTGCGCAGTCTGCTTTGCTCAGCACTCACTTGTATAGTGCAGGACACGATGCTTTCGCTTCTTGCCAGCTGTTGGGATTTGGAGTCGAGCGCGGCTACCCAGAAAGCGGGTCGTCGGAGCGATCGCGGGCGATGCATTTTCCCTGGTGTGTGAACGTAACGAGCAACCACCGGGGAAAGACCATCTGCCCGTTGATTCCCACGTCTTATATTCCATTGCAAACAGGAAACTTGCCTTCTTGCTCCCTTTGGCAGGGCGATTGCTCCCCTTGTCCGGCGGGGTGGACAGTGAATCTGCTTTGTGCGGCACATCATCTAGCCTGGACACAGCACCCGACGATCTGGCTGTGCGAGTCCTGCGCAATTTTGTGGCTAGTGCTCCGTGTCATCCGGTCATCTTGGGTTCGGGTTGGGGTTCTGCAAATGCTTTGTGGATTGATGCTCAATGCCCTGGTGACCGAGGTCAATTCTGGAACAATGCCAGTTGTGGGAATACCCTCGACACTTCATCCGGCGAGCCGAGTGTGGCAGGCAGCGACGTCGAACACGCGCCTGCCGTTCCTTGCGGACCAAGCTGCGCTGGGACTGTTTAGCATCGGCGATCTCGTATTGATTTCCGGAGGTATCCTTATCCTTGCCATTTGTTTGCAGCGAAACCTCAAGCCGAAAAGTAGTTTAAATAGCTGCCGGTTGGGAGGGGCTCTCCGAGACACGACCGGTTCGCCCACCGAAGCTTGAATAGTATTGCCACGATACCGCAATCCTACAAAAGCCACCTCGGATCCAGTCAATGAGTCTAATCGGGAGTGGCTGTCAAAAAACTCACTGCAAGAAAAGCTCTCCGAAAAACTTTGCGTTAGGAAGCCCTGCAAGCGACGTCCGCACCTCGGGGTAGACATTTTTGCGAAAAACGGACTTTTTCAACACCCACAGGCCGATTACACTCCGTCGAAAGTCATTGCATAACCCGTTTGGAATCAGTCGGGCTGTTAGAAGCGCACTTTCATCCCTATGGGTGGGCCGCAGGCCCATAGGAACTCAAAACCCCGCGAGCGCAGGTTCAGTAGCGCCCATACACCGTACCCAAATCCGTATCCGTCTCAACTGTTGATAAATCTTGATTCCACTATTTGAGTCGTTCGGACAATTCCCACAGAATGATCGCTTATTTCCCACACCCAGGCACTGCGTCATAGCCACCAACCCTACACTCCAGTGCCGCATCTCATCCTCCTACTTTTCGTGTGACGGAGGGTCAAGTGACATCGAAAAAGAACGTGCACCAGACGCCTGCCACTGAACGGATGAAACTCTCCGCCACGAGAAATAATTCCTTCAGTCGCCGAGAATTTCTGAAGACTGCGGGCGCGGCCGGGAGCGGTGCATTTCTCCTGAGCTCGGTTGGATCTGTTTTCGCGAAGACCTCGATTCTGCCAAAGCCAAACAAATCCGGCATTGATCACATCGTGCTGGTCACAATGGAGAATCGCTCGTTCGATCACTTCCTTGGCTGGTTGCCCGGCGCAAACGGAGTCCAGGGCGGTCTCAGTTTCACCGATACGGCGGGTAACACTTCTTCTACGTATCAGCTGACCGACTACCAGGGCTGCGGACACGCCGATCCCGACCATTCTTATGCGGGCGGCAGGCTGCAATACGACGGCGGCAAGTGCGATGGATTTCTCCAGACTGCTCCTCCTGGCGATACTTTCCCCATTGGCTATTACACGCAATCAGACCTGTCATTTCTGGGTCAGGCCGCTCCAGACTGGACAACGTTCAGCGGCTATTTCGCCGCGATCATGGCAGAGACATTCCCCAACCGCATCTATCAACATGCCGCACAGACCGATCGCCTCGTCAATTCCACTGCGATCTCGAAATTGCCTACGGTCTGGGATCGTTTGGCGGATCACAGCATCAGCCGCCGCTACTACTTCAGCGATGTGCCGCTGCTGGCATTGTGGGGCTCGAAATATCTGTCCATTAGTGCCCCGATTGCGCAGTTCTTTGCCGAGTGTGCAGCCGGGACGTTGCCCCATGTATCGTTCGTCGAACCGCGCTTCCTGGGGGAATCGCAGGGCGTGTCCGGTGACGATCACCCCTTCGCCGACATCCGAAATGGAGAAGCATTTCTGAACTCGGTGTATGCCGCTGTAACATCGGGCCCTGCCTGGCGAAATACGGTCCTGGTGATTAACTTTGATGAGTGGGGTGGATTTTTCGAGCACGTTGCCCCCAGTGCTGCGCCAATTCCACCAGCGGATGTGGCCGCCGGCAACCAGGACGGGCTGCGCGGATTCCGAGTTCCGTGCCTAATTGTTTCGCCTTGGACGCGCCGTGGCTATGTGGCAGGCGGCATATACGATCACACCTCCGTGCTAAACATGATTGAGTGGAGGTGGAACTTGCGCCCGCTCACGACCCGCGATGCCTCTGCACGAAATCTCGCGTTGGCGCTAGACTTCTCGGGCACTGATCTCGCCGCGCCACAATATGCAGTACCACCGGGGCCATTTGGAACAGCTTGTACTTCAATGGTACCCACTCCGTTTTCTAACATGGGCTCCGCAGGTGAGAATTGGCACGCTCTACGGGACGTCGCCTTGCAACGTGGGTGGCCAGTAAAATAGGAGAATAGGAGGAAAACAGTTTCATAACAGATCAGGCTCTTCCTCTATATTCATAATCCCCTCCGTTCCCGCGCTGCTTCGCCCCATCCCGGGATTCGAAATCCCTTGTTTTGAATGCGAGGTGAGCAACGGTGCGCGACAGAAGACCCAGATCGGAAAACGCCGGCGTAAAGAGTCACCCAACTGAAGCATAAGCTTGACACGACTCCGCGCGAGGAGGTTGAAAGCTCGTGAAGTGGATGAGAAATGACCTCTAGCAGTTTCCTTGCCACGGCCGCCGCTTCAGCGGGTTCACTCACTTCAGGAGACTAGGATTCCAGCAGCGCTCGTAACTTGTGAGCGTATCTGCGGCTCGATGTGACCACTGTTCCTTCTGCCAGTACGATGTCGTAAACCCCATCGAACATCGGACGAATCTCGCTAATGCAGGCACCGTTCACGATGGCCGATTTCCGCACGCGGATGAAATGCTGTGGTGCCAGCTTCTCTTCCAGGTGTGCCAGGGTTTCCCGCAACAAGTGACTGTCGCTGGCGGTGTGTATGCAGGCATAGTTTCCCGTGGCTTCGATCCACAAAACGTTGGAAACGGGAACAAAGAAAATCCGCTTCCTGTCCTTTACCACAAAGCGTTCCAACGGGCGGAGATTACGGAGGGATTGGAGCAGTGGTTCGAGACCTCGATTTGCTTTCCTGGACTGTTCGAGGACCTGACGGGCGTGAACCAGTGCCTTGGAAAATCGCTCCTTATCATACGGTTTCAGGAGATAGTCAACAGCGTGCACTTCGAATGCACGGAGGGCGTGCACATCGTGAGCCGTGACGAAGATGTAAACGGGAGCGGGGCCGGTCGATGGCTCCACATTTTCGATGACCCCAAAACCATCCAGATCAGGCATCTGCACATCGAGAAAAACGATGTCGGGATGGAGTTCATTGATCTGCTCCACCGCACTGATTCCGTTCGCCGCCTCGCCTACAACTTCAATGTCGTTGTGTTTGGCCAGATAGCGACGGATACCGCGCCGCGCGATCGGTTCGTCATCGACGATGAGGACTCGCGTCTTCATGCGAACTCCGCAGTGGAATGGTGATGATGGCCTCACAGCCTCGACCGTCGCCCCTAGTAAGTTCCAGCGACGACTCCTCCCCGTACAGCTGTTTCAAGCGTGACTGGACATTGGTGAGTCCGACGCCGAACCGCAGGCGTGATCCCGGTGCCAGACCCGGGCCATCATCGCGGACGCGGAGCGAAACTCTGCCATTGTTGCGTTGCGCAGCGATCTCTAACCGGCCTGCGGCGGAATCGACGCTGATGCCGTGCTTGATGGCATTCTCGACCAGAGGCTGAAGCGCCAGGCTCGGTACGTAGACTCCGAGAAGGTCAGGTGGCACGTCCATGCGAACTTTCAATCGATCATGAAAGCGGGTCTGTTCGATCTCCAGATACTTGCCGACGAACTCGAGCTCGCTCCGCAAGGTGATCTCGTTCTCACGCCGTTCGAGCGCCATGCGTAGCAAGTCGCCGAGACTGACCAGCAGATGGCTCGCAGCCTCGACATCTTCCTGCATCAGGACTCCAATGGTGTGAAGACTGTTGAACAAAAAGTGCGGATGTAACTGGCTCTTAAGGTTCTCAAGTTCGGCGTGGGAGAGCTGCGTCTCCAGTTGCGCCGCTATAGTCTGGCGCTCCATAGCGGCCTGGTAAAAGTGGACCGACTGATACAGTCCCACAACTAGCCAGTACGTAAGGATGCCAGTAAAGCTCATAGACAGAACACTGACCGTGAAGGTCGAGAGAAGGCGTAGCGCACCAGGATCGGTCATGCGAAAAAGTAACCCCAGAAGTCCACGGCTCAGAAAGTATGCGGTGACAGATCCCAGGGGAGCCATAATGAACGACGTGACCGTGTGGGTCGCTATATGAGATACAAACCTCTGGCCCGTCAACGGGAATCGTTTGGCCAGAGCAACCACAAGCGGTGTGCACGCCGCCCATACGTTCCAGTAGACGAGTTCGATCACACCCACGATCACCCAGTTGACGTGCCCGCCGTGAACGCTCGCCACCACGATCTCCCGCACGGTGAACAACAGTCCTACAATCGTCCACGCACACAGGATCAAAATCCATCTCGTGCGTCCCATATCTGGTGTGGCCTGCAGCAATGGGTTTGTCGACCTCTCCGGGACGGATTATAGCGGAGACTTCGAAGGAGACATCACTCAGGACGGACCGCTTGTCTCACTTCGCACGCCGCATGTCACTTTTCCTGCAAACGCTAGTTCTTCGCGTCATATTGTCCGGTGAGCAGGAGCCTCGGCAAGACCCCACGCGGGCTCGTCATCTTCCCCAGCCGACGGCCAGCTAACCCAGTATCCACAGGAGTTTGCCATGAGCAAGACCGCAATTACTTCGCCGGAACTCACGCCGCCGGTCGGCCCGTTTTCCCAGGCGATCGAAGTCGGTGGTTTTCTCTATTTCAGCGGACAGGTCGCCCAAGACCCGGCCACCGGAAAGGTGGTCGAGGGGGGCATTGTGGCAGAGACAGAGCGCGTCCTCCAGAATCTCTCGGAAGTCCTCAAAGCGGCCGGCAAGAGTTTCGATGACGTCGTGCGCGCCGGTGTGTTTCTCACGAGCATGAGTGACTTCGCCGCGATGAATGGCATCTACGCAAAGTATTTCAGTCAGCCCTTTCCCGCCCGCACGACGATCGGGGCCGCCGCGCTACCGCTTGGGGCCTGCGTCGAGATCGACCTCGTCGTCAAGGCTTGAGCGACGCAAAGAGGGCCTCATCGCGGGAATCTTGGAGGCTCCAAGATGCAAATACTGATAGTGGGCATTGGCGCGTTGGGCGGAACAATTGCGGCGCGTGCCATCCGCACAGGACTGCCCGTCCGGCTTGCGGCTCGCAGTAGCGATTCTGCAGAGGCATTGCGCAGATCGGGCCTGCGAGTGTCCGGCATCGGAGGAGAGGTGAGGGCAGACGCTATCGACGTTGCCGCAGTTGAGGACTATGGAAAGGGAGACCAGTTTGACGTGATCCTGCTGGCCACCAAAGCGCAGGACGCGCTGGAAATCGCGCCCCATGTGGTGGGCCTGCTTGCCCCCGAAGGAGTCATATTGCCTATACAGAATGGCGGCGTTGCACGGGTGCTTGCGGACCGTCTAGGCGAAGATAAGATCCTTGGCGGATTTTCAAATCTTGGCGCCACGATGGTAGAACCCGGCGTCTACGAGCAGAAGAATGCAGGGCACCTACTGATAGGCGAACTTGCTGGTGGTGTCAGTGAGCGCGTCAAGCGGGTTGCGCGCGCCCTGGGTCAAGCGATTGAGGTTAAGGTATCTTCCAACCTGACTGGTGCCATCTGGTCGAAACTCCTGATCAATTGCTCGGTTACAACCCTCGGTGCGCTCTGTTCGCAAACCATGCGTCAGTACATGGAAACGGAGACAGGCAAGAAAGTCTTCCGACGGACGTACGAGGAAGCGTTATCTGTGGCACTTGCGATCGGCACTCGGCTGGAGCGTCTGGCCGTGGACCCGATTCCGCCCGGATGGCCGAGTAATTTTGCCGCAGAGGAACACTATGAGTCGTGGGTCGAGGCTGTGCTCGCTTTCTACGGAGACATCAAACCCTCCATGCTCCAGGACTTCGAGCGCGGCCGTAAGACTGAGATCGACTTTATCAACGGCTATGTGGTGGCGTTAGGCCACGCATCCGGAAGGCTGGTACCTATGAACGCCACAATTACAGATCTTGTACACCAGATCGAACGTGGAGTTCTCCAGCCGGCACGAGAACGGATGAACGAGCTAGCTGATCAAACCGGTGAGCGGTCCAGTGGCAACAGTATTTGACGGCCAACTCTGACCGCTTGTCTCACTTCGGACACCGCATGTCACTTTTCCTGCGAACACTGGTTCTTCGCGGCATATTGTCCAGTGAGCGGGAGTAGTGACGAAAAGGAGTTCCACATGATGAAGATTCTGACTCAGTACGGAGTTTGTGCGCTTGCGGTCGCATTGATGGTGCCGTTGGCCCAGGCGCAGTCGGTAGGAATACAGGCCGCCTTTGGAAAAGATGCCGGAACGCTTTCCGACAAATTCACCGGACTCGCGCGCGTCATGTCAGGCAAGTACGACTGGAAGCCCGGCCAGGGCGTTCGCTCCGTCTGCGACGTGTTCAACCTGATCGTTACGGAGAACGGCTTGCTCGTTGGTGTGCTTTCGGGCACACCGAATACAGAAGCAAAGCCCGAGCCCATCACCGATCCGGAGAAATTGCAGGAAGCTCTAAAGGCTTCTTACGTCAATGTGCAAAAAGCGATTACGGGACTTTCCGACAACGACCTGCGGACGCCGGTGAAATTGTTCGGAAGAGACATGACGAAGCTGGACGCGCTGATGCTGATTTTCAAGGATCAACATGAGCATCTGGGGCAGTCGATCGCGTACGCGCGCAGCAACGGCGTGGTTCCCCCCTGGTCTAAGTAGGAGCGCCGCGCAGTGGGACACTCAGTTCGCGTCGTATAGGAAGGAGTATCGATGATATTCAACTGCTGGAAATTCAAAGGCGGGAAATCCAAGGGATGCGGTGTTTGCGCCATTGCCCTACTTTCTTTCACCGCCGGATCGCTCATTACTGCCCGCCTTGCTCACATTGACCACGTGAGGGCCGACAGCAATCGCGTCTTCGAGCTTCGCATTTATCACACTGTACCGGGCAAATTGCCGGCACTGGAATCGCGGTTTCGAGACATCTATTCAAAGCTGTTAGCCAAACACGATCTGCAGGTCGTGGGTTACTGGGTACCTGAGGG
>DASRDJ010000141.1:0-2565 GCA_035652655.1 Terriglobales bacterium
AGCTGTTCGCTTCCGCCGAAAAGATCAGGACAAGAATGCGAAAGGCCTTGACCGCCTCGACGATCTCCTGACCGTACTCCGACCCGGCGGGTATGTCGCGTGGCGCCACCCAGCAGCGGATACCGTTGCCTTCAAGGCCCGCCACGACAGCGAACGCTGTTGCCTGGTCTGCTGCGGCATAACTCAAAAATACGTCGTGAGCCATCTGACCTAGCCAGCCAAGAAACGGGGGAATGTTCTCGCTTGTAATCCCCTGCGGCGCCCGTGCCGATCTTGCACCGCGGTCGAACGCTCCACAAGCTCCGCGAACTCGGAGGCGCCGCATAGTACCTGAGAACGAGCCGCGCGGCCGCGTCGAGAAGCGACTTTTTCCGGCATGATCAACGCCGGCCATTGTTTATGAGCGGCAGCGCTTTCGAAAGGTCGGCGAGTTCCACAGCTTCCAGCAGCTCCCTTCCAGCGATGTCCGCTTTGCGGGGATCTACCACGGTCGAGCGGATGTCTCAAAGTGGCCGCACCCGGACGGATTTGGACGGCCTCCCGGCCGCAACGACAGCACCGCCTTGGGGCGGCGTTTTCGCTACCGGCAGCGGAAGACGACGCTGCTGGTGGCCAGGTCGTCGGGGACCCTGTTGTCGTCGAATTGCTCAACGACCGCTTTCTGACTCCGCTGCGCGCAGTAGGCATTCGCAGCTTCCAGCGCACCGCCTCTGGCGTAGGCTGCACCGCGTAGCGAACTGTCAACGACGGAGTGTCTGCCGTCGCCAAGATCGAGGACAGGGTTATCGGCGCAGCCGCAAACTACGACGATCGCGATGGGAAGCGCGAATCTCATAGCGCCATCGTACATATCGGCCCCACCCGGTGCCTGTGACAGGTTCCACAAACCGAGTTCCCTCCAGGAGCACGCTTATCGGGCGGATTCGGGCATTGCGCTACGATTGTGCGGGGAGGGGCGCGCATACCGGGGCCAGCGGTCCCCCAGTCACTGGATAGTTGAATGTCCGCAATCGAGCAAATCGTTTACCGCCTCCGACTGACAGCTAGTGGCCGGCCGATAGGTGTCGGTCAGACCAGCAATGCGCCTCGCTAAACCCCGTCACCTCCATCACCGCGAAACCTTTGCGACGATCTTGATTTCGGTGATTCCGTTCGTCGGAATCAGCCTTGCGACCTGTATCGCGGTCCATGCAGGAAACGGGGCTTTGATATAGCGGTTCTTGACGGCGACGATGGCCGGCATCTGGGTGGTGAGGTCTGTGTGAAAAGTGGTGATGTCGACGACATCATCCCAGCTCGCACCCGCGGACTTCAGGGCCTCACCGATGTCCTTGAACGCGCGCTCATAAGCGAGCGTGAGGTCCGTTTCCCCCTTGCGCACAACCGCGACGTCTCCCGACAGATAGATCGTGTCGCCGACGCGGATGGCGCTGGCATACCCCCACTCCGCCTGGAACTTAGCCTCCTCCGGATCAGCGTCCATCACGACTTTGGCGTCCTGGCGCGCGCCGGCGTGAGCAAAGGAAATCAGCACCATCAGAGAGAAAAGGCTGAAGATCTTCATGGATTCCTCCGGCAGGCTCGGCTTGAAACTACAGTTAGTCTCGCAGCAAAGCGTCACGGTATCGCGACTGGCCGCTTTACGGAAATCCACGCAGGCCACGCGAGTGTCTGGAGTTGGCCGACAGTGCGCATCTGTGCGCGTATTAGGGGCGCCGCCTTCGCCCCAGCCAACGTTTCACGCTGCGGCAGTATTGATCGTAATCGGTGCCGAACTGTAATCGCAGCGCGTGTTCTTCGGGGCGAATTTGAACATGCCCTATGAGCGGGATGAAAAGCAGCGGTCCCACGACTGGGCTCAACGTGCCGAGCTTGATAGCCCAGCCGAAAAGCAGAATTGACAGGCCGAGGTACATGGGATTGCGTGTCCAGGCATACACCCCGGAAGTGACCAGTGCAGTGCTCGTCTCGGGCTTGTGCGGGTTGACCGTCGTGTTCGCCCGCCGAAACTGAATCAACGCCGCGATCGGTGCTATGGGCGCGATCGCCATCACGCACCATCCCAGCCGACTCCAGGGATCTGGAATGACAGTGCGCACGGGCCAATAGTGATTCAATACCCACATCGCTACGGCGAAGATCAGCATCCAAAGCGGTGGGGGAACTGGAGAACTTCGCATTGGGGCATCAGACGCGATGCGTAGCAGCTCTGCGCAGCATCTACGAACGTCCGGTATCTGGTCAATTGGGTCATGGACACGACTGGCCGGAGATGGCCGTTAGCGTCGGTGCGCAGAAGACAACCCATGTTCACTGCACGAATCAAGTAACGAGGACAACCTTCCCCGTGTTCTTGCGTGACTCAATATAGGCCTGCGCTTCGCCCGCCTGTGCGAGCGGGAATGTTCTGTCCACATGCGGGCGCACCCATCCCGCATTCACCCCATCCACCAAGACCTTCATCCAGGCCTCGATCTTCGGCGCCTCGTGCCATAGGTGCCCGAGATTGACCCCAAACACTGACCGGTTCTGGTTCATCAACGCCACAGGGTTGAACCACGGCAT
>DASRDJ010000142.1:0-2532 GCA_035652655.1 Terriglobales bacterium
CGCCCAGCTTGTTGCGATCAGCTTCGCTCAGACGAAGATACCGATTGCGCTTCGGCCCATAAAACTCCGAGAGCCAGTCGATGATTGAGCGCATAACCTCCTCACGACGCAAAAAGCCAGGCCGGGAAGGCGACGTCGGCCTGGTTTGTGAAATCTCAGTACTAAGTATTTAGCAGTCAGCCGCTTGGCAGACCTCTCCGGTGCTATGCTCTGCGCCTCGCAGCGTCGGCTTCGATACGCCGGTCGACTTACTACTACCTGCCTCATTCAGGTCGATTGCCGGTTCACTCACTGGAGGTGCCATGGCTGATGTCAACGACGTGCTTGCGGCCAATCGCGCCGCCGTCCTCGACCTTGTCGCCGCCTCGGAGAGATCAGCGGCGACTTGGACGACGCCGCGCGCGCCGGGGAAATGGTCGCCGAGCCAAGTAGTGGAACATGTGGCGCGTGGCGGAAGAAGGGGCCAACGTCGTCTCTGGGGCGCCGTCGATCCCGATGCCCCCCGCTTTCCTGCGCCCGCTGCTCAGACTGTACTTCAACCGGATCTTGAAGAAGGGCGTATTTCCGAACGGGTGGAAGGCCCACAAGGCGTTAAACCCCGCTACCGGACCGGCCACGCCGGCTCAGGCGCGCGTCCGCCTGGAAGGGGCGCTCGCCAGGTTCGACCAGGAATGTCGTAGACGGGTCGCCAGTGGCCAACACGTCGTGAGCACCGGTTTCGGTACGGTGTCGGTCGAAGACTTCGTGAGGTTTAACGCGATCCACACTCGCCACCATTGCAAACAGATGCCCGGCGCAGCCTAAGGACTTGGGTTTTGAGCGTAATGGCCTTCCATGAGAAGGCCGGTCGGAGTCAAGGGAATTCTGGATTCATGTTGTTTGCGAAGCTTTTTCTTCGTCGCCCGTTCGCCGCTGTCGCCATGCTTCCATCCGCACTCTCGAGGAGCGATTCGTTTCGCTCGGTGCATGTTGGGCGTTCTCAATTCAGCCGGTGCTGCCATCTGTTTGGCGCCCTGTGGTTCTGCTCTTGAAGAGTGGAACCTGGGCCAGGCCATTAACGCAGTCACCGGAACTCGGCTTTGGGCTTTTGTCTTTTCTCTTCCTGGAACGATTTTGACTCTGCTTTTGCCTTTTCGCTCTTAAGCAACTACCGCCAATGCCATTCGGTTGCTATGGTGCAAGGGCTCGTATACTTCTCCGCTCACCCACAGATGATGCAGCAGCACTGCCAGCTTTCTGGCCGTGGCGATGATGGCTCGCTTCTTGCCGTTTCTCCCACCACGCTCCGCCAGCTTCAGGCCCCAACGTCGCAGATCACAGTCGATCCCGAACGGTCCCAAGATATGTTGTGCTCCCTGCACCAACAACGTTCGCAGATAGGGATCGCCTTCTTTGGTGATATGCAGCTGCGGATCGCTCTCACCCGACTTCCTGCGTCCTGGCTGCAGTCCCAGATAGCAGCCCACGTCGCGGCTCTTGCGGAAACGATGCGGGTCTTCCAACGTCAGCAGGAACGTCAGCGCAATCAGCGTGCCCACGCCCTTGATCTGCTTCAGCAACTCCACCTGCGGATAGCTCGTCTGCGCCAACGCTTCGATCCGGTCGTTGTACTCGCAGATGCGCTCGCTCAACTCTTCGATGACCGACAGCAGCGGCTCCAGTGCCCGTTGCAGTTCCGGGCTCAGCCCTTCGGCTTTCTCCGGATTCATGTTGCGCACGTTGCAGCCGCGCAAGCGTTCGCCGTACGACTTCGCCAGTCCGCGGGCCGTGTTCACCAGCCCCGTGCGCGCCCGCACCAGGCCGGCGCGAGCCCGAATCATCATCAGATCCGCTTGCGCTTGCGCGCTGCGGTGCTTCACCGGATACAGCAACTCCGGATCGATCCGCGCCAGCCGCGCCAGCGTCTGCGCATCTAGGCGATCGTCTTTCTTGCGGCTCTCCCCGATCAGCCGCACCTTGCGTGCATTCGCCACGATCACTTCATGCCCCAACTCGCTTAACAAGCGACTGATCCAGGGCGAATGCGTCCCGATTTCCAGTGCGATCCGACTGCGCGCCATCGTGCCAAAGACTTCCTGCAATGCTTTCACACTCGTGCGGACTCGCTGCTCCAACTGTATCTGGCCTGCTTCATCCACCACGCAGTACCAGCTGTTGCGATCTCCCAGATCCAATCCGATGGTCAGTCTCTGTTGAGAAATATTCCTGCTCTGCGCTGCTGCTCTGGTGCTAACCTTCTTCATTGCCGGTCTCCTTTTTATCTGTGCCTTGCGCACGTCGATAACTTGGGAGCGTATCGCATCCCGCCGGAGACCGGCCTTCTCATCCCATCTGATTTCTTCAACTGACATTCTCTGCGTTTATTGGAACAAAGAAGATGTGCGAATTATTGAAGGCCGCGAAGGCCCGCGCCGGGGTCGATCGAAATACCTTTCCTGTCACACTCAATCGCACGCTCAGCGTCCTTGTTCCCGTGAGCGGCAGCTTGCTGAAACAATTCTCCGGCCTGAACTCGATCTCTTTGGACACCGT
>DASRDJ010000143.1:0-44380 GCA_035652655.1 Terriglobales bacterium
TCGCGGTTGATCTTGTCGCCGATGTCGGTGGCGACGGCGATCATCGCGGTGGCGACCGCTACACCGAGAGTGATGGCCACCCCCGCAAGCAGCTTGCGGCGCTTCTGCCGGCGAAAGCTTTCGTAGAGGAGCCGGGCAAACATGATCTATTTCTGGAAGAACCGGGTCTGCGCAGCGACGTCGGCTTCCTTGATAACCACGGCATCAGCGGTCGTCTCCGCCTTCAATGGGATCGGATTGCAGCCGCCGGGCATACCCACTGATTGCGGATTGATGGGGGCGGCGCAGTTCTTGCACACCACACCGGTTGTTCCCTTGTAGAAACCGACCGAGCCGCAGATTTCGCAGGCATCGAGCACGGTGGCGATCTTGCCGTCTGGCTTCTGGTAAAGCCAGAAGCGGACGTCCACGCCGTTCTCGCTCGCGCGGTAGAAGTGGATGTCGCCGTCGGAGACCTCTTTCAGAGGGATGGAAGCTGCCCCATTCAGGAATGCGATCTCGGTCGTCTTCTGCGGACCGCTTATGCTCTTGGCATAGATGAACTCGGCCGTCACCAGCATGATGAACAGGAACGAGCTGACGTACACGGAGCCCATCCACAGCCGCTCGCGGCGGGCCGTCCACTGCGCTTTGCGACGCTCAGCAGGCGTGGTTGCCTCCGGCGCAGGCGGGCGCGACTTGACCTCGAAAAGCACCATCAACGCCGCCAGGGCGAAGATCGTGATGAAGAAGAAGACGTCGTTTCGGACGATGGGGCCGATGAGAGCCATCTCCTGCTTCGAAGAGGGAAGAACACCGTTCTCCGAAAGCTCGTGCAGGCCGCTGATTACCAACTGTGCGGCGACGAACCACAGAATGACGGTGGTGACCCGGAAAAATTTCTGGAGATTGATGCGCACGCTGCCCTTGACGAACATCACGCCGAAGGTCACGGCGGCCAGCACACCCAGCAGGGTGCCGATGAAGGTCATCAGCTCGGTGGAGTTCAGCGTGACGCCGGCGAGGGTCAGAACCGTCTCGACCCCCTCGCGCAAAATCATCAGAAACACAAAAAGGAATACGCCGATGCGCGACCCGCCGCTGGTCAGCGACTGGAGCTTGCCCTCGATCTCGCCCTTCATCTTCTTGCCGGTGCGCATCATGAAGATGATCATGGTGATGACGAAGAAGGCGGCGGCCAGCATGACCCAACCTTCCACGATGTCCTGATTGAGGCTCATGCGCGAAACCACAATGGCCACGGCGATGCTGCCGACAAAGGCAGTCGCCATCCCGGCGTAGACCGAGCGGCGCAAGTCGGCACGCCCGATCTTGGCCAGATAGGCCAAGGTGATGCCGATGATCAGCGCGGCTTCGACACCCTCGCGCAAGGTAACTATGAAGGCCTCGAGCATGAATTAGGGACCTAGGTGATTTTGAAAATGAATTTCAATTTCAACTTTATTAGGATAGCTTGCGTCCCGCCGGGGCGTCAACGCGTGAGATCACGCGCGCATGTGACGTGGGTCACGCGGAAGCTCCGGTCGCCGCCACTCACAGGCGCCGGATAAACTGTTGTGCCTGTTGGAATTCGGGGAAGAGCTTTTCTTCGGCGTGGAACTCGGCGGAGTGTACGCAGCGACGGCTGCCATTAAGCCTTACGGGGTGCCGCAGGTGGAGCATTTCATGGTAGACGATGTACTCCACAGCGTAGCGGGGAACCCTAGGGTGGTCGAAGATTCGGCTGACGATGATCGCGTTGTGAGCCGGGTCGTAGTGTCCCAGCAGATTACGAGCGCGACGTTGGCTCCAACTCATCTTCGGCCGTGCCTGCATCCCACCGAAAAACCGCAGGTTGAGGCTCTCGAAGATCGAGTCTAAATCGTAATATGTACCTCGCGCCGACCCTAGCTGCTTTCGTCCTCGCAGCTGACGTATCAGATGAGCTTTCTTTCGCACTGGGCTGCTAAGAATGTATTTCCGGTAGCGGCTTGAAAGCGCTGGTTCGATGGCTTTCCGATACATTTTGGCGATCAGAATATGGGCGATGGCACGCAGCACGGGCTCGGGTGCCCCTTCCAGCAAATCTGACAGGCGCACCAGCAGCCGGCCTTCCCGCAAACGAATGGTGTTATTCACGTTGGCGAACGGGAAGAAGCGTACGGACATCGGAGGAGGTGGGGTAGCGGGCTGCAACTCGCGAAAACTCTCCAGGAAGATTGTGACAATGCTGTCGCTCACCCTGAGAGTAGGGTAGCACGATGAGTTGTGGATTCAGGCCACACGATCAAGCCCGAAACTTGTTGTCGCCGGATGTTCGCAGGGCAACAACTCACGACTTCGTTTTCTTTTTGCGCCTCCAAATCTCTTCTTCGTCGGCCTGCAGTTTCCGATGATCGGCGGTGCTATTGTCGACGGTCTCGAGCGCGTCCGACAGAATGAACTGGTACTGGCTAACGTCTTCCTTGGATGCGCTAGCGTCGTCCTTCAAAGCGCGCAGCTTGGCCTGGAACTCGGTGTCTCCTTCCACGACAAATCGCATGGCTTTGCGCAAATCCGATTTGCGCCCCTCGAAGTTGTCGAGGTTATCATTCAGTTCGTTGTAGACCGACAAAAAATCCTCCAGCATCTGGTGGGTCTGAGCTGGACGATCTTTCACTTTAGGATCGACTCTCATCTGTTCCAGCTTCACCAGTCGCGCTCGCGCGAACTGGACGTACAGCTTCATGCGAGGTTCGGGCTCCACGGCGGAATCGCGAAGCAGGTCGATCTCTTCCTGCGTGAGAGGATCGGATCTGCGTTGCGCTCGCGCCGGAGCGAGCGCCATGCAGATTACAAATGTGAGAAAGAGAAAAATACGGCCTTTCATTTTGGATTCTTTCCGAACATGCGGTTGAGCAGATCTGAATCGATTTTGTCGAGGCGCTCCACCGCCTCCTGCACCGTGGCCTGGTCATCGAAAGGCAGGCTCCGCTTGATCTCGGTGAGGCGGTGGGCCATGCGGTGCACCGCGATTTCGACATTCTTTAGCTTCTTGCCTGATTGCTCGGCCGCCTTTTGCGCCTGCTCGGAGTAGGAAACAACCTCGTGAATGGCTGCGACTGCTTCTTCGGACTTCCCAGCCGCGTAAAGCTTGTCGGCGTTTTCCACCTGATGTTCCGCCACCTGCGCACTAAGGGTGGCGCGGTCATCGGGCTTGGCGTTCTGCAAACGAGCCTTCAGTTGCTCGAGTGTGAGTTCCTTCGAAAAGCCGTAGCCGATGGCAACCGCGGCCGTGATGATGAGAAGGGTGCCCCAGATGCGCATGCGTTCGTTCACTTTTTCGGCTCGATCGTGATCAGGCGGTGTCGGGCCTGCCACTCCTGATCAGGATACTTCCCGTTGGCTACTTGAAGGAAGAGATGATAGTTCGCCGCCGCCTGATGGTAGTCGCGCAGATGATCGTAAGCGGTGGCGCGCAAGAAATATCCTACCGGAACTTCTGGCAGAAACTTAGCGCGAATATCGAGTGCCTTGATGGCCAGCGGGTAGTTCTGGTTCTCGTTGGCCGCAAAGGCGAGATCCCCATACACGGCTCCCCAATCCGGCTTGAGCTTTACAGCGGTCATGAATTCCTGCTCGGCGGGCAGAAATTTCTTTTGCTTCATCAGGCACAGACCCAGCTTCTGGTGGAGTTCCGCGTTCTCAGGATGGGCAGCGAGCAACGGGCGGTAGACGGCCTCGGCCTCGGCGAATTTACCAGTCTCCACGTAAATGTCTGCCAGATCACTCTGTGCTCCCGCATCGTTGGGCGCGATCTTCAAACCTGCCTGAAGCTCCGCCGCGGCATCATCGTATTTCTGGTCGGCGGCCAGAACTCGCCCAAGCTGAATATGCGGCTGCGCTTCCGAGGGCCGTTGTGCGACCACCTTCCGCAAATAGTCTTCCGCCTCGGGATACCGTTTGCCGCGCATATAGACATTTGCCAGGCCGACGAGCGCATCCTGGGACGAGGGATCCAGGGTGAGCGCCTGCTTGTACTGCTCTTCAGCGTCGGCAAACTTGTTAGCCTTCTCCAGCAGGAAACCGGCAGAGAGTCGCGGTTCGGGATCCTTGGGCTGAAGGGCAGCCGCCTGGCGAAATGCCTCAATCGCCGCATCCGGATCGCTTTCTTCCAGAACATGTCCGAGGCCCAACCATGCGCGCGCGTGACCTTCGTCCGGATGACTTTGCGGCTTGAGTTTCGTGGCCGCCCGCAAGAACTCCTCAGCGCCCGATTGCTTGTTCTTGGCGAGGCTCAGTCCAAGGTTGAGGTTGGATTCGAAAACATCGGGCTTCGCGGTGACCGACTGGCGATAGGCTGCAATCGATTCCTCCGTCCTGCCCAGCGCGTTGTAGACGAATCCGAGGTCAAACCAAGCTTGATAATTCGAGGGTTGCGTCGACACGACTTTCTTCAGGAGAGGTTCTGCGGATCCGTAATCCTTTTTTTCAATCGCGGCCTCGGCCTGCGATAACTCAGGCGGTTGGGATGGATCCTGCTCGACCACACGATGGTGGCGCACGGTCTTGCTGCTGGAAACTTGTGCGAACAGGGAAGTGGCGGCGGCCAGCAACAAGCCGCCCAGCAGACGCCGGAGCTGCTTATTTGTGTCCATTGGAACCGGACGTTCCATTCCCATTAAGGAGGGCAGCCAGGTACTTTCCCGTGTAAGAGTTGGGGAGCTTGGCAATCACCTCAGGAGTGCCGGCGCCCACCACATAGCCTCCCCGATCTCCACCCTCGGGCCCGAGGTCAATGACCCAGTCCGCAGTTTTGATGACTTCGAGATTGTGCTCAATGACGAAGATGGAGCCCCCCGCGTCAATTAGACGGCGGAAAGCGGAAAGAAGTTTGCTGACGTCGTCAAAATGCAGGCCAGTCGTCGGCTCGTCGAAGATGTAGAGGAACCGCCGCTTACGCTGAACGCTCCCATTCGCAGAAGGACGGCCGATTTCGCGGCCGGTGGGTTGCAGGTGCGCCGCCAGCTTCATACGCTGGGCTTCACCGCCCGAGAGCGTCGTGGCCGACTGTCCCAGCCGCAAATATCCGAGACCGACCTCTTCCAGAACGCGCAACTTCTCGGTGATCTTGGGGACCTCGGCAAAGAACTTCAGCGCTTCCTTTACGGTCAGGTTCAGAACTTCGTGGATGTTCTTCCCCCGGTACCGAACGTCCAGCACCTGAGGCTTATAGCGCGTGCCCTTGCACTCCTCGCACACCAGTTCCACGTCGGCCAGGAACTGCATCTCAACCGTGACCGTGCCGTCTCCCTGGCAGGTTTCACAGCGTCCGCCTGGAATATTGAAAGAGAAATGGCCCGCCCCCAATCCGCGTTTCTGCGCTTCAGGAAGCGACGCGAACAGGTCGCGGATCGCGTCAAATGCCTTGATGTAGGTGACGGGGTTCGATCGCGGAGTTCGACCGATCGGTGACTGGTCCACCAGCACCACTTCGTCGAGGTAGTCCTCTCCTTCGATGCTGTCCCAAAACGCAGCAGACGGTACTTCACCGTTAGGCTGCTTCTTTGCGGCGATCAATGCCTGATAGAGCACATCGTGGAGCAAGCTGGATTTGCCCGAGCCCGAAACGCCCGTGATCGCCACAATCATCCCCAGCGGAATATTCAGGTCGATGCACTTCAGATTGTGCGCCCGGGCTCCGCGGATTTTGAGCTGCTGCACTCCGGGTTTCCGGCGATTGCTGGGCAATTGAATTCGCAGATCTTCGGAGAGATATCGGCCCGTGAGCGAGGCGGGATTCTTGCGGATCTCGTTGAACGTTCCGGTCGCGATGACCTTGCCCCCGTTCTCTCCGGCGCCCGGCCCAAGATCCAGGATGCGGTCGGAGGCCCGCATGATGTCGGGATCATGCTCAACTACTAGGATCGTGTTTCCCAGATCGCGTAAGTCATGGAGGATCTTGATCAACCGGTGCGTGTCGCGCGTATGCAAGCCGATGGATGGCTCATCGAGCACGTAGAGCGTCCCGACTAATCGGGAGCCGAGTGACGTCGCCAGCTGGATTCGTTGCGCTTCGCCGCCCGAGAGCGTAGAAGCCAGTCGATCGAGGGTGAGATACTCCAGCCCAACGTCATTGAGAAAGCGCAGCCGCTCCTGAATCTCGACCAGCAGCTTATCGGCAATGGCCGCTTCCTGCGGACGTAGATCGAGCGACTGAAAGAAGTCCGCCGCCTGCTCGACCGTCATGCTGCAAACCTGGCAGATGTTGCGGCCGTTAATCTTCACCTGCTGCGCTTCCGGCCGCAGGCGCGCTCCTCCGCAGGTCGTACAGACGGAGTATCCCCGGTAACGGCTCAGAAAAACGCGCACGTGCAGTTTGTACTTCTTGCGCTCCAAATGGTTGAAGAAGCCGCGTACCCCCGGGAACTTCCCCTCGCCATCGACAATTAACTTCTGATGCTCGGCCTCGAGCTCATTCCAGGGCATATCGAGCGGAATCTTCGCCTGCTTGGCGAAGCGCTTCAGTTCCGTGAACAGCGGCCGATACTTCGGCTTGGTCCACGGCTCGATCGCACCTTCATTCAGCGTTTTCGACTTGTCGGGAATCACCAGGTCGAGATCGAAGTCGATGGTATTTCCAAAGCCCTGGCAGCGCGGACATGCTCCGTACGGGTTGTTGAACGAGAAGAGAATCGGTTCCGGCTCTTCGTATCGGACAAGGTCCTGCTTGCACTCGAAGCGCTGGCTGAAGCGAAATCTCTGGATGGTTTCGCCTTGGCGCGGTGCCGACTCGAAGATCACCTCGCCCGATTCGCGATAGGCTGTCTCGATGGCGTCCACGATCCGAGGCCGAGCGTCTGCGGCCACCACAAGACGATCGGCGAGCACGAACACGGGCGCGCCGAAATTGATGTCGAGCAGTGACTCCGGCGTAGAGAACTCGAAAATCTGTCCGTCCTGGAAAAGCCGATTAAACCCCCGGGTGCGCAGATCGAGCAACCGGCTCTTCAACAAATCGCTCGGCAGACGCGATGGTTCCGCAGCAGCTTTCTTGCGACGACCCGCTTTTCTCTCTGGCTGAGCCGGACGCCCGGTGCTCGGCTGAACAGGGAAGAGCACTTGCAGCCGGGTCTCTTCTTCCAGCGCGAGGATCACGTCGGCGACTTCGTCTACGGAGTCCTTCTTCACTTCCTGTCCGCACTTCAGGCAGAACGTGCGGCCTACGCGCGCAAACAGCAAGCGCAGATAATCGTAGATTTCTGTAGCGGTCGCAACTGTCGAGCGGGGATTGCGGGTGGAGTTCTTCTGGCGTATCGCCACGGCGGGCGCGATGCCATCGATCTGATCGGCGTCAGGCTTCTCTATGCGTTCCAGGAATTGTCGAGCATATGCCGACAGAGATTCGACATATCGTCGCTGTCCTTCCGCATAGATCGTGTCGAAGGCGAGCGAGGATTTTCCCGAGCCCGACACTCCCGTTACGACGGTGAGAGCGTTGTGGTCGATGGTGAAATCGATGTTTTTTAGGTTGTGAACGCGTGCGCCGCGAACAACGATATTCTCTGTGGACATCTGGTAAAGAGACCGCCGCAAGCCAAGCCAACCCCGGCTGAAACCTTGTGACGGGTCCACAGAACGGGTCGGCGGGCTTACAGAATCCTTCTATTATACGGCACGCGGGACGGAGGGCTCCGTCAGGCGCTCGTCGATGCGGAGTTCCGCCGCACGCCTGCTCACGGGCATAGGGAAAGGATGACGGCGCGGCGAAAGGATGAGTGCAACGATCGCACCCAGACCCACCCCCGCCATAAGAAACGTAACCGCGGTGCGCGAATCGTATCGTGTTTGCATGGCACCTCCTCTCGTTCGTGAAAGTGAAAGCGGCGCGTCAGCGCAAACTTGCGCCCCACGCGCCGCGGGTCATCAACAGCACTGAGCGGTTGTGTTAGGAGATGACCTGAATGCTATCCACGTGAATTACGTTGGTCGACGAATCCACAGTTCCGGTGACCTTCACCTGCTTGCCTTCGTAGTCTTTTACCTTGCTCTCGTCGTCAACCTTGTAGCTCACGTTCGAGGAACCATCCTTCAGCATCATAGCGCCCTTTTCCTTCACGATCGTTCCCGTGAATTCCTTGGCGGTCTGAGCCGAAGTCGGTGCCGCCTGCGCGTCATTTTGCGCCGGCTGCGACTGCGTGGGCTGAGCCTGTGGATCGTTCTGCGCCGGTTTTGCTTCCTGCGCGTACAGAGAACCCATGCCGGCTACACCCAAGGTCAAGGCTAATACGGATCCACGGATAAAGTAGTTCTTCATGAAAATCCTCCTGGAAGAAAATTTCACAGCGTGTTTGCACTTGTGAAGTGCAAGCAGCGTGCCAAAAGGCAAAACCTATCGAACGCACGTTGCAAAATGAGAAAGTGCTTTGCTTGTCGTGTTGAGAAATCTCTGAGCATGAAATTTCAACTGCGTCGCATGCAAAACTTTCGCAACAGCATTTTCCACAGCAATGCCAATCCAGCGCTATGGAGCGCAAAACCTACACAGCTGTGACCGCTTGCGGCGCTTCTACTGTAAATCGCGTACCGCAGTGGTTTTGGCCATCATGATGCAACGGTTTCTTTGCACATCATCCAAGCGCACTGCACGATCCTGCTCGCTTGAGTGCGCCAACGTGCGAGGAGGCTTCGAGTGGATTTGCAAATAGGCAGGGCCGCGGCTTACGGAATTTTTCCAGTTGCTGCGCGCCTCGATCAGATTGTGAGTTCGCTCAATGCGGCGGGATTTGAAACCAGTACCATTTGTGTTTTCCTGCCTTCCTCTCATCCCGTAGCCGGCGAAGTGCGTAGCGTCAAAGCTTCGTCCGGAGAATTGATGGGCGACCGCGGACACGAGCGGGTGATTGCCTGGCTCGCAACGCTGGGCGGCGTGGTTATTCCTGGAGTCGGCTTTTTCGTTGGTGCGCGCGGGTATCTGCACGCGGTGGCGTGTGGTATCTGCCAAACGGGAGACAAACACGCGGGTGCGCTCGCCAAGCTGGGAATTCCCGCGGACGCCGCCGAACGTTACGAAACGCGCACTCGGGAGGACGCAAGCCTTGTGTTTGTGAGTTGCGACGGGTGGGCGCAGTCGGAATGGGCGCGCGAGATTCTACGACTACTGCGGGCTGAGGAAGTTTGTGTTCTGAGCGAAGACGACGAACCGGAGTGCGATCCTCCGTCCTTGCCTTCGAATGTCGTGGTATTACGGCAGCCGTAGGATTACTGGCGTTCCTGGTCGCGACGACGGCCGTATCGGAATGCCAGGCCGACGCCGAGGCTCATGAAACTGAGCGGCGGGATGAGTAAAACAAGCACGCCGCGGCTGATAGCACGCTGCCCATCCTTGGTAGCGCCGGTCGCGTTGGCGTAACACATCGCACAGCCTTGACCGAAGGCCGGTATGCCCCACAGGGCGAGCCAAAGTGTGGCGATAAAAGAAAGCTTCTTCATTTCACTCCCAAATCGACCACCCGGTGCGCGTCGCGGAAGAAGAAAATCCACATCAGGGCGAAGCAGGCCATTACTGAGATGGTGAGCAGCCATCGCATGGCAGGGAGCTCGGACTTCAGGTGCATAAAATACATCGTGATCAGCCCGGCCTTGATGACCGAGAGGATCAACAGCACGATCAGCATATGCACCGGTTGGAGCACTTGCTTATAGGCGAGAACCACCTCGACTGCCGTCAGTAGCAGCAAGGCGCCCCACACCCAGAAGTATGTCGCCTTGGTCTCTCCGTGTGCCACCGTCATGTCATGCATCGTATGCGCTCTCCGATTAGATCTTGGTAGACATCAGGTAGACCAGCGGGAAGATGAACATCCACACCAGATCAACAAAGTGCCAGTAGAGGCCTGAGACCTCGACGTCGTTGGCATCGTAATCTTTGGGTTTAAGGAACAGCACGATGGCCGAGATGATCGCGCCCGCCAGCAGTACGTGCACGCCGCTATGGAAGACGCTGGTGGCAGGAGTTACCAACCAGCCGACCAGCCACAACGCCAGCAATATCGGCAGAAACTTTTTGCGCAGAGCGATCACACCCAGGTAGATCACTCCGATCGTGACGTGGAGCATGTGCATGCCCGTCAACGTAAAGAATGTCCCCCCGAACAGGGGGACGGCTGACCAGGGATTGCCTGAGGGCGTCATGTTCTCGGCGATGAGCTTGGTCCACTCCATGGCGTGGAGGACTGTGAAGGCAGCGCCGAAGAACATGGTTGCAAGCAGCCAGTTGCGCGTCCACGGCTTGTCGCCGCGGTTCGCCGCCATGACTGCCAGCACCATCGTCAGAGAACTCGACAGCAGGCACGCCGTCATGACGGTGGCGTTGGCAATGCTCTCTTTACCGAACGGGGTGGGCCACGCCGGATTCGAAATGCGCCCGTAGCTATACGCGAACAGCAGCGCTCCGAACGTCAGCGAATCGGACGCGAGGAACAGCCACATCCCAATTTTCTTCGAATAGGTGCCGAACAGGGAGGGCTCGAATTCGCCCTGCGTGTCGTGAACCACGTGTTGCACCGTTGCCATCGTCAGCCTTCTCCTTGAAGAGCTATCGAACCAGCATCAGTAGGACGACAATATAAACCCACAACAGAGCCATGAAGTGCCAGTACCAGGCAGTAACATCGACAACGATGCGCTGCGCCTCGACCGGCTTGTGCATCAGCCACGAAGAAATCGCCGCGTACATGAGCGCGATGACGCCGCCAGCCAGATGAATCGCGTGCGTTGCGAAGAGCAAGTACGTAAACGAACTGCTCGGGCTCGTGTACACGAAGAAGTTATGTGCACGCAGAGTCTCCCATAACAACAACTGGCCGGCGAGAAATCCCAGTCCGAGGACTACCGTACTTCCCAGCCACGGGAAGCCGCGTTCATCGCCCAACGACACTCCGGGAATCGACTCTACCGGCGCTAACGCAGCTCGCCGAGTGATGGCGCGGCGCGCCATCTCCATCGTCGCGCTGCTCAGCAGCAGGATGAACGTGTTCACCAGCAGCAGCTTGTAGGGCAGGCGAATCGTGGTCCAGTCGCGCGAATACGTATTTGTCTGCTGGTCGAAGGAGGGAAGTCCTTTGCGTACCAGCAGCGCACTGGTAAAGCCTACGAACAGCATCAGGACCGCGGTCAGCCCCAGCACGAGCCCAAGCCGCGCTCTTCTTAGCCGTTCGCCGTAATTAAAAGCACCATTGCTGGCGCCCCCTTCGTTGCCGTCGCCACCACCACCATAGGACGGAGGACTCCCGCCGCCAGCGTCGCGGGATCGGGGGTCCTTGATTGCAAGATTCGGAGCCAAGGTCGACATACCTTCTTTAGGTCTAGTGCGATGCTCCAATCGCTGGATCAGTTTGCATCACAAAATCGCGCGCCGCTGCCGGAACCCCGTATTCGTAAGGTCCGTTATGAACAACCGGAGTATGGCCGCCGAAGTTGTCGTGCGGTGGCGGAGTGGCCGTGGACCATTCCAGGGTCGTCGCATCCCACGGATTGTCGGACGCCTTCGCTCCCTTGTACATGCTCCAGAAGAGGTTGAAGACGAAGATCAGCTGCGCCCCGATCGTGATGAACGCCGCGTACGTCATGAACCTCTGCACCGGAATGAGCGGGTGCAGGTACGCTACTTCGGTGAGCTGCGAATAACGCCGGGGGTGTCCTGCCATCCCGAGATAGTGCATCGGCATGAAAATCGCGTACGTGCCGATGAACGTGATCCAGAAATGGAGCTTGCCCATCGGCTCGCTCATCATCCGGCCAAACATCTTTGGGAACCAGTAGTAGGTAGCGGCGAAAATTCCAAAGATCGCCGCTACGCCCATGATCAGGTGGAAGTGGCCCACCACGAAGTACGTGTCGTGCAGCGGAATATCGAGCGTTGGCTGCGCGAGGAACGGTCCGCTCAAGCCGCCCGAGACAAAGAGCGACACAAAGCCGATTGCGAACAGCATGGGCGTAAAGAAGCGGACGCGGCTTTTGTAAATCGTCCCTAGCCAGTTGAAGGTTTTGATGGCCGAGGGTACTCCGATCGCCATGGTCAGCAGCGAGAAGGCGAACGCCGAATACGGGCTCATCCCGCTCATGAACATGTGATGTCCCCAGACCATGAAGCCCAGGAACCCGATCGCCAGCATCGCATACACCATGGCGCGGTACCCGAAGATCGGCTTGCGCGCGAACGTCGACAGAACCTGAGAAGCTACGCCCATGCCGGGCAGAATCGCGATGTACACCTCGGGATGTCCGAAGAACCAGAACAGATGCTGCCACAGGAGTGGTGAGCCGCCTTTGTGACCCAACAATTGGCCGTTGACCACGATGGTGGGAAGAAAGAAGCTGGTGCCCAGATTGCGGTCCATCAGCAGCAAGATTCCCGCCGATAGCAGTACGCCGAACGCCAGCAGTCCGAGAATGGCCGTGATGAACCATGACCATACCGTCAGCGGCATGCGCATGAGCGTCATGCCCTTGGCGCGGAGATCGAGCGTTGTGGTGATGAAGTTCAGGGCGCCCATCAACGACGCGGCACAGAAGATTGCGATGCTCGTGATCCACAGATCGGCTCCGAGTCCTTCGCCAGGCCCGGTGGACTGAACTGCGCTCAACGGTGGATATCCCGTCCATCCATGCAGCGGTGCGCCTCCTGCGACGAAGAACGATGCCAGCATCACCACGAACGCCACGAACGTTGTCCAAAACGAAAGCATGTTCAGGACGGGGAACGCCATGTCGGGTGCGCCAATCTGAATCGGCAGAAAGTAGTTACCGAACCCGCCTTGGGGCGCCGTTGTCAGCACGAAGAACACCATGATCGTGCCGTGCATGGTCAGCAGGCTCAGATACGCTTCCGGCTGAATGTGTCCGACCAGCGGCAAATTCGCGTCCGGCCAGATCAGGTGAATGCGCATGAATAAGGACAGGATCATGCCCACCCATACAGCCGTCAGCGCGAGGAAAAAGTACTGGATCCCGATAATCTTGTGATCGAGGCTAAAGATGTATTTCCGGATGAAGCCCTGTGGGGCCGCGTGCGCGTGGACCACTTCCGAGGTTGCCATTATTGTTTCTCCGCCTCTCGCGCCGCGAGCCACTTGTCAAAGTCTTCCTGGTTGACGACCTTCAAAATGCCATGCATCTTGTAGTGTCCCAGCCCGCACAGTTCCGCGCAGGCGATTTCGTAGTCACCAACCTGCGTAGGCGTGAAGTGCATGTGAATGGCAAGTCCGGGAACAGCGTCCTGCTTGAAGCGCATGTTCGGAACGAAGAAGCTGTGGATGACGTCTACCGCGCGCAGCGTCAGATCGACCTGCCGGTTGACGGGCAGCATCATGGTTCCGGTAACGACGTCATCTTTTGCGGCGGGATCGTTTGTATCGAGCCCGATTGCAGCCTCGCTGCCTGACGATGGATCCATGAGCTTGGGGCTCGTTAACCCGAATTTGCCGTCGGCCCCCGCGTAGCGGAAGTACCAGGCAAACTGCATACCCGTGACCTCTACCGGAAGAGCGGAAGCGCTGGCCGGCTCAAACCGTTCCGCCGCCCAGATCTTGCTGCCCATCAGGTTCATCCCGACAAAGAGAACAGCGGTCAGTATCGTCCACACGACTTCCATCGTGGTATTGCCGTGGGAGTAGTCCGCTGGCGGAGAAGATTTCCGTTCCCGGTACATCCACACGAACAGTCCTAGCGAGCATTGCGCCAGCACGAACACGATGCCCATCACGATGTAGGTGAAGGTGAACTGATGATCGATGCCCGCCGCAGCCGCCGACGCGCCCGCTGGCAACCACCAGGGATGCCAGATAAAGAAGTATGTGCTGACGAAGGTGATCAACCAGATAACAGCCAGTAGAGCGAGGCCCATCTACCACGACCTCCAAGGGGTCGATTTTCCGCACACCGCAGCGCAAAAAAATCGAAAGACTGCGGATGGCCGGGAAGTCTATCACAGCGGGATGTGACAAACGCAAGAGCGAAGTCAGGTGCGCCCGCGTACAAACCGCCGACGAACCATGATGCGCTGACGCTTTTTCTGTGGTCCTGTAACTTGTCGGCTATTACCCGCTCTTCCAGCTACAATCATCCGCGTATGGCCACCAAGACTCGCGGCCGCGGTCACGATACCCGCTACGTACGGATGCAAAGGAATCACTGTTTCGGATGTGGCAAGAACAATCCCGATGGCATGCGCCTGAAGTTCACTTACGACGAAGAGCGCGACTGTTTCGTCTGCCGTTTCCGCCTAGGTAAGCGCTTCACCGGACCTCCAGGACACTGCCACGGCGGAATCATCGCGACCATTCTCGATGAAGCTATGGGCAAAGTGAATAAGCTGCGCCACGTGATAGCGCTCACGTCCGAAATCACGGTGAACTACTTGAAGCCTGTCCCGTTAAACAAGCCGCTGCGCGTGGAATCCCGCGAGGTAAAGGTGCAGGGTCGTAAGCACATCAACATGGCAGAGATTCTGAATCAGAAGGGCGAACCGCTGGCGCGCAGCAAGGGGCTGTTCATTGCGATCGATCCGAAGAAGATGTTTGCTACGTACGTGGACAAATGATCCTGCGGCATCAGCCCTGCTGCAAAATCTTGGCCAGCTCGTCCACCCCTCTCCGCAATTCTTTGGGATCAACCGCTGCGAAACCCAGAATCAACCCTTCCCGGCGCGGTCGTCCCGAAGCATAACGGCTGAGCGGAACGACTTCGACATCCCGCACTGCCGCCAGATTGGCTATCTTCTCGCCTGAGAGCCCGGGCCTCAGCCACCCGACCGTCTGTAATCCCGCCTCAACATTTGAGATTTCGAGTGCCCCTGACAACTTCTCTTTCGCGCTGTCCAGCAGCTCCTGCAACCGCTCGGCATAGATCTCGCGCATGCGCCGGATGTGCCTCGCGAAGTGTCCTTCAGTGATGAAGTCGCACAGCACCGCCTGCTCGAGCAACGGAGGATGATGCGTGCTGACCGACTCCGCTGCTGCAAACACATCCACCATCTCCTCGGGCACGACCAGGTAGCCGAGGCGCAAAGCAGGGAAGAGAACTGCAGTGAAACTTCCCGCAAAGATCACGACGCCCGACCGGTCCAGACCCTGCATGGCTGGCACCGGTCGGCCCGCATATCGATACTCGCTGTCGTAGTCGTCTTCGAAAATGAGAACGCCCGATCTCCGCGCCCATTCCAGCAGCGCGAGCCGTCGCCGCAGGCTCATGGTCACGCCCAACGGAAACTGATGCCCCGGCGTGACATAGACCAGCCGCGGCGCGCGCCAGCGCTTTTTGCCAATCTCTAACGACAGGCCTTCTGAGTCGACTGGCACTCGCCGAATCTGCGCTCCGAGCGCGCGGAACACGACGCCCGCGCCCGGATAACCCGGCTCCTCCATCCACACCGACTCGCCCGGATTCAGTAAGATTCGAGCCGTGCGATCCAGCGCCTCTTGCGCGCCCGACAGAATCAACACCTGCTCCGCCGTACACTTCACTCCCCGCGAACTGTTCAGATAAGCCGCCACCGCCTCGCGCAGCGGACGGTACCCAAGCGCCTCCCCCCCGGCCAACAAGTTTGCCGACACGCGCCGCAGGCGCCGCGCCGCTACCTGCGCCCACAGATCCGTAGGAAACAAATCAAGGGCGGGCTGATTCGGACGAAACGCGCGCATCGGGCGAACTGCCGTCCCGCGAAACGGCTGCAACCGCCGAGCATATGCGGAGAGAGCAATGCGCCGGTGGGGCAGACGCTTCTCCGGCTTCGGGCCACGCACGTCCAGCAGATGCTCGGGCAGCACCTCGCTTACATAGGTTCCCGAGCCCGAGCGTCCTTCGACATAGCCCTCCGACTTCAATTGCTCAAACGCAGTAACGATGGTTGATCGCGAAAGCCTGTAGGCCGAAGCCAGATCGCGCGTGGCCGGCAGCCGGGATCCCGGGCGCAGTCGCCCATCGAGAATCGCCCCCCGCAGTTCGGCGTACAGCCAACGATAAAGGTTCCCGCGGGCCGGCGGCGCCGGCAAACTGAGCGAAAATGCCGTGACTTCGCGTGCCATAAAAGTGGTATGGGAAGAATACCGTAAATGGACGGTCTAACAATACCAATCTTGCGATAGCCTTTTTCAAGGCGTAATCGGCAGTCTCACGCAGTCACCCGGTACAGAAAGCAAGTCGCGAGCAAAACCCGGGAGGGCACGAGTTCACTCGTGCCGCGACGATCGAATCTAAAGTAGCGCTTTAGCACCTCGGGTGAGCTTCACCTCACGCCACATCTTGTGATGAAAGGTTGACTCCCATGGCAGACACGAACGGATCCCGCAGCGGACACTCCACCAGCCTGCGCCTTAAGACAGGCCTCGCCGAAATGCTCAAGGGCGGCGTCATCATGGACGTCACCGACGCCAGACAAGCCGAAATTGCCGAGAAAGCTGGCGCCGTCGCTGTCATGGCGCTCGAGCGCGTGCCTGCGCAGATTCGCGCCGAAGGCGGCGTGGCCCGCATGGCTTCGCCCAAAAAGATTCGCGAGATTATGGCCACCGTGTCGATCCCGGTCATGGCGAAATGCCGTATCGGCCACTTCGCCGAGGCCCAGATACTCGAGGAGCTCGGCGTCGACTACATCGATGAGTCTGAAGTCCTGACCCCGGCCGACGAAGCCCACCACGTCGACAAGCATGCGTTCAAGGTTCCCTTCGTTTGCGGTGCGCGCAACCTGGGCGAGGCTCTCCGCCGCATCGCGGAAGGCGCGGCCATGATCCGCACCAAGGGCGAAGCGGGCACTGGCGACGTCGTGCACGCGGTCAAGCACATCCGCCAGATCGTGCAGGAAATGAAAATCCTCACTGTGCTCGGCGAGGAAGAACTCTACGCCAAGGCCAAGGAGCATGGCGCGCCGTATGAATTGATCCGCATGGTAGCCAAAGAAGGGAAGCTGCCGGTGCCAAATTTCTCCGCGGGGGGCATTGCCACGCCGGCCGATGCGTCGCTCGTCATGCAACTGGGTGCAGAAGCCGTCTTCGTCGGCTCGGGAATCTTCATGAAGAATTCCACCGAGTTCGCCGATCCGGTCGAAGCCGAGAAGCGCGCCAGAGCGATCGTCAAAGCCGCCACGCACTATCAGGACCCTAAAGTGTTACTTGAGGTGAGTGAAGATCTGGTGGGTGCCATGAAAGGCCTCGCAGTCTCGGGCCTGGACGAAGCCCACATGCTGCAAACCCGCGGCTGGTAGAGGAAATGGTCAAGAGGGTGCCCCATCCTAGCGCGCCCCTTGCGCTAGGGTGGGGATTTTGATCTTAGGCCGGAGCAGAGAATGACTATCGGTGTCCTCGCAATCCAGGGCGATTTCGACGCCCACAAGAAGCGCTTGGAGCAACTCGGCGCCGACGTCGTTCTGGTCCGCAAGCCGGAGCAACTCGACCAGATCGACGGCCTCGTTATTCCGGGTGGCGAGTCGGGAGCGTTCTTGAAGATCCTCGGAGAAGAGGGATTCGCCAAGCTAAAACAATATGTCCGCGTGAAGCCCACGTTCGGCACCTGCGCGGGCGCCATCATGCTCGCGAAGGAAGTCACGAATCCTGATCAGCCCGGCTTGGGCGCGCTCGATATCCGAATCCGCCGCAACGCCTACGGCCGCCAGGTCGACAGCTCGATTCGTACTGGCAGGCTGGGCGAATCTCCGCTGGAAATGGTCTTCATCCGTGCTCCAAAAATTGAGCGCATGGGGTCGGGGGTGGAAGTGATCGCGACCGAAGGCAACGATCCGGTGGTCGTGCGGGAAGGGAAGACGATGGCCGCCACTTTTCATCCTGAGCTAAGCGACGACACGCGGGTCCATCAAAAATTCCTAGAGCTCGTGACCCACGACCTCAACTGATCCAAACAATGGAGCGACGGGCGTCCCGCCCGTCGACGCGCGGCGCTAGGGATTGTGGGTCGTGAAATAACCGACCAGCCATTTTGTGGGACTTTGAAACTCTGAAACTTGAAACTAACTTTCACAGCTTCCCGGGCGCCCCGCCCCAATCCTCCGGATTCACATCAGCAATCGACTGCGAGAACGTCCATACATACCCGTGGAAATCTTCCGCGGAATACTGCCGCTCGCCGTACGGGTAATCCTTCGGCGGTCGCACGATGATTGCCCCATGTTGTTTCGCATGCTCATGGTGCCTGTCCACATCTTCCACCCGCACCATCACGGATGCCCGGCCCTTCGGACCTCCGCCTTGTTCAATCACAACCATCGCGCCATCGCCCACATTCAACTGGGCCCGATGATTTCCAATCATGATGCGAACATTGAAGCCAAAGGCATCGCATAACCAGGCCGCCGCGCCCTGCACGTCGGGGTAGGGGAATTCCGGAATTACGGTACTGCGCGGCATCGAACGATTCGTAAGCATCGAAAGTCTCCTGCCGAACTCAATCCAGTCTACTAGCCGGCCGCAGTCGTCTACTTCGCGGCCTTAGCGGCCTTGTTGGCGACCTTTGCGGTTAGAAGCTTTTCGTTGGACGAATTCCAAAAATCTCAACTTGACAACTAATTAACGTAACCGTACAGTTACACATTATGCGGAACCGAATGGTTACGTATTCCCCGGAAGCGACTTTTAGTGCGCTGGCCGATCCCACCCGCCGGGCGGTGCTCGACCTACTTCGCAAAGGCCGCCAGCCCGCCGGGCAGATTGCCCAGGCGTTTCCGATCTCCCGGCCAGCCATTTCTAAGCACCTACGCCTGCTGCGTCGCGCTCACCTGGTCAACGAGCATCGTGAGGGACGCAACCGCTTTTATCACCTGAACCCGGAACCCCTGCGCGCCGTCGATTCCTGGCTCGAGCAGTACCGCAGCTTCTGGTCCACGAGCCTGGCAAACCTGAAAGCTTTTGTCGAAGCGGAGTATGCGAAGGAGACGGAAGCAGCGACAACGCCTCGTCGCCGGCTGCACAGCACCATCAAACGAAAAAGACGAAACGTGGAATAAAACCCAGCGGCACCCAAGATCTCAACTCCAAGGAGTGATCCACAAATGAATCACCTGCGCACGATCGCCACACTGTTGATTCTTTTCGTCGGTCCGGCCTTCGGCCAATCCGACGCCAAAACGACTTTCGAGAACCTCAAAGCCCTCAACGGCACATGGGAAGGGAAGGCCAACAGCGACCGTTCGGTGAAAATTGTTTTTCGCCCAACCTCCGGTGGCTCTGCTCTCATGAGCGAAATTCTCGGCGACGAGGACATGGTCACCATGTTCCACCTGGACAACAACCGGGTCCTCATGACGCACTACTGCGGCGCCGGCAATCAACCACGTATGCAGGCCAGCGCCTCGCCCGACGGCAAGACCATCACGTTCAGCTTCATCGACGGAACCAACATGGCGAGCCCCAAGGCGGGCCACATGGATCACCTCGTCATCACCATGCCCGACGCCGACCATCACACCGAGGACTGGACCTTTGTTCAGGAAGACGGAAAGCAGATGAAGGAACACTTCGATCTTGCCCGCGTCAGGGCAGGGATGTAAGCCAGCCCAACACAAATGAGCATCAAGGAGACATCCCATGGCCTCGACCGTCATCACGCCGAACCAGGACGCGCTGGTCAGTGAAATTCATGTCGCCGTGCCCGCGGAAAGAATCTTTCAGGCCCTCATCGACCCCAAACAGGTTATGCAGTGGTGGAACAGTCCCGACTGTCAGATCGAGTCATTCACTTTCGATCCACGCAAAGGTGGTCGCTGGACCTATGACACGCAGAAGACGAAGCTGAACATCAACGGGACCAGCAAGTTCCACTGCGAAGGCGAAGTACTCGAGTACGATCCGCCGCGCGTTCTCGCATATACGTGGATCGCCAACTGGCACGAGCAGCCTACTCAACGCACGGTCGTGCGGTGGGAACTCGCAGCCAGCAAGGGTGGAACGCTGGTGCGTGTCACGCATAGCGGGCTCGCTGACCTGCCCGTCTCGCGCAAGGACTACTCTGGCGGCTGGCCCGGCGTCCTCCGCGAAGTCAAGAAGTTCATCGAGCGATAGAAAGGATCTTTATGGCAACCGTCGCCATCATCCCCGGCAACGACACCATCGAAGCCGAAATTTTCGTAGCCGCTCCGCCCGAGCGCGTGTTTCAAGCCATCACCGATCCTGCCCAGATGCCGCGCTGGTGGGGACAGGGAGGCATGTACCGCGTAACCGAGTGCAAAGCCGATTTGCGCCCGGGCGGCAAGTGGTCGAGCGTGGGCGTTGGAGCCGACGGAACCTCCTTCCGCGTCGATGGCGAATACCTTGAGGTCGCACCCCCGCGCCTGCTCGTCTACACCTGGACGCCCAGCTTCAGCGAAGTCGCGGGTACGGTCGTGCGCTGGGAACTCGAACCGCGCCCGGTGCACAGCCTGCAGACCCGCGGCCCGCAGAAGGCCGGCGTCGGAACTGCCGTTAAAATCCGCCATACTGGATTCGCCGGCAACGAGAAAGCTGCCAAGGATCACGGCGAAGGCTGGAAGCGCGTGCTCGGCTGGATGCGGGACTTCGTTGAAAACGACGAGACTATCGACACACGTAAGTAGGAACGTAGCGGTGGCGTCCCGCCGGCAGTCCGGCGGGCGTCCTCGCCCGCCGTCGCCCAGCACAACGCCGCCGAGGCCTTGCAGAATCCAGCAGCGCCTACTTCACGCCCTTGTCCGGATCCCACGATCCCTGTTCCTTGCGCACAAACACGATCTGCCCGATGTGGTAAGCGTTGTGCGTACCGATGTGAGCGATGTCGTCGTACCAGGCTGCCAATTTCTTCTCGTCGGCCACTTCGACCGCCTTCTCCCATTCGGTCATCACTTCGTCGAGTTGTTTCACAATCGTGGACCACTGCTTCGCATCGAAGTTGTCGAAGGTCTCCTCATTGTTCCCGCTGAACTTTAAAGGCTCGTCGCCTTTGAACTTCGTCAGCTCGCGCTGATTCCAGAACACCAGGTGATACGCAAGCTGTCCCGCCGAGTGATTCCCCTTGCCATCTTTCCAGCTCGCCTGTTCCGGGGTAAGGCCGGCGACCGCGGTGTTGGCATCCACGAACCAGTCTTTCTTGTTGTGAGTGGTGCGCAACTGCTCCAGCAGGAGGCTTTTTAGCGTCCAAGGTTTCTCCGGAGCTTTCTGCATCTGCGCTCCTGCATTCAACGACAGGGTCAAAACGATCAGAGCAATCAATCCCTTCATGAGTCTCCTTTTTCAAGACAATTACTAGTAAGGTAACGCCGGCGTCCCGCCGGCAGTCGGGCGGGCGTCTCGCCCGCCGCGAGGACACACCATCGAAACAAAACAATCCCTTAGACGCTCGGACAATGTAGTAGGAAGCAGGCTTGAAAGGGAGTATGGAACACCGGTTCCCGTCCCATCCCTGCGTTATACTTACCTCAGGATGGCCGCCAGCTCCGACAAGAAGTTCTACCTCGAGACCTTCGGATGCCAGATGAACGTCCATGACTCCGAAAAGGTCGTCGGCACGCTGATTTCCGAGGGCTACCGCCAGGTCGAAACCGTCGAGGAAGCCGACCTCGTCCTCTACAACACGTGCTCCATCCGCGATAAGGCGGAGCAAAAAGTCTTCCACCGCCTGGCCGACTACAAGAAATATCAGAAGCAAGGCAAAGTCTTTGGCGTGCTCGGCTGCGTGGCGCAGCAGGAAGGCGAGAAAATATTCGAGCGCGCTCCGTATGTATCGATGGTCTGCGGATCAGCGTCTTACCGCAATCTCCCCCAGATGCTGGTGCAGATCGAGGCAGGGAACCGCCACGTCACCGGCCTCGACGCCCGACAGACCGACGAGTGCTTCGAGACCGAGTTCACCTCGCGCACCAACCCGCATCGCGGCTACATCACCATCATCGAAGGCTGCGACAAGTGCTGCGCCTACTGCGTGGTACCTTTCACCCGAGGAAAAGAGCGCAGCCGCACCTCCGACTCCGTGCTCGCCGAGGCCCGCCAGATGGCCGATCTCGGCTACTCCGAAATTCAGTTGCTGGGTCAGAATGTCAATTCCTACAAGGATCCAGCAGGGAAGAAGTCGTTTGCCGAACTGCTGGCCGCTGTCGGCGAAGTCCCGGGGATCCGTCGCGTGCGGTTCACCACGTCGCATCCGCGCGACTTCGGCCGTGACATCGTCGATGCCATCGACGCCGTCCCGACCCTTTGCGACCACGTACACCTACCGGTGCAGAGCGGTTCTACCCGAGTGCTCGACGCCATGCAGCGCCTCTACACGCGCGAGCAATATCTTGAGCGCATCGCGTGGATGAAATCCGCTAAGCGCGACATCAGCCTCACCACCGACATCATCGTCGGCTTTCCGGGCGAGACTGAAGAAGAATTCCAGCAGACTCTCAGCTTGCTGGACGGTGTCGAATACGATGGTGTGTTCTCGTTCAAGTACTCACCGCGTCCCAACACTCCGGCGCTGCACCTGGAAGACGCCATCCCTGATGAAGAAAAATCTCGCCGCCTCGCCGTCCTCATGGCTCGCCAGCAAGAAATTCAGAAGCGGCGCAACGAGCGACATGTGGGCCAGAGAGTTGAAGTAATGGTTGAAGGCAGGAACGACGCGCGTCAGCAGTGGATCGGCCGCACTTCGCAAAACAAGACCGCGAATTTTGTGACCAACAACCACGCTCATCCCGTCATAGGAACTTACGTGCCGGTGCTGGTTACCGGCAGGTTTCCGAACAGTCTGCTCGGAGAAATGGTGATATAAGGAGGGCAGTCGGCGCTGGGCAGCGCGCACGATTCACGACCCCAGGGGTTTCACGATGGAAGTAGAAATGAAAATTCGCGGGCTCATGATGGACCCGGTTACCAACATGCCCATCGTGATTCTCAAGGACATAGGCAGCGACACCGTTCTGCCCATCTGGGTCGGCGTCTACGAAGCCAACGCCATCGCGCTCGAGATCGAAAAAGTCACCACGCCGCGGCCCATGACGCACGACCTCATCAAAAACGTTCTGGTCGGCCTGGAATCGCAGGTTCGGAAAGTTGTGGTCACCGAGTTGCGCGACGATACCTTCTTTGCCGTCATCTGGGTGGAGCGCGACGGCCGCATTATCAGCATCGATTCGCGTCCCTCAGACGCCTTGGCGCTGGCCCTGCGCGTCGATTGCCCTATCTTCGTGGAAGACGACGTCCTCAAATCCTCGAGAGTAGCGGCCAGTAACTCCGAGCGCCTCACGCCCGAAGACCTCCGCAAGATGCTGGAGGACCTGAACGATGAGGACCTGGGACGATACAAGATGTAAGGAATTGAGTAATTGGGAAATTTGTTAATTTGTTGATCGGGTAATTTGTAATTTCAAACCTGCACGTCCCAGCCTTAAATTACTCAATTACAAAACTACCCAATTTCACAATGCCTCCAGACCTCGCCCACCAACTCCAGCAGATCTACCTGGCCGGCTTCGAACTTGAGACCTTTGATCGTTTTCCGAAGTGCCTGGGCGTCGTTCGCGATGGCTGTATCGCCATGTTGGTCCCAGCCACTGACGGCTTCCAAGTTCTGGGCGTGCCCGGTTGGCGTATGGGAGAGGCAATCGGAGTGCTGGTCGAAAAAGACGGGCGGCAAGTTTTCCAGAACAAGCAAGAGATCGTCGAGGCCACTCCCGAACGCTTGCAGTTGCTGGCGAGGTTCAAGGAGGACCTGAAGTCCTTACTCGCGAGGCAATGAACAGGCCCGTCTGTTCTTCCTTGTGAGAGCCGTTCTCTATCCAACGGTTGTTCAAGCGACGTCCGCTTTTTTGAACAACCCTCTCCCGCCTGTCTCCATCCAACCGCGGACGCATTGACCCGCGTCCGCCACGTAAGGCAAGCGCCGCTCGCCGCAATTCAGAGATCGGACTGAATCGTATTCAACATGGACGCGTCCCAGCGGGCGGCAGAAGATCCTCGTAAGCGGTCTTGGTTGGAGCGCATTTCTGGGCGCGCCAATTCCGCGAGTGTGAACGGGTGCCTTCCCGAGTTCTTTGTGGTTGGTCCGCCTCGCACCGGAACCAGTTGGCTCTACGAGATGCTGCGTGGACAGGTCATCTTGCCCCGGACCACCAAAGAAACTCGCTTTTTCGACACCCACTTTCACCGCGGGTTGGATTGGTATCGAGCGCACTACCCGCGAAGAACTGACGGCCGCCGCATCGGGGAAGTCGCTCCTACTTACTTCGCTTCCGCCGAAGCGCGAGAGCGCATCGCACAGCTTATCCCGCGCGCGCGCGTCATCTGCATCTTCCGCGATCCAGTCGATCGCTTACTTTCCCTTTACCGGCTGAAGCGGGCGTATGGCCTGATTCCGTGGAATCTCGAGCAGGCCATTGTGAATGATCCGGAACTGATGAGCACCAGCCGATACAGTGTCCATCTCCGCGCATGGCAGGACGCATTGGGACCGCACCAGGTGCTGGCGACGATCTACGACGATCTCCTCCACGATCCGCAGGACTTCCTCGATCGCCTGGTCGACTTCATCGGCGTGCCACGCTTTGCGTTGACGCCGCTGCACAATCGCTGGGTGCACGGTTCCGAGAACCTGACTCATCCCAGGAGCTACGCTCGCACGAGAAATGCGACGCGGGTCGCAGACTGGCTCAAGGCGCAACGGTTCGACAAACTGGTAGCCGTTATCCGAGACTCACCGCTTCGCCAGTTTTTTCTCAGCGGAGGCCGTCCGTTCGCAGACCCGCCTTCGGAATTCGCCGCGCGACTCTACGAATTGTTCCGGCCGGAAGTAGAGGAGCTGGAAACGATTTTGAAACGCGACCTCGGGGCATGGAAGTCTACGGCGGCTGCCGATGTCGCCTGATCTTGCAAGGGCCGTCGGACACAATCGAGCACTGATTGGCAGGACTTCGAATGTTCAAGGAAGACTCGAAGAGGGCGCGGCTATCGGATGAATCTCCAGAAAGAATCCCGTAAAGCGATAGTAGCGGCCTAGAGCCGATTTCTCGATGACCATCTTTCCTTTGAGAGGGTCTGCCAGGGTGACTGAGCCTGCAGACTGCTCGAGTATGGCCACAAAGTGGCCGGCGCCGCCACGTAATACCACCCCTGCGATCGAAGGCGCTGGAAAATCTGTGCTTGTGGAAGGCTGCACGCGCGCATACGCCTCGAGTCCGCGCCGGCGTAGCGCCCTCGCTAAATACCAGTTTTCTGTACCTCCGCGCGAAGTGAAGGCTTCGCTTGCAACCTCTCGTTCAGAACCCGATCTGCCCAGCGCATGCAGGATCGTGGCCGCACTCGCGGGACCGCATGTGGACGCTGTGCTCTGCATACAGACGTCACCGTCGCAGCGTTCGGTTAGCTGGTCTAGGTCGACCGCATCCAAGAGAGGTTTAAGATAGGGGACCAGGAGCAGACCCACCGCGATCAAAGGAAGCACGATTCTTTCGCCCGCTGAATCTAGCTGCATCTTTGCTTGCAGCCATCCGGTCCCGAACCCAAGGCCGGAAGCCAAAAGTTCGGTTCCAGGCAACGCCCGCAAATTGTAAAACCACGCCGCGCGGTCAAGAATATGAAGATAGTAGGTTACGTACAGCAGCCCAGGTATAGAGATTACTAAACCGAGAAGCAAGAGCGCGATTCGTAGCCGAATGGATTTAGAGTTTCTCTCAGCGAAGGCGCCCGCGAGGTAAAAAAGCGCGGCCAGAAGAATGGTCGGATAAAAGTATGGGTCGACTCGCATCGGGAGAGAACTTTAGCCTAATTCTGGCCGTGCTAGGCTGTTATTTACATAATACCTGTTATCGGACATTACATCTTGATTGCCGCCTCCGAGCAGAATCCTGCCTGCCATCAGACTTTAGTGCGTTTTGTATCCCTTCAATCGTGTGGGATCATCGGGTCGTTCGATCGTCCCTGTTTGCGGAGATGCCCACCATGAAACGAATTGTTCTCGGCTTCGCCCTCTGCCTGATGTTCTTGCTGTCCAACCTCGGAGCCAACGCCCAGCAGAAAACAATGACCAGTGACGATGCTTCCACAGTGCGTGAAACGGTACGCAACTACATCGAGGGCTATTACACGGGCGACGCCCACCGCATGGCCGCAACCCTGCACCCCCACTATCTGAAGCACATGCTTCACGGCAACATCCCGGTCAGGGAGAAAACGGGTGGCCAGATGATTTCCGAAGTGCGATCCAACGGGCCCGTGAATCTTCCTCCAGCCGACCGGACCGAACAGATCAGCGTCCTGGACGTCTCGGGAAACATGGCAGCCGCCAAACTCGAGACCCCGCACTGGGTCGACTACATGACGCTTTCGAAGTCCAATGGAGAATGGAAAATTCTCTCCGTCGTTCAGCGCATCGACGACTAACCAGAAGCAATTAAACTTCCAACAGCGTCGGCGACGGTGTCTCTTGTCGCCTGTCATCGGGACATCGTGCCCTCGCGTACGTATTGAAACGAATCTGTCCAATTCCTGCGACAGCTTCCCGAGATCACAACCGGCAGTGACGTGCATCACAGCACAGCTGTGAGCCAGCAACGAAGATGACGCCCGATGGCTTTCCGTATTCGTTCATAGAAAGTGGGGATACCTGAGATGAACACGATTGAGCGAAGCGCCGCAGCGATTCTGGCCGGCGTGCTCTGGGTTGCGGGAGCGGCACAAGCGGGCGAACTGAAGGGTAAGGTATCAGCGCCAGGATTGAAGTCTGCCGAAAACATTGCGGTCTACATCGATACCATTTCCGGTAAGAAATTCGATCATCCCGCACAACACGCTGCGGTTGACCAGCGAAACATGCTTTTCGTGCCCCACACCCTGGTCGTTCTGCGCGGAACCACCGTGGACTTTCTGAACGGGGACACCGTCGCGCACAACGTGTTTTGGCCATCGATCAGTGGCAATAAGGCGCTCCGGCATAACATGACTATCGTGTCGCCCACTCAAAAGAAGTCTTTCGAATTCAATGACGTGGGGACCGCACAGTTGCTGTGCAATCTTCACCCCGACATGATCGGCTACATTGTGGTGGTTCCCACCCCCTACTTCGCGCTGACCGGCCCTGACGGATCCTTCTCGATCAAGGATGTTCCGGCGGGCGCTTACACTCTGAAAACCTGGAGTGAAGACGGCAAACCCACCACCCAGTCGATCACCGTGGGAGACAGCACGACGAGCGTCGACCTGGCCGTGAAGAAGTAGGCAAGTGGTGAAGCCATGACAAAGCACTGCCTGCATCTGACGATCGTTGTAGCGATTTTCGCCGGGGCCGCTTCCCTGCATGGTCAGGCAGCCGGCCCGGAAGACGTTGCGGTAACGGCCGTCACTGGCGAGAGTTGGATTCGCCATCTGCACACGACCTTCAACGACACCCGCATGGGTAGAACCTGGAACCTGGGCCCGGCACCGGCGAGCGCGGGCAACCAAGCCGCTGCCTCGCAACTGAAATTGTCTCCCGGCTACACTGCGCACCCGGTCACACTCCACGGGTCGGATTTGTTTCGCCTGAATTGTCGGGGCTGCCACGGAGAGCGTGGCCTGGGCGCTCCTCCGGAAATCAATTCCATTACCGGCCCCGTCGCGGCAACTTCCCCCGCCACCACCATGGAGCGCATGAAAAAGGCTGGTCGCGACATGAGCCCGTCGGACGCTAACGCCATCGCCAAGGATTCCAAGACTCTCTTGCGGCAACGGCTCCACATCGGTGGACAGCACATGCCGCCACCCACTCTAAGCGAGTCGGAGATTCGCTGCCTGGTTCCCTACCTCGAGCAACTTTCCGAAGTACACGGAACAGGAAACCAACAACTCACCGTTAAAGAATCGGCCTACCGGGTTGGCGAGCACATCGTAAAATCCACCTGCCACGTCTGCCACAACGCAGTCGGTCCTAACCCGAGCCCTTCGGAAATGCTGGAAGGGGCAATTCCCCCTCTCTCGACCCTTACCACCCGGGTGACACTCGCCGAGTTCGTAAGAAAGGTCACCAGCGGCGCGCCCATCATGGAAGGCACTCCGCCCACTCCTTACCGAGGCAGGATGCCCGTCTATCCCTATCTGACTCAGGACGAAGCGGCAGCGGCCTACGAGTACTTGACGGTATATCCACCGCAACCGTAGAGTTTTCAATGTCGGGGAGATAGTATTTAAACCCTTACTCCACATTTCAACCCCGTTTGCGCTCGATAAGGTACGCACAGCAAAACATCGCCTTCCCGAAAAAACGGGCTTATACTCTCCGGCATTGGGGCCGGTGGAAATCCTTCTGCCGTGAATGATCAACATGCCGGGATCGAACGACCAACCTGGACTGGCCACAGGGAGTCAGTTGGATGTCTTCTGCGAAACCTGCTGGCGTATCTGGACGACTTCCCTGCCCGAACCCTACCGGGATTCACTGGACTTCGATGCCCGCAATCGCTTGATTTGTCCGCTGTGCAGCGGCAACCACTGCCGCACCGCGCACCCAGCTGATGTAACCGTAAAGCCAAGAGGCGGCGATCGCATTTGAGAATCGCCTCCATTTTCTAAAACCTTTATCCTGAGCGAAGTGAAGCGCCAGCCGAACGCAGTCGTAGACCCCGAGTTAGCCAGGACCCGTCACGAATCTAGCTGCTTTCCACCACGATGGCAATTTGCACACGGCCCATAAGTAAGCAGCTGAGCAAAGGCATCCAATCCTTTCCGCTATATAACACTCATGACAACTCCCGCGTCCATGCCGGAAATAATATCCGCACTTGCTCCAACTGCTATATAGGTCTATACTCCGCCCGCTCCAGAATTTGGATCGGGAGGTCCGCTATGTCTACTCCTCGTCTCGCTACTCGTCTCTCTCTTCTTCTCCTGCTGGGCGCACTGATCCTCACCGCGTGCGTAACCGCACTCGCCGACGACGACGGCCACAAAGTGGTCGGCGGATACTTCGAGGAATGGAGCATCTACTTCGCGAACTTCAATATCGCAAACCTGCAAGCCAACGGCGTCGCCGATCGTCTTACCCACCTCAACTACGCCTTCGGCGGAGTGAACAGCACGGGATGCTTCATCGCCGACTCCTGGGCTGATTACCAGACGCCGTATCTCCCGACCATCACCGGGCCTTATACCGGTCCGCTTTACGGCAACTTCGCGGCGCTCCAGCAACTCAAGCAACTGCATCCCAACTTGAAGGTGCTGATCTCGCTCGCGGGTGCGGACGGCTTCTCCGCCGCCGCTGCGACCGACGCAGGACGCCAGGCCTTTGTCTCGTCGTGCATCGATCTGTTTATCAATGGCAACGTAGCTCCGGGGATTTCGGCCGCGGGGGTCTTCGACGGCATCGACGTCGACTGGGAATTTCCATCCGCTGCCGACAAGCCGAATGTCACGGCGCTCATGCGGGAATTCCGCAAGCAGCTCGATGCGCTGGGAAAAACCAATCATCAGCGCTACCTGCTGACCATGTTCGGTCCGGCGGGCGAACAGAATTTCTCAAACATTGAACTCGCCAAGGTCGGACGCACCCTCGACTTCTACAACGTACAGGGCTACGACTTCCACGGAACCTGGGAAACGTCCACCAATCACGCCTCTCCGCTCTTCGACAGCGCCCAGGATCCGGCGCGCGCCGACAACTTTTACCTCGATTACACCGTGAACGGCTTCCTGAAAGCCGGCGTGCCCGCGCGCAAACTCGTCCTGGGAATCCCGCTCTATGGTCGCGGCTGGACGGGCGTCCCGGACATCCACCACGGTCTATATCAGACCTCAACAGCTCCAGCACCCTTCGATCCCGCGGATTACCTGCAGACGCCAGGCGTGGAGACCTACCTCTCGCTCTCGACCGCTACTAGCAATGGCTACAAGAGCTACTTCGACCGCAAGAGAATTGCAGTCTGGCTTTACAACGACGCAACTCAAACCTTCTGGAGTTACGACGACCCGAAAACTGTCCAATTGAAGACGATCTACATTAACGGCCGGCGCTTAGGTGGCGCTTTCGTCTGGGCGGTGAAAGACGATGACGCCAACGCCACCCTGATCAAGACGATGGCAAACGGGCTGCGCCACCACGACTAAGGTGCAGGTGTGGCTGGCCATCGGGAGGGTTGGTACTCTGCAAGCGGGTCCCTCTGACTGGAAAAGTAAGCAGTTAATGTAATACTTTAACTATGTCCCGTGGCTTCAGTGAGCAGCTTACCGAGAAGGGCACGAGTTCACTCGTGCCACAAAAACCTAGCGTTTGTGGAGCGCTTTAGCGCCTGAGGTTTGCTCCTTCGAGCGCTTTCACGCGCTGCGGGCCTGGGCTCGTAGGGCGCGGCTTCAGCCGTGTCGTTATGCCGTCCCCTAGGAAGCCCGTCGGGGGCTGTCCTCACCCCGCGGCCGGCACCGCGGGCTCTAACGCCAAAACAATCTTCGGATGAAACAATGTCCCCGCGACGCGGGTCGCAATCGCAATCAACTCCGCCTGTCCGTAGAAAACTTTCACCTGCTTGGCACGCGAGAATTCCGGCAAGTTCACCGCGCGCCCACTGCGAATGTGGGCCGCGATCTCGTCCGTCGCTGTGACCGAAGGCATGTCGGGCATGAGCTTGCGCGGATGGATGCAAATGTCGTCGCCCTTCCCTGTCGCCCAGCCGACTTCCACCTGCTCCAGCGTGTGCGCGTCCGCGATTGAGAACTCCGCAACCCTCGTGCGCCGTAAAGACTCGAGATGCGCACCACAGCCCAGCGCGCTCCCTAAATCGTGCGCCACTGAGCGCATGTACGTTCCGGATGCTACTCGCGCGCAAAACTCCGCGCGCTCGTTCTCGTACTCCGTGATCTCGAATTCGTGGATCTCAACTTGCACGGCCGGCAGCGAGACTTCTTTCTTTTTGCGCGCCAGCTTGTAGGCCGGTACCCCGTGAATTTTCTTCGCCGAAAACGGCGGCGGGGTCTGCTCGATGGTTCCTCGAAAACGCCGCGCAGCTTCGCGCACCTGTGCCAGCGATACAGTCACGGCTTGTTGCGGACCAAGCGGATCGCCCTCCGCGTCATACGTGTCGGTGGCAAAACCGAACCGAATCGTTCCCTCGTAACTCTTCTCTGAGCTCGTGTAGAACTGCGCGAGCCGCGTGAGGTTGCCGAATACCAGCGGCAGCACTCCGGTGGCGAGCGGATCGAGCGTTCCCAGGTGTCCCACCGAACGCTGCGCGATGATACGGCGCACGCGGTTGACCACGTCGTGCGAGGTCAACCCCGCCGGTTTATCGATGATGAGCACGCCATTCATGAGAAAATTCAGGTCTACTACTGTACCTGATCCCGTATGTTTCCTCTCCGCGACGACCAGCCCGTCTTCAGCACGCCCTTCGTAACGTATTTCCTGATTGCCATCAACCTGCTGATTTATTTTTTCGAGTGGCAGATCGGCTTGCAGAGTCGCGGCCAACTCAATGGGTTGCTCACGCAGTTCGGCGTCGTGCCACGCCTCGAAATCGGGCTGCTTACGGGAACTCCAGTCTTCAGTCCTGCAGCCGCGCTGCTGCCCATCTTCACCTCGATGTTTTTGCACGGCTCACTGTTGCATGTGCTCGGTAACATGTGGATGCTTTGGATTTTCGGCGACAACATCGAAGACTACCTCGGGCACTTCGCGTACCTGGTTTTCTACCTGCTCAGCGGCGTGGCGGCGAGCCTCACGCACATCATGTTCAACGCCAGCTCGCGCATGCCCAGCATTGGCGCGAGCGGAGCCATCGCCGGCGTGATGGGCGCGTACTTCATTCTCTATCCGAAGGCGCGCGTGCTGATCTGGTTCCCACCAATCTTCATCTTCCCTGTTCCCGCGTGGCTAATGCTGGGCTACTGGGGCGTGAGCCAGTTCCTCAGCGGAGCGGCCACTGCCATCGCCGAAACCTCGCAGACTACGGGCGGCATTGCCTTCTGGGCACATGTTGGAGGGTTTGTGGTTGGGATTCTCCTCATCAAACTTTTCCCGCAAAGGCGCGGGCGCTATCGCTATGGGACGTGGTGAGCACTCCTCCTTGGTGTTCCACGTGGAACGCTCTCTGTGGAAAGTGCCAACTTGTCAGGATTATTTTCGCGGCCGTTCCGATTTGGGAACGTGCTTGAGGCGGGCAAAGCTTTCAAACGCAGAGGGCTCGGAGAACAGCAGCAGATGACAAGGAGGGTTTCTGACGATTGGCAACAACATCCCTCCTTCAGAGCGCGCCGGCCGTTGGCGTGATGGTCAGCTGCTCCATGGTGCTGTTCTCTGGAAGAGCGAGCGCGGAGACTAGCGCGTGGGCGATTGTTTCGGAGGACATCATTTTCTTGCGGGGCGCTTTGGGCCAGAGTGTGTCCCAGATATCGGTATCGGTGGCGCCAGGCATTAGGGCAATCACCCGGATGCCCCTTTCACGTAATTCTTCGCGCAGCGTGTCGGTGAATCCGAGACCGCCGTGTTTGGAGGCGTTGTAGGCGGAGCTACCCGCGAAGACTTGCGTAGCCGCGATCGAAAGATTGTTGACGATGGAGCCTCCGCGCCGCATCAAGGGAAGCATTTCGCGTGTAACCAGGAATGTACCGGTCAGGTTCGTGTCGATCACGGACTTCCAAAGGTGATACGGCAACTTTGCGATCGGCAGATTGGGATGTGCGACGCCGGCGTTGTTGATAAGGATGTCGACGCGGCGGAACTGCTTTTTGATCGTGCTGGCCAAGGCGCGGACCGAGTGTGGATCGCGGACGTCGCAGATTTTCGGGAGGACGCGGATCTTGTTTTTGGACAGCTTAGTCGCGGCTTTCTCGAGTGCGGGCATGGTGCGCCCCGTGAGCACGAGATTGCAGCCTTCAGCGGCCAGTGCTTCCGCGATGGCGAGGCCGATGCCCCGGCTGGCCCCAGTGATCACGGCCACTTTCCCTGGCAGTCGCCTTTTGGTCGCTTTCGTCATTCGGTGGTGCGGTTCGGGACTGTGCTTTCGCTAAGCCGTTGTTGCGGACACCGGGAGTACATAGGTCCTTCGCTTCGCTCAGGATGACAATCCGGCTAGGAAGGTGATCTACAACCCGTTCGCCCGGTTACGAATCAGCGAAAGGAACTCGCTGCGCGTTTCTTCCTCGTTGCGGAAACAGCCTAGCATCGACGACGTGACCGCGGCGGAATGCTGTTTTTCGACGCCACGCATCATCATGCAGAGGTGGCGGGCTTCGATCACGACGCCTACGCCTTGCGGTTCAATTACTTTCTGAATGGTCTCGGCGATTTGCGTGGTCAGGCGTTCCTGGATTTGCAGGCGGCGCGAGAACAGTTCGATCAGCCGCGGAATTTTGCTCAGGCCGATGACTTTGCCGTTCGGGATGTAAGCGACGTGCACCTTGCCGAAGAACGGGAGCATGTGATGTTCGCAGAGGCTGAACATCTCGATGTCTTTGACGATGACCATTTCGTCGTAGGTGACGGTGAAGAGCGCGCCCTTTAGTAGCGCCTCGGAGTCTTCGCGATATCCCTTAGTGAGAAAGTCGTAGGCCTTGTGAACGCGTTCAGGCGTGCGTATGAGGCCTTCGCGTGACGGGTCCTCGCCGAGGCGGACGATCATTTCGCGGACGAGGTCTTCGTAGCTGGCGGTGGTGATCGTGGGTGATTCGGTGGTTTTCATGGTTGCCTTTTGCCGGAGGTGTTGATGTCGCCCCTCCGGGGCTTGCGTTCGCGTTGCTGCTTCCCAGCGCTTACGCGCTGGGCTAATGAATTTCGCCGCTTTGGCGGCTCTGGCCAAAACGTTACGGCGCCCTGAATGCGCCCTGACACGAACTTGTTCTCAGTCCCGGATTTCTTTGCCACCTGCATAGGCGAAAGAGTTCATCATGGTTTCTTCCATGCGCACCTTTTCTAGATGTGCGTGGTGAAATCCTTGCCGCAATATTTCGTAGATGCGGATGCAGAGGTTCTCGGTGGTCGGCACCTCGGTCTGGAATTCGGGAAGGGTGTTCAGGTTCTGGTGCCCGAAGCGCTCCAAGATCTCGTTTTTTACGAAGCCATCGAGATCCACAAGATTACAGACCATGCCGGTGGCCGGATCAACCTTGCCGCTGACCGTGACTTCGACGTGATAGTTGTGTCCGTGCCCGTGAGGGTTATTGCACTTGCCGTAGGTCTCGCGGTTCCAGTCGTCAGGCATGGCGTCGCTGTGCAACCGATGCGATGCCGAGAACAGGTAGCGGCGGGTCAGATGGGCCTTCACGCGGCTTCTCCGTAGAAATCTACGAACAGGTCGGGTGTCTCATACACACGCACGCGATGCAGTTGCGCGGACTTGAGCTTCGGAGCGAGGCGCTGCCAAACGGCGATCGCGATGTTTTCCGTCGTCGGGATCTGGTGGAGAAACTCCGGTACCTCTTTGTTCAGGAAGCGGTGATCCATCGCGTCGAGCACTTCGCGGTTCATGATGTCTTTGAGTTGTTTGAGGTCGACGACGAAGCCGGACTGTGGATCGACCTTGCCCTTCACGGTGACTTCGAGCGTGTAGTTGTGGCCGTGGCCATTCGGATTGTTGCATTTGCCGAAGGTGGCGCGGTTCTGCTCGGGCGTGAACGCCGGATTGTGGTAGTAGTGCGAGGCTGCGAATTCGGCTTTACGCGTCAGGTAGACCATGATTCTCCATCACGAAACCGGTTTGATGCCGGGCGTGCCCGGATAGGTTCTTCCCTTCCACGCCACCGTCCCGCGCGCATGCCGCAGTTTAGAGCGCAACAACAGGTAGGAGAACACGGGCAGACCGAAAAGTGCGAGCACGTTTGAACTCCACGAAAAATGTGCAGTCGCGATTCTCATGAGCGTCAGCACAAGCGGGATGAAGAAGATGACTGAGTGCCGCCAGTCGCCGGTCTGGATGATGGCGATTGCGGTTACCAGACATACGATCACAAAAAGAAACTCCAGCAAGCGCAGTAGTGCTAGTGACACCGCATTCGGAAAAAGCAGAATCAGATTCTTGGTCCAGCCCTCACGCATCTGGCGAAAGCCGCGGTACATGCGCGTGCGGACCGCGTCTCCTCCATAGCGAAAGCGAATGCGGAGAGACGCGTCGCGAACGGCGCGGGCTAGCGCTACGTCCTCGAGCAAGGACTGCGCAACCGCTGCGTGGCCGCCTACAGCGTCGTACGCACTGCGGGAGATCAGCAAGTACTGGCCGTTGGCAGCGGCGAGGTTCTTCGAAAAATCGCTTACCCGGGACAGAGGATACTTTCTGGCCAGCTCGGCAAAGATGACCGGCATCACCGCGCGTTCCCAGAAACCGCGGACTTCCTGTTCGGGCGAATACGATAACAAGTCGACGTGGTTGGTCTCGGCTTCGGCCACGGCTCGGGCCAGCGAGTCCGGCTTGTGGACGGTGTCGGCGTCGGTGAACAGCAGCCACTTCCCTTTTGCTGCGCGCGCGCCGGCAACGACCGCGTTGTTTTTTCCGGTCCAACCTGCCGGAAGGGGCCCCGGCTCGATGACGTGCACGCCCGGGATGGAGGCAGCGATCTCGTGGGTGCGATCCGTCGAACCGTCGTCCACCAGGATGAGTTCGAAGGGGATGTCGGCTTGGGCGATGAGTGACCCGAGGCAGGCGGGCAGCGACGTTTCCTCGTTCCGGGCGGGGACGATGACGGAAACCTGCGGGTCCAAAGCTGGTACTGGCGGCACCATAGGGCGAATCTATTATTATAGCTAGGTGCGACGTATCCTCTTTCCGATCACCCTGTTTTGCCTGGTGCTGCTCTCTGGCTGCTACGGAGGCACGCGCCCGCCGCGAATCGGCAAGGCCGCCCCAGACTTTGTGGCACAGGACGCCGAACACCGCGTCACGCTGAGCCAGTTCAAGGGTCAGGTGGTGGTGCTGAATTTCTGGGCGAGTTGGTGCCCGCCGTGCGTGGCCGAAACGCCGTCGCTGGTGCGCATGCAGCAGAAGTTAAAGGACAAGGGCGTGATCGTAGTGGCGATCAGCGCGGATGAGGACGACAGCGCCTATCACCGGTTCATCAACAAATATGGAATGGATTTTGTGACGGTGCGCGATCCCAGCGCGAAGATCCAGCACATGTACGGAACGATCCAGATTCCGGAGACTTACATCATCGATCGGGACGGAGTGCTGCGGCGGAAGTTCGCCAATGCGTTTGACTGGAGCACGCCCGAAGTGACTGACTTCCTTAGTAAGCTGTAGCTCACTGCAATGATTCCTGACATGGTCGACGAGGTCGGTTTCGTCGTGATTGGCATTGCCGCTCGCACCAGCAATGCCACGGAGATGACCGGTAAGGGGATCATCGGCAAGCAGTGGGGAGGTTTCGTACAAGACAATCTGCTTAGCCAAATCCCAAACAAATTGGATTCTGCGATCGTGGCGATCTATACCGACTATGCCAGCGATCAGGACGGCGAGTATACGTTTGTGATCGGAGCACGGGTGAAGGCTGGTGCGGAGGCGCCGGATGGCATGGTTGCCAAGATCGTTTCGGCGGGGCGGTACGCTGTGTTCGTTTCCGAGCGCGGGCCGGTTGGAGAAGTGGTGATGAAGACATGGCAGCGAGTCTGGGCGGCTGGGATTGATCGGGTTTATCGCGCGGATTATGAAGTTTACGATGAGCGGGCTCGGGATCCAGGGAATGCGGTGGTCGAGGTGCGGGTTGGCGTGAAGTGATCGAACGCAAATCTTAACCGCAAAGCGCGCTAAGAACCTTGCTCAGGATCACAAGGGTGGAACTGAACTGGCGGAGCTTCTACAGTTTCACGTGGCGCAAGCGGAGTGAGTTTGTGATTACAGAGACCGAACTGAAGCTCATGGCGGCTGCGGCCAGGATGGGGCTTAGCAGAACTCCAAAGAATGGGTAGAGGACTCCTGCTGCCAGCGGGACGCCCAGCGAGTTGTAGACGAAGGCGAAGAAAAGATTTTGGCGGATGTTGCGCATCGTGGCCTGGCTCAGCTTGCGGGCGCGCACGATGCCTGGGAGTTCGCCTTTCAGCAAGGTGACGCTGCCGCTTTCGATGGCTACGTCGGTGCCGGTGCCCATGGCGATACCGACGTCAGCTTGTGCGAGGGCCGGGGCGTCGTTGATGCCGTCGCCCGCCATGGCGACCACTCTTCCCTCCCCTTGCAAGCGGCGCACGATTTCTGATTTCTGACCGGGCAAAACTTCTGCTTCAAATTCTGAGATGCCGAGTTTGGCGGCGACGTTCTCCGCCGTGTGACGGTTGTCGCCCGTCAGCATGACGACGCGAATGCCTTGTGATTTCAGATCGCGAATGGCTTGCAGGCTCGATTCCTTGATCGCGTCGGCGACCACGATCCATCCGGCAAAACGGCCGTCGATGACTACGTAGATTTCTGCCTCGCCAGCGCCGAGGTAGCGGTCGGGCACGTCGGGAATCATCACCTGCAGCTTTTCCATCAACTGACGATTGCCCGCCGCGACCAACTTGCCTTCGACGGTACCTTCGGCGCCTTGCCCGGAATGACTTTGAAAGTTGCTAACTGGGGCGAGCGGGAGTTCTTTATCAGCCGCCTCGGCGAGGATGGCTGCAGCGAGTGGATGCTCGCTTCCACGCTCGAGACTGGCAACTATACGCAGGAGTTCCTTGCGTTCGAGACCGATGGGCACGACCGAGGTGACACTGGGCTTGCCTTCGGTGAGGGTGCCAGTTTTGTCGACCACCAGCGTGTCAATTTTCTCGAGACGCTCGAGGGCTTCGGCGTTGCGGATCAGTATGCCCGACGAGGCGCCCCGTCCGGTTCCGACCATGATGGCCATGGGGGTGGCGAGCCCGAGGGCGCAGGGGCACGCGATGATGAGGACCGCGACGGCATTGACGAGCGCGTGCGCGAGGCGTGGCTGCGGGCCGACCAGTGCCCAAATAACAAAAGTGAGGACGGCGATCGCGATGACAGCGGGCACGAACCACGCGGCGACTTTGTCGGCCAGACGCTGGATCGGAGCGCGGCTTCGTTGGGCCTGGCTGACCAGCTGCACGATCTGCGCGAGCATGGTCTCGCTGCCCACGCGTGTGGCGCGCATGGTGAAAGATCCTGTACCGTTCACGGATGCGCCTATGACCTTTGTGCCGACTGATTTTGCGACCGGGATCGATTCGCCGGTGATCATCGATTCGTCGACGGAGCTGGTGCCGTCCAGAACATCGCCGTCGATAGGAATTTTTTCACCGGGGCGGACTCGGAGGCGGTCGCCGGGCTTGATGATCTCGAGCGGGACATCTTTTTCCGCGCCATCGGCGGTGACCAGGCGAGCGGTTTTCGGGCGGAGATCGAGCAGGGCGCGGATGGCGGCGCTGGTACGGCTACGGGCGCGAAGTTCGAGCACTTGACCCAGCAGGACGAGCGTCGTGATCGCAGCTGCGGCTTCGAAGTAGATGTCTGGCTGGCCGTTCATCCCGCGGAATGCTGGGGGAAATATCTGCGGGAAGATGGTGGCGATGAGGCTGTAGATGTAAGCGACGCCGGTGCCCATCGCGATCAGGGTGAACATATTAGTGGAGCGATGGACGATGGAGGCCCATCCGCGCTGGAAGAACGGCCATCCGCCCCAGAGAACTACCGGCGTGGCGAGCGCCAGTTCGATCCAGGGTAGCCAACCAGCGGGCAGAATATGTTGCAGCGGCATGCCGGGAAGCATGTCGGCCATGGCGATGATGAGCAGAGGCGCCGTGACGATCAGACTGACCCAGAAGCGGCGGGTCATGTTGCGAAGTTCGGGATTTTCTTCCGCGTGCCCCGTAACCGTTCGCGGCTCGAGCGCCATGCCGCAGATCGGGCAATTGCCCGGTTCGGAGCGGATGATCTCCGGATGCATCGGGCAGGTATATTCAATTTTGGATATAGGGGCGAGGGTCTCGGGTTCGAGCGCCATCCCACAGCTGGGACAAGGGGCCGGGCTCTTTTCGCGGACCTCGGGACACATCGGGCATACGTAGTAGCGATCGGCGTCCGGTTGTGTAGCGGATGACTCGGGTTGCGAAGCTCGGTGCACGGGTGCGGGTCCTGCGCTCCCGAGTTGCACGAGGTTCGCTGACGCTTTCGGATTCAGGTAGCGATCGGGGTCCGCGCGGAATTTTTCGAGGCATCCTCCGCAGCAGAAATAGTACGTCTTGCGTCCGTGATCGAGACGGTAGCGGGCGGTTGCGGGATCGACATCCATGCCGCACACCGGATCTTTCTGTTTTGTCGCGGAGTCAGAGGCGGACAGAGCCGCAGCTCCCGAAGCTCCAATGCTGATCAGGGGTGAATGATCTGCCGTCTTGCCGGTGTATTTCCCTGGATCCTGCTTGAACTCCGCGCTGCAACGCTTGCTGCAGAAGTAGTACGTCTTCCCCTTGTGCTTGATGTGGATTGCGGCCGCCGAGGGGTTGACTGTCATGCCGCAAACGGGATCGAGTTCGGTCGCAGTCGTTGTATGCACGTGGTCGGACATCTTCAAGTCTTTGCAGGCTCCTAGCAGGGTGCAAGTCAGGATGACGTTATCTGATGACCATACACCTCCCGCCGCCGGGACGGCCAGACGGCGAAAGGACTTCCCTCTCGCAGGAAAAAGGACACTCATTGGATTGCGCGAATGCCGATGGCGATTGTTGTATCTTGGTGGCGGAGGAAAACAGCGAAATGACCTATATAGACGTGGCTTACCGCTACGGCGCCACTCCCGGAGAGCGGGAGATGCGGGCGATCGATGGGATGCGCGAGGTGTATGGGATCCGGAACGTAGATTTTCAGGAAAAAGACAAGACGGTGCGCGTAGAGTACGACGCGTCCCGGCTGAATGAAGGTGCAGTGGCGAAATTGTTGCGGCAGGCTGGGATTGATGTTCGGGAGCCGCTGGCTCTAGCTTAAATGGGGGGGAGGGCTGAAAGGACGGGAATCGCGAATGCGGAACGCGAATCGAGTGGCAGGAAATGCAAAGGGGCGCTCAAGAAAACCTCTGGCCGAAGTTATTCTCTAGAGCGCCCCGTTGCGCGCCACTTCGTCTGGCATTTCCTATTGCAGCTTCCCTACCAGACTGTAAATCGCTGAAATAAAAGAGTTGGCTTGGGCGGCGACCCGGTAGGAATTTCTACCTAGCAAGAAAGATTTACCCCCGAAGGCGGAGTTGAAAGGTCTGGGTGAACAACTGAGCGCCCCTGTGGATTTCTTAGAGGTAACCAGACAGACCGAGAGCGTTTCCTTCTTCGTTAAATACATGCCCTTTTGGTGCGGCACGCAACGGAGACCGGATCGATCCATGAGGCGAGGCTTTTTCTGCAGTCGGATGGTGGCGACTACATCTTTGTTCCTGCTGATGACCTGTTTTTCGTCGGCTGACGACTGGAAGGCGCGCCACGATCTGGTGTCGCACACCGGCGTCTTGAATCTCGCGCAGCCTCCGTCTCCGGAGGAAGTATTTTTTGCCGGGCCCGCGAGTCCGGCGGAACAGCCGGGGTGGCTGGAAGGACTGAAGGCCTGGCGCAACGAGCGGCACACGCTGCTCCGCTATCTTCCGGCACAGTACGAGCGCGCCGACCTCGCGTGGACTCAGCACATCTTTTCGCAGGTGCAGTTGCTGATCTGGGACCGACGGCTGTATGACCCGGAGAAAGGCGAGTACACGGTTGATCGCTTTCTGGCCGATACGGAGAGTCGAATTGGCCCGATCGATGCCGTGCTCATCTGGCATGTGTATCCAAATCTCGGAGCCGATGATCGTAACCAGTTCGATCTGCTGCGAGACCTGCCTGGGGGAATCGCAGGAGTGCGCGGCATGGTGGAGCAATTTCACCAGCATCGCGTGAAGGTCTTCTTCCCTTTCCTCGCTTGGGACGTCGGTACTCGTGAAGAAGGTGCTGCTCCGGAAACTACCATGGCGCAGATGCTGAAAGAGATTGGCGCCGATGGGATCAATTTCGACACGCTCGAAAGTGTGCCGCCACAATTCCGGCAAGCATCCGATGCGATTGGTCATCCGCTGGCGCTCGAGCCTCAATTTCAGCCGCGCGACGAATCGCTGGCGTGGACCAATCTCAGCTGGAACGACTGGGTGACGTGGGAAGGTAAAGCGTATCCGTTTGTTCCGATGGTCAGCAGGAATAAGTGGCTGGAGTCGCGCCACACGGTGAACATCACGGACCGCTTTACGCGTGACAAGACCGACAGCCTGCAGCATGCGTTTTTTAATGGCCAGGGCTACGCGTCGCTCGAGAATCTTTGGGGATTCTGGTATGGCAACACTGCCCGTGATTCGGAAACAATCCTGCGCATCACGCAGATCGAACGGGCTGCGGCCGCCTTTTTTTTAAGTCCCGACTGGGAGCCACACTCCGCGATGCTGCAAGCGGGCGTGTTTGCCAGCCGGTTCCCCCAGGCCGGCGGGACTCTGTGGACGATCGTGAACCGCAACGAATACAAGGTGAACGGCTCTCAGCTCATCGTGCCGCACAAGAGCGCTGCCCATTACTACGATTTGTGGCATGGCCTGGAACTGAAGCCTGCGATCGCGGGAGACAAAGTTACTTTGCGCTTCGACATTGAAAGTCTGGGCTATGGCGCGGTGCTTGCGACCGAAGATCATCCCGCGTGGCTACCCGATCTGCTCGCGTTCATGGTGGAGCGCTCGCGCAAGCCGCTAGCTAGTTACTCAAAAGAGTGGAAGGCGGTGCCGCAGGCGCTGGTGGAAATTCCTGCGACCAAGCCGGCGGCCAGTGCGCCCACCGGAATGGCCCGCATCCCGGAAGGCGATTTCGATTTTCAGGTGAGCGGAATTGAGGTGGAGGGCGGGAACGATCCTGGCGTCGATGTGCAGTATCCGGGGGAAAGCGAAGCGCGACGCTTCCACCGCCACCTCGTACACGTGCACGCGTTTTATCTGGACCGGACGCCGGTGACCAACGCCGAGTTCAGGAAATTTCTGGATGCAACGCACTATCGGCCGGAAGACGACCACAATTTTCTGCGCACATGGAAGAACGGCGTGTATCCCGAAGGCTGGGACAACAAGCCCGTAACCTGGGTGTCGATCGAGGACGCGCGTGCCTTTGCCGCTTGGGCCGGCAAACGCCTCCCGCACGAGTGGGAGTGGCAGTACGCGGCCCAGTCCACCGACCGGCGTATGTATCCGTGGGGGAACGACTGGAACGCAGACGCGCTGTCGCCAGTTGATCCCGGGCCGTCGCAGCATGCACTCGCCGATGTGGGCGGCTTCGCAAAGGGCGCGAGTCCGTTCGGCGTGATGGACCTGGAAGGCAGCGTCTCGCAGTGGACCGACGAATATCGCGATCCGTACACGCGTGCGGCTATCGTGCGCGGGGGAGCAGCGTACCACCCGTTGGGCTCGATCTGGTATTTTCCGCAAACCTACCGCCTGAACGAGCACCAGAAATATCTGCTGATGTCGCCGGGCCGCGACCGTGCGGGAACGATCGGCTTCCGGTGCGCAGTAGACGCGCCCTGAAATTTGCAGTGCTGACAGGACAACGAGCGCGACCGTCGTGTAAAATTAAGATCTCGCCTCGTTAGGAAGCGCCCTTAGCTCAGTTGGATAGAGCGTCTGGCTACGAACCAGAAGGTCGGGAGTTCGAATCTCTCAGGGCGCACCATATCATCCAGTAAACAGGCGGTTCCAAAGGCGGCCATGCAAAGTGGCCGCCGAGAAGTTTGGGGCTTTGCTACCAGTTTGCTACCTAGGAGAAACCAAAAAAACAGAGGGTCCAAAAGATGCCGAAGTGCGTCAGTATGTCAGTTCTGATCCGCGGATTCTTCCCGGCACAGTAGACGAGCATGCCGTCCTCATCGACGTCCGGTTTCTGCTGAGTCAGGAGATCGTTGAGCGGGAACTTCTTCTCCCACGTCAGCAGCTTGCCAACGGTCCACCGTGCACCATCCTTCGTTAATCGTCTCGATCTGAGACTGGACTCCAAGACTTGTCGGGGTTGAAGCGCTCCATTTTCAAAAACTCGTCGAGAGTCTTTGGCCCAAAATCTTTTTCGTAAACAACGCCGTCGTGGCTGACAATGAACGTCTTCACGCCGGTCACGCCGTACTCGGCCGGAGCGGCCACCAGAGCGAACCCGCCGATCATTACGTCTCTCACCACGAAATCCGTTAGACCCAGTGGCGCGTCTGGGCCCTGCCCCTTTAGAACTTTGAAGAAATAGCCGTGATACGGCTCCGCGCTGCTGGTGTAGCCCTGCTCAATTGCCTGGGCGATCTTCTCGCCGATGGGGCCTCCCCAGGTGCCGTCAGCGTTTTGCCAAGCCAGGCCGTCCTGTTTGCCCGGAGTGCTGACGATGCGCTGAGCGTACTGGTTTACGTCGTAACCTTCACGCGGCTGCATAGCGTATTCGTACTGCGCTTCCACGTAGCCATGGCAAACTTGAATGGCGTCGAGTTCATTGGCGCCGATGCGGCGGTAGAGGAGTTCCTGCAGACCGGCCTTGCCGTCAAAGAGCCACTTGTTGCCGCTCTTCACAATTGGCACGGGGAACGGCCAATCTTCGTTGCCGACGAGAATGAATGCGCGGTTGCCAGTTTTCGGATCTACGGAAACACTCTCCTTCTCATGAGCTTCTGCTGCGAAATCGGCGGCATGCTTCCGGTCTTGCGCGAATTCGCCGCTAAAGACAACGCCTTCACCACCAGGCCCGAACATATGGCTGAGAGCAACCACATCGAATTTCTCGGCAGCGTTGACCAGCGCATCGGCAGCCTTTTGCGGAGTATCAAAGGTCATGGTGCTCGCAGACCTCGCCACGGCCGCGGCGGGAGCCTTTGTCGCTGTGGATTGCTCTGCAACGGAAAGAACTGAAGCGCACACAACGATGCAGACGGTCGCAACGACAGTGCGAGAGAGTCTGGAGAGATTCAAGTTCGCGGGTGTCGATGTCATTTTGTGCTCCTATGATTTCCGTTCCTTTGTCGGCCACCTATCTGCGCCGTCCACCACCACCGCCTCCGCGACCGCCTCCACCGAAGCCTCCACCGCCTCGAGATCCCATGCTTGAAGAACCCCGGCTGCTGCTGCCGCGAGCGCTTGATCCGCTATATCCCCGGGAACCACCCCCAAAGGCATCGCGGTTGCCTCCACCACTGCGCGAAAGGTCACGGCTTCCAATTCGGTCGGCTCCGCCTCCGCTAGCCCGGTTGCTCACGCCGGTTCCACCCCGATTACCGAAACTGCCCGCGCGATTGCTGACACCGGCTCCGCCGCGGGTGCTGGCCAGGTTGCCACCCTGCCTGCCAACTTGTTGCCGGGCGCTCGCTTGACGCTTGGAAAGGGAATCACCACGCGTCGTTCCGCCAAAGCGGTCTGCGGTTGCTCGGTCTTTGTATGGGGCACCGCCGCGGTGTTGCGGATTGTGTTGCCACTTATTGCCGGCCCCAGCCGGCAAAGTGGACGCGCGATTTCCACCACCAACGCCGCCAACACCGCCAACA
>DASRDJ010000144.1:0-27943 GCA_035652655.1 Terriglobales bacterium
ATTCCGCAAGATCAAGCAATTCGGCGGACACGCGCGCCAGGGCGGTGGAGTGAGCGCGATAGAAATGGCGCTCTGGGATATAACGGGCAAGGTGTATAGCGTCCCGGTCTATGCGATGCTGGGTGGTGGCAAGTTTCGCGACAAGATCCGCATCTATGCAGACACCATCGAATCGAAAGATCCCAAGATCTATGCCCAGCGCATGAAAGAGCGGAAAGAGTCGATGGGAATGACCTGGCTCAAGATGGATTTGGGAGTCGAAATGGTCGCGGACACACCCGGCACCGTCACTGCGCCGTCGGGCCTCACGAACTGGGAAGAAAACCAACTCCCGCATCCCCTGGTGGGGATGGAAGTCACCGAAAAAGGCATCGCGATGCTCGAGCAGTACGTCGCGGCAGTGCGCGACGCGGTGGGTATGGAGATCCCGCTTTCCATGGATCATCTTGGTCACCTCGGCGTGAAATCCATTATTCGGCTCGGGAAGGCCTATGAAAAATACAACCTGTCGTGGTTGGAGGACGTCATTCCGTGGACCTACACGGATCTGTTGAAGCAAATCTCGGACGAAAGCCCCACGCCCATCCTCACCGGGGAGGATATCTACCTGAAAGAGCCGTTCGAGGTGCTTTGTAAGAAACAAGCAGTGAGCAAGATTCATCCAGACCTGGCCACTTCCGGGGGAATTCTGGAAACGCACAAGATCGGGGATATGGCAGAGGCCTACGGCGTGCCCATGGCAATGCACTTCGCAGGAACGCCCGTCAGTTGCATGGCCAACGTTCATTGCGCTGCGGCCACGTTAAACTTCCTGGCGCTGGAGAATCACTCTCTCGATGTGCCGTGGTGGTCTTCTCTGGTGACAGAGGGAGTCAAAATTCCTATCGTAAATCGTGGCTTCATCGACGTTCCGGACCGACCCGGCCTGGGTGTAACACTGAATGAAGACGTCGTGCGTCAGCATCTGGCGCCGAAGACTGGCTATTTTGATCCCACGCCGGAATGGGATCAGGAGCGTTCGTGGGATCGCCTTTGGAGCTAGTTCGTTGGCGAAAGAATGTTGCCGCCGCCTTTGGAAGACTGCTGCAAGAGTCTAAACGCCTTGGTGATACCGTGAGGGGTCTGGGGCCGACGAAAATCTGTTATTTTGCGCCGCTGGAGACTGCAGATGGCTTCCCTGGCTGTTCCGCGAGAAGCGCGTCAGTTCTCCCCCACACTCGGCTTGTTCACGAAAGAGCCCAGGGCAAACTGCCGCTTCCGCGTTTACCTCTCCTACATTCTGTTGCGAAATTGAACACCTTATAGAGCGGACTTTGTGCCTGAAATGGAAAAACCCTAAAAGAATAACGATTTTGTGCTTGACAATGCATGTCAGTTGAGGCCTAATCGCGTCGGTTCACGCTAATACAAAAGCATTACCGGCCGAATCTGGTCAGGCTGTCTTGTGGGAGACAGTACAGCGTGCAACTGCAGGGTCTCACCGTTGGGGCATTCACCGAACGAATTGATGGCGATTCGAAGGGAGCATTTCTCCATGTCGCACACAGCGAAGTTTGCCGTGGTGGTGTGTCTACTCGCGCTGCTCGGCGCGAATGCTTGGGGGCAAGGAATTTTTGCGACTTTGACAGGCGTGGTTTCCGACCCGTCAGGATCTGTCATTAATGGTGCGAAGGTGACATTGACAGACGCTCTCTCTGGTTCCGCGCGCGACACGGTGACCAACAGCGAAGGCTACTTCACCTTTGCGTCCGTGCCGGTCGGAACATACTCCCTCGCGGTGGAATCTCCTGGCTTTCAAAATTACAGAGCCAGCGAAATTCGCCTTGGCGGCGGCGAACGCCGCAACAACAACGTGACGATGACCGTTGGCAGTCAAACGCAGACGGTGGAGGTCAATGCGACCTCTGATTTTGCGGTTGCTACCGTCGACTCCGGTGAAAAATCTTTCGCGCTGACAACGAAAGAATTGCAGAACTTCACACAGGTCAGCAGCAATGCGGCCGAGTACATCAAGATTGTGCCAGGGTTTGGCATCAATAACGGGACGCAAAATAAATCCAGCTACCGAGGAACAGTCATCGGTATCAACGCGAACGGCGACGGCGGTGATAGTCAAAGTCCGCTGAACAACAACTTCTCGTACAACGGGCTGCCGACGAACACGCTTGACATCACGGCGGACGGCGCACACGTCTCTGATCCGGGATGTAACTGCGACACTCCAGTCAATCCCAATTCCGACTTCTTGCAGGAATTCAAAGTTCTCACTTCGAACTTCAGCGCAGAAAACCAGAAAGGTCCCGTCCTCATCACCTCAGTGACGAAAGCCGGCGGCCAGAGCTTTCACGGAAACGCTTTCTTCTCCGCAAGAAATCACGCTCTGAACGCGAACGATTGGTTGAACAATTTCAGCGGGGTCAAGCAGCCTGGCAACTCTTTCTACTATCCAGGTGGTTCGATCGGCGGTCCGGTGATCATTCCAGGGACAAGTTTCAATAAGAACCGTGACAAACTCTTCTTCTTTACCGGTTTCGAATACTTCAGGCAGACGCTGGATACTGGGTTGCTCCGGGCGACGGTGCCCACCGACGGCATGATCAATGGCGACTTCTCGCCGACGGAAATGGCGAAACTGGGGACCAAGACCGCCTCCGGTAATGCCCCCGGACAAGTGGATCCAACCGTTTTTCCTGGGTCTCAGATCCCAGCCTGCACATCTCCGGGGCAGACTGGTTGCATTGACCCGAACATGCAAGCCTTGATGAAATTGCTTCCCCGTCCCAACGCCGATTCGAACGCAACGGGTGGATACAACTACGTTCAATCTCAAATCTTCAGTCAAAACAACCGGCAGTGGGTGGCCCGGGGAGACTGGAACGTCAGCGACAATACGAAAGTATTCATTCGTTACAACTACCAGCGTGAAGTCCAGCAGTTTCCTGTGGGCCTGTGGTGGCGCAACGGGGACCAGGTTCCCTATCCAACGCCCATTCTGGGGAAGAACAAGTCAAACTCATGGACCGGTACAGTTACTCACGTTTTTAGTCCTACGATGACCAATGAAACCATCGTTTCGTATTCGTTCATTGGATTTCCGAACGTGTTCTCGGATCCGAAGAAGGTTGATCGCGCGACTGTCGGTTACGGCTATGCCGGCCTAAACCTCACGGGCAAGAAACCAATTTCTCAAATTCCGTCATTCGGTGCGTTTGGACCCAGTGAGGCGGCGCTGATGTTCAATCCCGGTGGATTTGAGGCGGGAGGTGCGGGACAGGGTCTCTACGCCAATAAGTACATGCCGAACATCAGCAACATCCTCACCAAGGTTGTGAAGAATCACACGCTGAAAGGCGGTTTCTTCTGGGAGTGGATTCGCAACGCCCAACCCGCGAACAACAATACCAACGGGTTCCTGCAATTCCATACACCCGGCAACGAGCGGTTCAGTTATGGAAATGAATATGCTGACATGCTGACCGGCAACATCACCAACGGGTATGGCGAAACCAATTTCAACCGTATCAACAACATCTCCTATAACCAATACGAGTTCTTCGGACAGGATTCGTGGAAAGCCACAAAACGGCTCACGCTGGAGTTCGGGTTGCGGGCAAGCCATCTCTCCCCCTGGATTGACCGCGAGGGCTTCGGCTATTCGATCTTTAATCCGGCTCTGTACTCTCCAGATTGCGCGAATGCTGATGATGGATTCTGTGGGTTCGTGGCGCACGTCAAGGACAAGGCGGTCCCAGTTGGCGGATTCCCAACGCGGGCGTTGTTCTATCAACCTCGTTTGGGCGCGTCTTATGATCTCTTCGGAACAGGCAACACTGTGTTGCGTGGCGGGTGGGGACGGTTCTACTTCCACTCCGGCCAATTCACGAGCGGTTTGGACGCTTCTGCGGGTGTCGCCACAGCGAATATCGGGTCGACAACTTGGGTTGGAGGCGCTGGTTGCCCGGTGAATAATCACACGGTAGCGGACAAGCTTTTCGCCTCATACCTGTCCTGTCTCGACGTTGCCGCGACGCCTGCTTCACCGGCAGCGGTCGATTCCAAGGATGACAAGCAACCGTACACCGACAGCTGGAGCTTCACGATCTCTCAAAAAGCTCCCTGGAAGAGCTTCGTGGAGGTTGCATACGTAGGAAATCGCAGCCGGGACCTGGCCAACAGCGGCGGGGCTGGCAGCAATATTAACCTGGTGCCAGTAGGAGCCATGTTGACTGCTGCCAATCCAGCGAACGCAGACCCGAAGTTCTACCGTCCTTTGAACGATCCAGTCACCGGGAACGGCTACGGCGACGTAAACCAAGCGACGAACAATGCGTACGCCAACTACAATGCCATGCAATTGACTTGGGCGCGCCGCGAGGGGCGCTACACCATTCAAGCCAATTACACCCTTCAGAAGGCTTTGGGAATCATTCTCTCAAACGCCAACACTCAAAATAACGGTTCCATCGCCATTAACCCGTTTAATCTCCGTAGCAATTACGGTATCCAGCCGACAGACCGCCGGCACCTGTTCAACGTCGTTTATTCGATCGACATTGGGAACCCCTTGCACGCGCATGGCTTCCTTGGCGGTGTCACTGCAGGCTGGCAAATCTCCGGCGTCACGCAACTGCAGAGCGGAGCGAACCTCACCTTCGCGGGCGGCTACAATTCCAGCACCAACTTCAACATGCAAATTTCCTGCGCGAATCCGGCCGGTGTAGATCCGGGCGACCCGAATTCGTGCGAAACTCTTCAAAAGGGTAGTGCCATTATTCCGGGTTCCGCTAATGGCATTCCGGGTGATCCCAAACAATTTGGCGTTGCGATAAACAATCAGTCGATACTCGGGACCAATGCCGTACAGCTAAACCCCTTCGTGACGTGCGACCCGAAATCTGGTCTGACCTCGCATCAGTTCGTTAACCCAAACTGTTTTGCCGCGCCGACTACCGTTGGGTTGAACGGGCCAACTCTTCTCCCTGTAAACTACGGGCCTGCTTACTTCAACTCCGATCTCGGGATCTTCAAGAACTTCAACGTTACGGAGTCGAAGACCCTGCAGTTCCGGGTTCAGGCCTACAACTTCCTCAACCATGCGCTGTGGTCGTTTCCGGATGCTGGCAATCTGACTCTTAAGTTCTCGCAGGATCCAACTACACAGCAGTTCACACAGACGAACACGAACTTCGGAAAGACCACCGTCAAGCAAGGTAGCCGCGCGGTCGAATTTGCCGTTAAGTTCACCTTCTAACCCAAGAAGAAGGTTTCAACGCTAAAATGGGATGGCTCCTGTCATCCCATTTTTCTTGTCCGGAATCTAAGTCTGAGGCTATGTCTCGAGCCCTCCGTATTGCCGCAGCCCTCGCCGTGGGACTCTTGACCGGAGTGCTTTCCGCCAGTCCCGCCTTCTCGCAGAACGCTTCTCCCGAGGACACGCTGCGCCACGCCATGGAACTGCAGCAGGCTGGAGACCTCGAAGGAGCCGTCCAGGGTTATCGACAGTTTCTGGCCGCCCGCCCCAAGGAAGCGGGTGTACAAGCGAATCTAGGGGTGTTGCTGGCGCATCTGGGGCGCTTTGACGACGCGATTACGGAATACAAGAAGGCCGTCGCTCTCGATCCGCAAAACGGGGACATCGTCCGCAACCTCGGCCTGGCTTACTACAAGTCGGGACGCATCTCGGACGCTGCAGGCGAATTCGCAAAAAGCCACGCCATGTCGCCAGATAACCTGCAGACGATTCTGCTGCTGGCCGATTGCCAACTGCGGATGGGAGAAAACCGGGAGGTGATCAAACTGCTGACCCCGGTTGAGGCGGAGCACAGTGGCGAGCTCGCGATTGCCTACCTGCTGGGGACCGCTCTCCTCAACGAAGGACAAATTGCGGAAGGACAGAAACGCGTTGACCGCATCCTGAGCAAGGGAGACTCCGCCGAAGCGCGGTTCCTACTTGGCAACCAGATGTTTGCCGCCAAAGACTTTCCTGCCGCAGTCAAGCAACTGGCTGGCGCGATCGAACTGAATCCGAGTCTTCCCGGCTTGCAGTCTCTTTACGGACAAGCGCTCCTCAACACGGGCGATCCGGATGCGGCTGCTGAGGCCTTTCGCAAAGAACTCGGTTCCGATCCAAACCAATTCGAGGCCAACCTCTATCTCGCGCAGATCCTGACGGTGCGTTCGCAATGGAAAGATGCCGAGTCTCTGCTGCGGCAAGCTCTGCGCGTGCGCCCCGACTCTTTTCCGGCGGCGTTGGAGTTGGCTGCCGTCAGCGAAGGCATGGGCAAACTGGCCGAAGCACGCTCGGAACTGGACGCGTTGAAGAAGAAGTGGCCCAAGTCCGCGGCCCTGCACCAGCGATTGGCAGAAGTTGACCAGAAGCTTCACCTGACGGCGGAAGCGGCTCGCGAGAAGAAACTGGCCACGGATCTGAGCCCGCATTCGGCATCAACTGCAAGCGGGCCGGGCACTGGTGAAGTCGCGCCTAGTTTCAATGCCACCAGGATGGGAACCAACTCCCGCGTCAGCTTGGCAGAACTTCGAAGGGACGGCCCGGTTCTGCTGGTATTCGGCAGTTACACATGTCCGAACTTCCGGAGCGCAGCCGACGCACTGAACAAGCTTTATCCAGAGTACAAGAGCCATATCCCGTTTTATCTGATCTACATTCGCGAGGCGCACTCCACGAACAATTGGGCCAGCACACGCAATCAACGCGAAGGCATCGTGCTGGAACCCGCGGCCAACATGGGTGAACGCCAGGATCATGCCACTGTGTGCATTCGCAAATTGCACATCGAGTTCCCTACCCTTCTTGATAGCATGGAGGGAGCGGCGGAGAAGGCGTACGCTGCGTGGCCCAGCAAGGCCTTCGTGGTCGACAAGCGTGGCAAGATTTTGTTCAGTACCGGACTCAGCGAGCAGGACTTCCATCCCAACGAACTCGAAGCTGCGCTGCACACGGCGGCTACGCCTGTGAAGGAATCGCGCCTGCCACGTGGAGGCCGATAGTCGGTATGCGGAGAATCATTTTTCCTCTGATCTTGACGCTCCTTTCAGGCTCGCTTCCCGCCGCCGTTGCGCAGACTCCTCAGGAACTTTTCAATGATGCAATGGCGAAGCAGAAGGCCGGAGATCTTGACGGAGCCGTCCAGGAGTACCGGCAGCTTTTGAAGCTCCAGCCTGAAGCGGCGGCGATTCGATCGAACCTGGGCGCAGCTCTCGCCGGACTGGGACAATTTGCGGGAGCGATCACCGAATACAAAATTGCTCTGAAGCAAGCTCCCGCCGCTCCTGGCCTCCGCCTGAACCTTGCGCTTGCCTATTACAAAACGGGACGAATCACGGACGCCGTCGATCAGCTGGTCCGAGTCCACAGAGAGGAGCCAGAAAATGTCCAAGTGATCCTACTGCTCGGCGACTGCTACTTGCGCATGGGGCAGAACAAGGATGTGATTGGCCTCCTGGAACCCGAATACAAGAAGCATCCCGATGAGATGGGAATCGTGTATCTGCTGGGAACCGCCTTGATTCGCGACCATCACGTCGACGAAGGACAGGTACTGGTCGATCGCATCTTGCGGAATGGGGAATCTGCAGAATCGCACCTGATGCTCGGCGCGGCGAAAATAGAAGCCGCAGATTTCGCCGGAGCCCGCGACGAACTCGCAAAAGCAGTGGCGCTGGACGCGAAGCTTCCCGGCGCGCACGTTCTCTACGGACAAGCCTTGCAGGTGACCGCTGGGCCAGACGAAGCACGCAAGGAATTTCAAGCGGAGTTGGCAATCGATCCCTACGATTACGTATCGAACCTTCAGTTGGGCGCAATGCTCCGACAAGAGCAGAAGTTTGACGAGGCGAAGCCCTACCTTACGCGCGCTCTGGAGACACGTCCGGGAGATTTAGCCGTGCGCTATCAACTGGCGGCGATCGAGCTTTCAGAAGGAAAAGCAGAGCAGGCTCGGCGCGAACTGGAATCGATCGTCAAAGAATCTCCAGGTTTCACGGAGGCTCATGTATCGTTGTCGATCGCGTATTTCCGCCTAAAAAGGCCCGCCGATGGGAACCGCGAGAAAGGCATCGTTGAGAAGCTGACGGCAGAGGCGCAGGCCAAGCAACCCGGAGTCAAAGCACAGTGATCGCGTTCGCAAGGCAGCCCAACCTCACTTTTTCGCTATGAAGATTTCAAGAAGAGAGTGGCTTCGTCTGGCCAGCGCCTTCAGCGCAACCCGTCTATTGGGACAGCAAGGCACGCCCGCATTGTCCGAACCGCTGTTCGCGGAAGTTCCCGCGTCGGCTAGTGGCATCGAGTGGGTGCACGACAACGCCATGTCGGCGAATCACTATCTTCCCGAGACGCTGGGTCCCGGTTGTGCCTTCCTTGATTTCGACAACGACGGGTGGATGGATATTTTTCTGGTTAACAGTGGTCCCAGCGACTTCTGGAAGCCGACCAAGCAGGTGCGCAACGCCCTCTATAAAAACAACCGAAACGGCACTTTCACGGACGTGACCGAAAAAGCAGGGCTCAGCGGGACATCGTTTGGCATGGGCGTCGCCGTCGGCGATTACGATAACGATGGCTGGCCGGACATCTTCGTGACTGCCTACGGCAAGTGCACCTTGTACAAGAACAATCACGACGGAACTTTCGCCGACGTCACCGAGAAGGCCGGCGTTGCGACTCCTGGCTGGACTACAAGCGCTGTCTGGTTTGACTACGACAATGACGGTCGGCTCGACCTGTTCGTCTGCAGCTTTGTTGACTACTCCGGTGAGCACAAGTTCGAATGTGGCGACAACAAGATTGGCAAGAAGTACTACTGCATTCCCCGCGTCTTCCGCCCCACCGCGAACTCCCTCTATCACAACAACGGCGATGGCACGTTTACGGAGGTGAGCAAGGGTACAGATATTGCGAAGGCGCTTGGTAAAGGCCTCGGCGTGGTAGCGACTGATGTCAATGGCGACGGGCGGATGGATTTGTTTGTGGCGAACGATACCGTTCAGAACTTCTTGTTTCTCAATCGTGGGCCAGGCACAAACGGCCGCTGGAAATGGGAGGAAGTTGGTCTTCAGGCAGGCGTCGGATTCAGCGAAAGCGGGCAGGCGCGCTCCGGCATGGGTGTGGATGCCGCCGATGTCGATGCCGACGGATGGCAGGATCTATTCGTCGCTAACGTCGATCACGAAATGTTTTCCGTCTACCAGAACAACAAAGACGAAACATTCCGTGATGTCGCTCAGGCGAATGATGTCGCTCAAGCGACGCGACTGCTGAGCGGCTGGGGCCTGAAGTACTTCGACTACGATAACGACGGCGCAATTGATCTGATCCTCGCCAACGGGCATCCCGACGACATGATCGACGACTATTCGATACAGGTGAAATACAAAGAACCGCTGCTCCTGTTTCATCAGGGCGAGGATCGCCGCTTACACAATGTCAGCGAGCAGGCTGGGCCCGCATTCAGGAGGTTTTTCCCGGCGCGCGGCCTGGCGGTTGGCGACTACGACAACGATGGTGCGCTGGACGTGATCATTGGGAACAATGGCGGTGCTCCTCTGCTGCTCAACAATCGTGCAGCCAAGGGAAACAACTGGCTCGGGATTAAACTGGAAGGTGTGCACTGCAACCGCGACGGCATCGGCGCAAAAATCTATTGGACAGTTGGCGGAAAAAGGCGCTTCAGGCTCAAGAACAACGGCGGCAGCTACCTGTCTTCACACGATCCGCGCGAAGTCTTGGGAATAGGGAGTGCACGGAAAATCGATGCTCTTGAGATTCACTGGCCAGCCCCTAGCGCGCAAATCGACAAGATCTCGACCTTGCCGGTCAACCGCTACACCCGGCTGACCGAGGGGAAAGGCATCGTCGAGTAGGATCCGGCCGCACCAAGACCGTCTAAGACGTGGCTACGAGGCAGGCGCCGAAGGCGGTCTGCTGCCCAGCATGTGGAGGCGACTGTTCAACCTCTATCCCCACCGTATTCAGTCTAAAATCGATTCTGTAGGGTACAATTGCCGCGCCAGGTGTAGCTTCAGCAGATAACGTAAAACGTTAACAGCGGCTATGGCCAAGGACCGAAAGGCACGACCCAAGAAATCTGGCGCTATCACATTAAGAGCTGTGGCGAACCATCTGGGACTCACTCCCGGAACGGTCTCCTCCGTCCTCAACGATGCACCTTCCTCTCGTTCCATTCCGCAGCGGACCAAGAACCGGATTCTGGCCGCGGCGCGCGAGCTGAACTACCGCCCGAACTTCTTTGCGCAATCGCTGCGCAACAAGCGGACGTATACCATTGGCGTTATAGTCGAGGAGATCGGTGACGCCTTCGGTTCGTTGATCATCAGTGGAATCGAGCAATACCTGCGATCGAAAAATTTTTTCTTCCTGACCGTAGTCCACCGTCATGATCCAGAGCTGCTTGATCGCTACGCGCACATATTGTTGGAGCGTGGGGTGGAAGGGTTCATCACCATCGATATGCAGTTGCTCGGGCCGCCCGCCCTTCCGACGGTCGCCGTAGCGGGTCATAAGACCTTTCGAGGAGTGACCAACATCGTACTCGACCATCGCCAAGCCGTGCGCATTGCACTGCAGCATCTCGTAGATCTCGGACATAAGAAGATCGCCTTTATGAAGGGTGCGGCCTCCAGTTCCGACTCCGAAGTCCGCTGGAGTGCCATCCACGAGGTGGCCGAGGAATTGAAAGTCGAAATCGATCCTGAGCTGACGGTCCAGATTGTTATCAATGAGGCTACACCACAGATGGGCTATCCGTTTGCTAAGCAATTGCTCGAGCGGAAAGTGCCGTTTACCGCCTTGTTCGCGTACAACGACCTTTCCGCGCTGGGCGCGATCCGTGCTTTTCAGGAAGTGGGGCTTCGCGTGCCGCACGATATTTCAGTAGTTGGTTTCGACGACATTCAAGCTGCAGCCTACAACACTCCTAGCCTGACCACCGTGCGGCAGCCTCTCGCGCGAATGGGAAAGCTAGCGGCGCAGACCCTACTCGATCGGATCGAGAGTCAGAAAGACGAGCCCAAAGAAATCGCGGTCGAGCCGAAACTGGTGGTGCGAGAATCGACGTCCGCGATCACGTAGACCCAGAACGCCGTTTGGGCGCAAGGCGATTAGACGGGCTGGTTGCATTCCGAGATCGAACCGATCCCTCCAATGGTACCGAGGTTCACCTGCGGAGCCGGCGCTCCGCTGGGCAGCCGAGAGGTTATGGCTGACAAGCTCTACATCGACGGCTACAGCGCTGTCATCAATAAACCACCAAGAAGCTCTGCGGTATCAGTGTCTCACCACGATCCAAGTCGCGGCAGAAAAAGGTTAGGTTCGCAAATCCCTTGTGTGCCCGAATAGATTGTGGGCACCTGATGAGGCGAGTTTCGCCCACGCGTTATCAGGCCCTTGCGGCGATCGCCGCTGCAGCGTTTGTGGGCATCCCCACCCGAGCTTCCGAGCCGGCAAGTTTCAGTTGGTGTATTGGGGATGTTACGCAATCACTCATTTCCAAGGCATTTTGCGTGGCAGTTTCAGCAGAAAGAAAACTGCCATCCGGCTGCCGAGGTTGCGAAAGCAAAACAAGCCAGCAGTTGCGCTGACTGCTGTTGAACGTCCCCATTACACTCAAACCCCTACCGAAGATCGTGGAGGGGGTTTTTGTGTAAAGGCCTGTTTGCAGCAGCTAGACGTCTAATACCACATGCGGCGCGTGCGCAGAACATTGGCGGCAGTTCGGTTGTCGTTTGCGATTGTGATCGGCTTCTCGAATTGGTTCGTCAACAAATATTTCTATTTGGTGAACACTGAAACATCCGCCTAGCCCACGGCTGAAGAAATCCTCTTAAGCCTTCCGCGTGATTGCAAAAGAAAGCCGCCACTGCGATTGATTCAGGTCAGAGGATTAAGAGAAAACCGTCGTCCGACCGTGCAAGAATTGGGTGCATACTTGGGTGCATAAAATCTCCCAAACAGCCTGATTTCACCCGAACGGGCGCATCTACGCTGAGGGTATGTACTTGATTCCAAGCAACAGGGACGAGGCGGGCCGAATTTGCGAAACCGGCAGCATCGCTCTAACATGTCGGCTGAACCATTCGTCCCCGGGACGGAGCTGCCGCAATGCTGCACTGATAATCCCAGTCCATTTCCACCTAGGATTATAAATCTTGTTACATCAGCAAGTTATCAGCGTCCTTGAGCTGTGTCGATCGGCTTTGCAGCAGGCGGAATTTGTGCCTGTACACGAAATGTTACACGGCTTGAACGCCTTCGCGATTCTGAGAGAAGTCGGCGATGACGCGTCGAGCCGCACTGCTTTGCTCAAACTACCAAGTTCAGCTGGGTCGGATGAAAGATTGGTTTCTCCCAGAGCTCTTTCCCGATATCTTTTGCTCCGTTCGGCAGAAACTGCTTTGCCCCTCATTGCAGCTTTACCCGTGAGCGATGCCGTAAAGTCGCTGATTTATCGGGAATTCGGATTCTTCGCTACTCCAGGGCGTGGATTTGAAACATTATTTGACCTAACTAATTATTCCTTCTCTGCAATGGCGAAGATCGCCACTCTGAGGCGATTTCCGGCAGGACCGCTTGATTGGGAGGTGAGCGGCCTGCCCCGCTCGTGGTTGTTGAAGGTTCCGAGGAAGAGGGTTTCTGGGCTGCTTAGTTTTGTTCTGATGGAAATGAAAGGGTTCTCGCCAGCATTGTTCACGCATGTGGCGCGTCATCGTCCTGGCCGTCTGGTATTCCTGGAGAAAGAGATTAAGAGGTCTTATTACCAGATCATAAGGTCTATGGAACTCCAGCCCGCAGTAAAAGGAATTTTGTCCTCTTCCTGGTTCTATTCACCAGAAATTGGTCGTGTAAGTCCACACCTTGATTGGATGCCTCGATTTTTCGAGGAAAATGGTGGATGGGTGTCAACCATGGGAACGGCACCCCACAATTCTGGCGTGTTTTCGCGCAGCCCCGAGAGGATGCAGAGCTTTAAGAACAAGGAATTTACGCCCAAGCTAGGGTTGGTACTATGGCCCCGACGTGCGGCGTTGGATTGGGCGCGTCGACACGAGGAATTCAATTGATGAGTGGAAGGCCAGCCCGAGAAGGCAAGTTCCCAGAGTGGAAAGCTTTTCAGGTCATTGAGAATCCACTTTCCTCGACAACCGAACTTGTCAGCGCAGTGAAAACGCTTACAGTGCACATGGAAAGCGCTGTGCTTGAGAGACTAGCCACACTCCTCGTGGCGAGAGTGCGTCCGGAACTCCTTTCCGAGATTCTCAGTGCGGCAATGTTGGGGAATCCGGTCGTTCTATACCTCAAGATGAAGGTTCTCCAGACCGCGGGACAGCCCCAAGCCGCCGACGTGGCGGCGGAAATCGTTAGCCGTAGCTCCATCGAAGACCCCATTGCCTTGTTGGAGGCGGCCCAGATTCTTATGGCGGGGGAACGGTACGACCTCGCGGCTCAGGCGTTGCGGAGTGCTCTATATCTGAAACCGGCGTACGTTTTCTTTTCTCGTTCAGAGAAACTGATCCGTGATGTCTGGAATGTAAGGCCTCCGCTCTTGCGGAAATTGAAAATCGCTGTCCTTGGTTCCAGCACGACGACTTTCCTGATTTCCGTTCTCCGTGCGCTATGCTTTCGCGATGGGATCGACGCGGAGTTCTACCAGGGGCTTTACGGTGCGGTGCATCAAGAAATTTTGGATGGTTCGAGTGGGCTGTACAAGTTCCAACCGAATCTGGTTGTTGTCATGCCATCGTGGCGGGAGGCTTTCAACTTCGAACTGATCGACAATGATGAGAATCTAGCTATCGATGGGATGCTTGACCAGTACACGTCCCTTTGGGCGGCCTTGTCGGCACGCTGTTCTTGCCACATCATTCAGCACGACTTCGATCTTCCGGCACAAGACCCCATAGGCTTACCCTCCACTGCAGCACAGGGCGGACGGACTCGGATCACCAGGCTCTTGAATCTCGCTATGAGCAACCGGGCTCCGAGCTACGTGTCGGTGTTGGACACGGACGAGGTGGTGCGGCGCGTCGGATCGCAGTGGCACAATCCCTTGTTGTGGTACACAGCGCAACAACACCCTGCACTGGCGGCCCTCCCAGAGTTAGCCGAGGCACAAATGGCTCATGTCCGCTCCGTGGTGGGATTAACTCGTAAGGTGTTGATTTGTGACTTGGATAATACGTTATGGAGCGGAGTCATTGGCGAGGACGGATTGGCAGGAATCAAGCTGGGTCCGGGAAGCCCTGTCGGGGAAGCTCATGCTGATCTTCAAGGTTATTTGCTGGATTTGCGTCGTCACGGAATCTTGCTGGCGGTCTGTTCAAAGAACAACGAAGAAGATGCCAAGCTTCCGTTTCTGGAACATCCATACTCCCGCCTGCACTTGGAAGACTTTTCTGCTTTTGTCGCCAACTGGGATGACAAGGCAGTCAACATACGGAACATCGCAGGCCAACTATTGCTGGGCACCGATAGCTTTGTGTTCCTGGACGACAATCCAGTAGAGCGTGCCTGGGTACGCTCGCAGTTACCGGAAGTTGCAGTCGTCGATACCGGATCTTCGGTTTTCGGATATTTGGATGCGCTTGAACGAGGGCGCTATTTTTATACGCTGCAAGTTTCCCAGGACGATGTTGCTAGAGCAGACCGATATCGGACTCAGGCAGCCGCCACTGCCTTGCGCCAAGCTAGCGAATCAGCAGAAGCATTCCTGCAGTCACTGCAGATGACGGCGATAACAACGCGGATCACTCCCAACAATATATCCCGGGTTACGCAACTCCTGAACAAGACAAATCAGTTTAATTTGACTGCGCGCCGTTACACGCGGTCCCAAGTGGAAGCAATCTGCGGCGACAAAATGAATTTTACTGGCGTTTTCCAATTATCTGACCGATTTGGCGACCACGGCATTGTGGGAGTGATGATTTGCAGACAAGTTGAACGCGGCACATGGGAAATCGATAGCTGGTTGATTAGTTGTCGCGTACTTGGTCGGCGCCTGGAGTTTTTCATGCTGAACCGCGTGCTGCAGGCTGCGGCCGAGGCGAGTATTGAGAGGATTGTTGGTGTTTACCGCCCCACGGCCAAAAACTTGCAGGTCGCTGATTTGTATTCTCGCCTGGGATTTTCCGAGACTGATAGCACCTCACAGGAAAAACGGTATATCCTCACGGCGCGCGAGGCAAATACCTACGCCTGTTTCATTGAGGATCGCTCCTCAGCAGAGGTGAAATCCTAGGGGACGTGGCAAAACCTACAAATCCGAAAAGGCGTTGTGCTCCTGTAGCAATCTGAGAAGATCGCCAACAGTATCGCAACCAGTAAAGGCGTCCAGGAAATCAGCATCGGGTTCGACCTGGAGATCAGATTCGATGAGCGCTAAAAGCTGGACGTCGGCCACAGACGACCATCCTGGGTGCGTGTCCCGCGTGTCGGTTTTCCGAAGTTCCTCGGGCTTACAATGAATCAGATCAGCGAGAATTGTCTTGAATCTGTCCGATGTCATGCTCAAGCTTAACATCTCAGGTTCACATAAAATGTCGTCCATAAATCGAAACAAGTGGGCCATTGTGCAAGCGAGATCGAAGCTTGGGGCCGAGTAGCGTCTTCCGAGATCATCCCTTTTGTATTCGGAAACACAGGTTGCCTTAGGCACACTCCATCATGCAGCGCGCCGTATAAGCGCTCCAACATGAGATATAAGCGCTCCGACTCCCACTAGCCAGCTTTCGAAACCCGTATCCGATATGTACGAGGTATCAATCAGACGAGGAATTAGCATGGGATCAGTCTTCGCTGAGCAAAGTCCAAGGTCACATGTGGTGGCAGATGCAACTCCGTCGTCCCGAAGCCACCTCACTGATTCTTTATTGTAGTTACCGCTTGGATAGCAGAAGTGGTTGGGTTCCGATCCCGTCATTTCTGTGATGAACTGACGATTCGCTCGAAGATTGTCAATGAAAGCTCCGTGCGTGACCGGACTCGTATGGTGATGCATGTGCATCTGCACGGAAACGCCATCGCTGGCGAGTTCATGAACTTCTTCAGGCCTGAGCAACTGACAAATTCGGCTGGCGCATAGCGCATCAAAGTCAATTCCCAGCAGGTGCGCTAACTTCGCCGAGAGAGCGTTCTTGCCATGACCATCCATTTTCTCGGCGTCAGCGAAAGACACTAACTTACGGAGTGCCTCTTCGCGACCAGACTTGTGCGTAAGGTTGAATATGACATCCTTCCCCAATATTTCCCGGGCATTCAACCTTGAACTGTCTGCTCTCCGCCACAACATATAGGGCCAAATTTCTCGAGGGACGGGGTAAGGATGTTCTACGTAGTAGGTGGTGAGGTACAGCGTCACGGGATACCCAAATTCTTTCAGTATGGGCCAAACAATTTTGTAGAAATCGTATGTGCCGTCGTCGAAGGTAAGAGCGACGGCTCGATCCGGCAGTCTTTGTTCGGCGGTGAGACGAAGACCTTCCTCTAAACTTAATAGGGTACAGCCCCCTCGTTTAAGCGCCTCCATCCGGCGCCGAAATACCTCAGCACTAAGGAAAAGGGATGGGTCCCAACGATGTTCATCTTGCAGCGAAACACCGTGATAACCCAAAACAAGCAGGCGGGAGTTCCGGAGGCGGCTGGATGAAGCTAGCTTGAGTAAGCCACATGACTTTCCAGCGCCTAAACACGCCTGTTTGAGGGTTCGTAGCACTGATTCGCCTCCGCAAACAAGACTCCAGACGACTCATTAATGATAATCCTGGAGTTACCCATACAGGCGGCGAAGGGACGATACCATTTTGCCGGGACTCTGTAAAGCCGGCGGCGAGGACACGGCTTAGGAGAAGACCTAACGCCGCGTATCTTAGACCGTCCGATGCCGCGATTTATTCGACCCGAATCTAACTTCTGAAGCCTAAGTCGTAGCCGGTGAGGGGGTTCTGATGCTAATGGTGATCCCAGTCACCACTCTCAAACAGCTTTACAGACGAGGGAAAACGTGTAGGACGGCGTCGTTGTGAGCTCTTGCCTTCTCGAGTTTTCGGGGAAGCTCGTTCCTCGGGTCGTCGATGCGCTTTACAAGGCACCGCCTAGATTTCCGTGCGGATCAAACTCGCTTTGGCTGGGCTATACACGATCACTATGGTTAACGGTCAGAACCTACTGTCGGAGGGCCCGTTGCAAATTGCTTTGGACGCCACATCCACCAGATAGGCCGGTCTGCTCGGAGCGCCCTCGTTCAGTGGTGCATGATGTTTCTGGGATACGGTAGCAGGTCCCAAATCCTCCAAAACGCTTGCATCTCCTCTGGCAAGCCGAGGGATACCCGGATATAAGTATTCATTGGAGGGAAGTGACGTCCAATCACGATATTGTGCTTGCGAAACTGCTCAATGATTTCATCAGCTTCATGAAACGTATTCATCATCACGAAATTAGTGTGTGAGTCAATCGGTTTCAACCCGCGTGTCATTGCCTGGTTGAAAAATTCTTGCCGATCATTCGTATTATGCTCGATAAAATTGCTCACTTCCCCGAAATCATCCAAAGCGGCGAAGGCAGCTAGGGTAGCAATCGCATTGATGTTGTCTTCGGTGCCGAATTTCTTCATTCGCTCAAGAAGGGCCGGCGATCCGACCGCGTATCCCAAACGCAACCCAGCTAGTCCATAGACTTTCGAGAACGTGCGCGCGACGATCACCTTGTCGTCGTGCACCGGATGGTCTATGAACGAAGCGTACGTCGCCGAACTTTCCGCATAGTGATGGTAGGCTTCGTCGACAATGACCACGGTTGGCACTTTGGCGATGAAAGCTTCCAAATCCTTCCTCGGTGTCAGCGAGGCGGTGGGATTGTTGGGGTTGCAGATGTAAACCAGGGTAGTTGATGGCGTCACCGTAGCCAGCATTCGCTCCAGGTCATGCGCAAAGGACGCAGTCAATGGAACTTCCACCACTTGGGAATCGACAGTACGAGCATAGTGCTCAATGGCCTCGAATGTGGGCGAAGCGTGAATCAACTGCTTACCTTGACCCAAGAAAGCGCATGCAGCCATGCGCAGGATCTCGGTAGATCCACACCCCAGGAGAACGCGATCGGCTGCAATCTTGTGGTAAGCGGCAATGCGTTCCTTCAACTCGCGGTATCGCAAACGCGGATAACGATTCGAACCGCCGATCGCAGACCTGATCACTTCCGTCACTTTGGGTGACGGACCATAGGCATTCTCGTTGCTGTATAGAAGGATCGGGGCATTTTCTTCAGCAACCAGAGAGCTCGGGCCCTTTTTCAAAGTGACGACTTTTGAGGACCAGGGCAAAGCGACGCTTGCAATACCCGCACTAAAACGGAGAAATTCCCTTCGCGAAGTAGTCATCAATGCTCCCCTATAAAACCGGCTTCCCGAGATTCAGGATCGAAGACGAAGCTGGAGACACAATTTGGTGAGGAATGAAACGAGCCTGTCTGGGCTTGCTCTGGCTCAAACGCCTCGCCGTTGGCTTTATTCGTTGTCAGTCTTTTCAAGTCCTCCACTCCGTCACCCGCTTATTCTGCTTACTGTTCAATACTGAACAGCTTTTACAGGATAAAACATCGACAATCCCTGGCGTCATTGGATCATTTGCAGGCCTCCACTCGAAGTCTAGCTCGGAGAATAGAACGTGAAACTTGCAAGTGGCGCCAGTAGCAGATCCCTTCGTGTTCTCGTGGCCGATTCCAACCTGACCCACGCCAAACCATTCTTCACGCGGCACTGCGCTCCGTCTTCATTGTCTCTTCCTCCTTGTGTGCGTTACTTTCTCTGTATAACTGTTTTTGTCGTTTCTGCTTCGGGCCAAGCCAATGTGCAGGGGCGGTGGAACACGTTACTGAACACGATTCCTATCAATCCTGTCCATGCGACGCTTCTGGCGAACGGAAAGATTTTGATCGTTGCTGGATCGGGAAACTGTTCTCCTTCCCTGACCGGCTGTCCATCCGGGCCGCCGTACGGTCCGTCGAATGGGTCCGGCGCACTGCTTCTTGATCCCGTGACCGGGCAAACAATCCGGCAGTTCACCCTCTCGTGGGACATGTTCTGCAATGGCATGGTCATGCTCCAGGATGGACGCGTACTGATTGACGGCGGCACTATCCAGTACGACCCTTTCTACGGAGCGGCTAACGCTTCCATCTTCGATCCCGTCACCAACACGTTCACCGACACACAGCCCACACTTCATGGCCGATGGTATCCAACGTTGTTGACTCTCGGGGATGGCAGGGTCATGACTTTCTCCGGCGTTCTGGAGGCAGGAGGGACAAATAAGGCGATCGAGTTTTACACGATTGGATCCGGTTGGGCCCCGCCTTTCGACGCATCCTGGACACCTGACCTGTATCCCCGCTTGCACCTTCTGTCTGACGGAAAAGTGTTTTATTCCGGTGCGCAAACTAAATCCAAATTGTTTGATCCATCGACGAACACCTGGAACATAAACTTCGCCACCACCAACTACGGTGGACTGCGCACCTACGGCAGTTCTGTGCTGCTGCCGTTGTCTCCAGTAAATAACTACGATTCCAAAGTGCTCATCATGGGTGGTGGCAATCCGTCCACCAACACGACCGAAATTATCGATTTCGGTTCGGCCAGTCCAGGCTGGCAATATGGTCCTCCGATGAGCCAACCGCGCATTGAAATGAATGCGGTTCTTCTGCCCAATGGGAAGGTTCTCGCGCTTGGTGGCTCGTTGTTCGACGAAGAAACCAGTACGGCGAGCTTCAACGCTGACCTTTTTGATCCTGCAACAAATACTTTTTCGTCGGCCGGTGTGTATTCGTACGCGCGCCTGTATCACTCGGTAGCCTTGTTGCTGCCCGACGCCACCGTATGGTCTGCGGGTGGAAATCCTTTGCGCGGCCACTATGTCCCACAGCAGGAAATCTACAAACCCGCATACCTGTTCAATCCTGACGGTTCCGCGGCGACTAGGCCCTCAATCACAAGCGCGCCCATTTCGATTTCGTACAGCGATTCCTTCACGGTTCAAACTCCGGACGCTGCCAATATTTCCCATGTCGTTTTGGTGAGGAATGGGAATGTGACGCACGCTTTCGGGATGGATCAACGTCTCGTTGAACTTTCTTTCACAGCTGGGAATGGAAGCGTTACGGTTACTGCTCCACCCAACGGCAACATAGCGCCTCCTGGATATTACATGCTCTTCCTGTTGAACAATTCCGGCGTGCCTTCGATCGCACCGTTTCTTCAACTCATCGGCCCACCGAATTTCAGCGTCTCATCTCCCGCCTCGGTTAGTGTTTCCCAAGGCAATCAGGGGAACGCGGTCATCACAACAACCGTGAGTGGGGGCTTCAATAGTTCCATCAGTCTTTCGATTTCTGGTGCACCTTCCGGCACGACAGTGACATTGAACCCCGCCACGATTGCCGCCTCCGGTGCGGGGACCTCAACGATGAATATCGCGGTCGGATTGAGCGCGCCTATTGGTTCCTATCCGCTTACCATAGCCCTTAGAGGAGGAGGTATTCAGCGGACCACAAGGGTGAACTTGGTTGTAGGTGTCGCAGCCGTCGCGACTCCGGTCTTTTCTCCGAAAAGTGGCACATATACCTCAGCACAATCAGTGACGATCACGGATGCTACCGCTGGCACTGCCATTCATTACACAACTAACGGCACCACGCCTACCACGGCATCTCCTTTGTATACCGGTACAATCCCGGTGGCTTCAACCGAGACGCTGAAGGCGATGGCAGCAGAGAGCGGATACAGCAACAGTGGTGTTGCGACAGCAACCTTCACCATTGCTGCCGCGGTCCCGGTGTTTTCACCCAAACCAACTATCTACACCTCGCCACAGTCAGTGACTATCTCCGACTCCACCGCCGGAGCCGACATTTACTACACAACCAACGGCACCACGCCAACGACGTCTTCCAACCTATATACTGGGCCCATCACCGTCTCCTCTACGCAGACGATCAAAGCCACAGCGAAGGCCCCAGGGTATAGCAATAGCGGAGTTGCCACCGCACTCTACACCATTGCTGCGGTGGCACCTGTCTTCTCACCCAAGGCAGGCACCTATACCGCGCAGCAGTCCGTATCCATGACGGATACAACTGCGGGCGCGTCGATCTACTTCACTACCGACGGTACCAAACCAACCACTTCGTCCACGTTGTATGAGGTGCCGATCACGATAGCGACAATGCGGATTGTGAAGGCGATTGCAGTCGCACCCGGCTATGGGAATAGCTCCGTGACCTCCGCCGCGTATATTATCGCGGTTCCTACACCGGTCTTCTCGCCCAAGGCCGGCACCTACACCTCCGCCCAGTCCGTAGCTATTACCGATTCGTTGTCCGGAGCTGCCATTTACTACACAATCGACGGCACAGGTCCAACAACGGCTTCGAACTTGTACACCGGTCCGGTCGTCGTCTCATCGAACCGGACGATCAAAGCGATCGCAGTCGCGAGTGGCTACGGCAACAGTGTTGTAACCACCGCAACCTACGCAATCTCCGCTCCGAGGCCTTAGAACTCGAAAGAACTTCCAGCCGAAAACAAGAAAATACCTGGCGCGGCGCGGGCCGCGTTGTCGCCTCGCAAATCCACGCATCTCTGGCGCCCTTGGAGTAAAAAAGGCGGGCAATCCGGCTTCGTCGCTGCTATACCAACAGTCTCCCACAGACTAGGCCCGAGTCATACCTCGTCGATTTCAAAATCGCACCACTACACTGAGTTCCCCGTCAAGAACGCACCCGACTCCACACCTCAACTCAGACGACGATCTGAAGTGGGACGCCACGCCGCCCTACTTCCGCTGCATGGACTCTAAATACTTGGTTACATTTTCTAGTCGTACATTGCCCAAGTCCTGGTCACACTCGATCTCGTGGAACGTCGGCCCCCCAAATTGGCATCTCCTTCGAGCCATGTGCGGGTAACCCGATGGGCGAGGTAAGGGGCTGGTGTCTAAGAGGCTGAAACGAGGTCGTCTGGGAGTCGATTCGCAGTTCTTATGTCGTGCATCTCCTGTATTGAAATGGGCCAAACACCAAGCTTAAGCTCCCCAAAGAGCGCCTTTCCTGGTGCTCGCAATCCGTTGCGTGAGGTGGTTTCCATGGCCAGCACTAAATTGTCGATGACGGCCAAGCCCGTCGAGCCGATGATAGAGCACGAAATCCGACTTCGCGCGTACGATCTTTACGAACGACGCGGAGCCGGCGACGGACATGCGCTCGATGACTGGCTTCAGGCAGAATACGAAGTATTAGGACAGAAGGGGGCTATCGGTCTCAGCACGCCGAGCGAGCGGGCCTATCGATGATCGTGAGTCGCTATAGAGAAAATACAAAAAAAGAAGATTCGTGGGCGTCTGCGGGTTAGCCGTTTGCCTCAATTGACTTGGGCTCCCTCGACTTCCCTAAGATTTCAACTTGATGATCGGCGAGACGATCTCTCACTACCGCATTCTCGACAAACTGGGCGGGGGCGGGATGGGTGTCGTCTACCGGGCCGAGGATACTCGCCTCCACCGTTTCGTGGCGCTGAAGTTCCTTCCCCCAGCACTCGCCGACGATGAGCGCGCCTCGCGCGTTTTCGCAGGGAGGCGCAGCTTGCCTCGGCGTTGAACCATCCCAACATCTGTTCGGTCTACGACATCGGGGAGCAAGACGGCCGAGCCTTCATCGTGAGGGAACTGCTGGAAGGGCTCAAGCTGAAAGTGCGCGTCGCCGGGCGTCCTCTTCCCATTGAAACGGTGATATCGCTCGGCATCGAGATCGCCGATGCGCTCTATGCCGCGCACTCCGCACAGATCATTCACCGCGACATCAAATCCGGCAACATCTTCGTTACCAAGCGCGAGCACGCGAAAATTCTGGATTTTGGTGTTGCCAAATCCAGTACGCCGGCTTCCGGCAGCGGCCCCGACGACCTCACCCAGGAAGTCCGGGACCTCACCACCGACGGCGCCGCCATCGGCACTGTGACTTACATGTCGCCCGAACAGGTGGAAGGAAAGGAACTCGACCCACGCACTGACGTCTTCTCGTTTCGCATAGTGCTTTACGAGATGGCCACCGGCAAAGCTGCCTTCGAGCGCGCACGACAGGAGCGACCTTCGGCGCGATTCTCCATGAGCAGCCGGGCTCACCGTCGCGCCTCAATGCAGCCATCCCGCCCCGCGTCGAAGAGATCATCCAGAAAGCGCTGGAGAAGGACCGCAACCTGCGCTACCAGCACGCTTCCGAAATCCGCTCCGACCTGAAACGTCTGAAGCGAGATACTGAAAGTGGCCGCATTGCACTGACGGAAGGAAAATCCGGGCCCTGGAGGGGGAACAGGGTTACATCCGCCGCGCCGACTGCCGCTGCGCTCGTGCCGGTGACAGCACGCTCGTCGCGCTGCAGGCTTCTCTGCACAGCGATAACCCTTCTCGTGATCCCAGCAGCTGCTGCTGCTCTCTGCTGGTTCCACGCCCGACGACAAGCGACTTCGACGATCACGGACAAAGACACCATCGTGCTCGCCGACTTCACCAATACCACCGGGGGCCCGATCTTCGACCAGACGTTGCGCCCCCTGCTCGCCGCCAAACTCGAGCAGTCGCCGTATCTCAAGATTCTCTCCGAGAAAGACGTGCTTTCGGCACTGAAACAACCATTCGACGTTTCGAGGGAAAGTTGAGCAGCGGCGCTTTGCTAACGAGGAAGGAGGGAATACACTGGCGGCTATTTTCTGGGCCTGCCCCCCGCAAGTAGACATCTCGGCTCACGAAAGGGAGAAGCACGATGTTTTCCCGATTACTCCCAGTTTTCGTATTTTTGTTCGCGGGCTGCGCCCTCTTTGCGCAATCTGCGCTCCCGTCTCCGGTTCAGGAACCGTCAACCCAATCGTTGCTCGACCAGATCCAGCAGCTTCAGAAACGTCTGACTGACATGGAAGAGCGTCAACGCAAAACCGATGCGGCGCTGGCTGCCCTTTTGAGCTCAGAGGGGGTTGCGGATAAGACGCCGCCGGCCGCGCCGCCCGGCGCGGCACATCCGCTTGAGCACGCCGCCGGCGGCCACGACCACACAGAAATTAGGGAGGCGACAATCCATTACCCTTCGCTGCAGATCCGAGGTTTCGGAGATGTGGACTTTGCCGCCACCGACCAGAAAGGGACGACTAGCGGCTTTGACCTGGGACAGTTCGTGCTCCACTTTGCTTCTCCGCTTTCAGCCAAGGTGAGTTATTTCGGAGAAGTCAGTTTCACGGCGCAGCCTTCCACGTACGACGTGAGTGTCGAGCGATCCATTGTTCGTTACGACTATAACGACTATTTCAAAGTGTCTTTCGGGAAGTATCACACTCCGATCGGGTACTGGAACGACACCTTTCATCATGGAGCGTGGCTACAGACGACCATCAGCCGGCCAGAGATGGTCAAGTTTGGCGGGACGTTCACTCCCATTCACTTCGTAGGCATTTTGGCCGAGGGCAACATCCCGTCGGGCGGCCTCGGGCTGGCGTACAGCGCAGCGGTTGGCAACGGTCGGTCATCCATTCTTTCCAAGGCTGGCGACAGCGGGGACATCAATGACAACCGCGCATGGGTAGCTAGCTTATTTGCGCGGCCGTCTCGGCTCTACGGATTGCAGTTCGGGGGCTCAGTCTATCGCGATAGTCTTACCCCAATCCCGGGACAGAACTTCGACGAGTGGATCGAATCCGCGCACGTGGTCTGGACCAAGGAACATCCGGAATTTCTCTCGGAATTTTCGAACGTTCATCACCGCGACCTGCAAACCTTGCAGACGTACAACAGTCAGGCGTTTTACGTGCAACTCGCCTATCGCCTGCCCTGGCAGGAAAATAAATGGAAGCCCTATTATCGCTTCGAGTATATTCATAGGCCAAACACCGAGCCGGTTTGGGACATCACCGGAACGCCGAGCGTGAAAGATCTTGTGGGTTCGACCCTCGGACTCAGGTACGACATCACCAACTACGCTGCCTTCAAGGGCGAGTACCGCAATACCCGCCTGGGTGTGAACGAGCCGCACGTGAATGGAGCATTTTTCCAGACGGCCTTCACATTCTGAGAGACCACTATGCCGATCCGATGGAAAATCGCGTGCGGTATGTTGGTCGTAGCGAGTCTCTCGCTGTTCGGGCCGCAGCGGCTGTTTGCCCAGGCGCACGACGTCGACGTTGCGGTGGTGGTCCAGCCAGACACCCCGGTGAGCAATCTGAGTCTCGCCGAAGTGCGCAAGATCTTCCTTGGCGATCGACAATACTGGACGGCGAATACGCCAGTGGTATTGCTCATCCGCGCGCCGGTGGCGAGAGAGCGCAACGTCGTGCTGAGAATCATTTATCAGATGTCGGAGTCGCAGTTCAAACAGTATTGGATCGCCAAGATCTTCCGCGCCGAATCCGTTTCCGCCCCGAAAGTGGTCTACTCGAACGACATGGCTAGCGATCTGGTTGCAGCTCTTCCCGGAGCGATTGCTTTTATCGATTCCCGCGACGTTCGGCCAGGCACAAAAGTAGTGCGTGTTGATGGCCGCTTACCGGGAGAGGCAGGTTATCCTCTGCGATGAGTGTTGGGTTCGCGACGTCACTGCGGTATGGCCAAATTGAGTAACAGTGCTTGAAATTGCGCATCTGAACGAAGATCGTCGAAGGCAGGGTCTATCTTCACATATGTAAGGTTGCCATCACGGGAGCTGTAGGCGCGTTCAAGCATGGCATGCGCTTCCGGCTTGTGGCCAAGCCGGGCATGGATTTGAGCGATGTTGTATGACGAAACGTACCCGCGTTTGGAGACTTCGTTCAGGCCTTCCAGCCAGCTTTGTAGGACACCCTCGTATCCCGATTGTCTGTAGTCGTCACCGATGGCCGCCGCAAGGTCGGGACTGCCCGAAAGCGTCAGGACCTTTTGCCGCTCGGCAACCGCTTCACGGAACATGCCATTTTGCGCATAGGCCAGTTCAATGCCGTGTTGAGCTGGGACAAAGTTGCGGTCCATGTCGAGAGTTTTGCGGAATTGTTCGATGGCGGCTGGGTATTGCCTCGCATAGTAAAGCTCGCGGCCGGCGCTGGTGTTTATCAGCAGGGACAGCGGATCCAGCTCCTGTGCTTTCTTCAATTCTGCTCTAGCCTCGTCGAAGCGGCCTAACCGCGTCAGGAACTCGCCGTACCAGTGATGAGCCTCGGCCGAGTTCGGATTTAACTCGATGGCGCGCTTGAATTCCTTTTCCGCTCCTGCCCAGTCCCAGTCGAAGTTTTCTCGAACCAGCGCAAGTGAAATATGCCCTTCCGGAAGGGTATCGTCGATTTTCACGCTCTGCATGGCCGCCGACTTTGCACTTTGCCACACCTGCTGGGGCGCAAGATACCCCGAGGCACCCATGAATGTATAAGCGTCCGCGAGGCCGGCATAAGCTTGGGCATAGGCGGGATCTTTTTCGACGGCTTGGCGGAAGAAATCGATCGCCTTTTGAAATCCATCCTGAGTCCACTTGTTCCAATAGAAAAGACCTTGGAGATAAAGCTGGTAGGCCTCGGGATTCTCAGTGTCATGTTTGGCGAGTTGTTTCGCCTCTGCTCCCACGAGTTTCGGCCGCAGGCTGTCGTAAATCTCCTTGGAGACGTCCCCCTGTACGGCGAACAAGTCGGATACTTTGCGGGTAAACTGATCTCCCCACAACTCCGAGCCATCGGATACACGGACGAGATCGGTCTGAATGTTCAACGTGTCTCCACGTTGTGTGATTCTGCCCAGCAGCACGGCGTCGACCTGCAGGTCCTGTCCGACTTTCTGCGCACTAACGTCGCGGCCTTTATAGCTGAACACAGTACTGCGAGCCATCACACGCAGTTGAGGTACGCGGGACAGGCTGCTAATGATGCCTTCCGTCACTCCGTCGGCAAGGTATTCCATATTCGTATCGGAGCCCACATTCGCAAATGGCAGAACGGCGATCGAGTGAATGCGATCAGACGATCCGCCCATCACTCCCCTCCAGATTCGGCGGCCCGCAAAGGCGACGAGCGCGAGAGCCGAACAAATAACAGCCGCCGCCACGATCATTTTTTTGCGACGGCGTTCTGCGGAGGGCTGCGTCGCTACGAGAGTGGGAACTCCCGCGGATTCGGTATCGCGCTTAACGCGCTTGAGATCGGCTCGCAGTTGGGGTGCAGCCTGGTAACGCAGCTTGCGGTCTTTTTCGAGCAACTTAGATGTAATCCAACCCAGGTCTGGGAGAAGTTCGGGATTCACTCGAGTGGCGGGAATTGGAGTCCGGTTCAGGATGGCCTCGAATACGACCGCGGTCGTTCCGAAACCGAAGGCCAGCCGCCCGGTCGCCATCTCATACATCACCGCTCCCAACGAAAAAAGATCGCTGCGCTGATCGAGCTCCTCTCCGCGAGCCTGCTCGGGAGACATATACGCTACGGTGCCGAGCGCTACCCCCCGGCTGGTCAGGTCGCGCGTCTCTGCCACTGTCGGAAGAACGTCCGACCCCTTTTCGTCGGCGGCCGGGGGTGGGCTCTGCATGAGCTTGGCTAGACCGAAATCCAGCACTTTCGCCGGCCCACGGCGCGTCACAAAAATATTGCCCGGCTTCAGATCTCGGTGGATGATCCCACACTCGTGGGCGGCGTCGAGGGCCTCGGTGATCTGGATTGCAATCTCCAAGATCTGGGTGTTGCTCAACGGCTTGTCTGTGATCATCTGTTTCAGCGACTGGCCTTCCAGGTACTCCATCACAATGAAGGGATGGCCATCACACTCATTAATCTCGTGAATGGTGCAAATGTTGGCGTGGTTGAGTGCTGAAGCTGCGCGAGCTTCGCGCTGAAATCGCTCGAGCGCTTGGTGGTCGCGAACCATCTCTGTA
>DASRDJ010000145.1:0-4155 GCA_035652655.1 Terriglobales bacterium
ATCCGTACGTCTCTCCCGACGAGCATCTTCTCGTGTTTGCGTCAGCGGGTGAGGGTCCACCTGGCAATGGCGATCGCAAGGAGACCGTGATGGGAGCCGGCGTGCTTTATTCGCGCGGTGATCTGTACGTGAGCGTCAACGAACACGGGAAGTGGACTACGGCGAAGCATCTGGAACACGGGGTCAACACTTTTGGCGACGAGAGCGCTCCCAGCCTCACACCCGATGGTAAGTATCTCTTCTTTACAAGTGAGCGAAGCATATTCACGATTCCAATGCGGCCCAGAGTGACCTGCGCGAAGATGGAGGAGATGTTGCACTCGGCGCTGAACGGACATGGCAACGTGTACTTCATCAGTGTCGACGCGCTTGAACTGGCCAACAAAGGAGGCCGGCCATGAGCGAACAATTCTGGGGAAGGAAGATCTTGTTGAGCGCCGTGTTCTGTGGAATGGCCGCTTGCGCATACGCTGCGCCGAAATCAGGATTCGCGGGCGAGATGATTGGTGAAGGCGTCATCTCGACGCCGGATGACGAGTTGGGAGGATCGATCACTGCTGACGGATCGACACTTTATTTCGAGAAGAGCGTGCCCCCACACTATCTCTACATCATGTGCGAGTCGCATTGGCAGAACGGCAAGTGGGGCGCGCCGACAGTGCTGCCGTTCTCGGGCGAGTATCGCGATACGGATCCAGTGCTTACGCCGGATGGAAACGCGATGTTGTTTGCGTCAGACCGTCCGGTGGATGGAGTCGATCGGCATCACTTCTTTATCTGGGAGGCAAAGAAGACGGACAAGGGTTGGGGAGAACCGGAGTTTGTGCACAATCCAGTGAACGACGGGTTTGACCAGGTGTTTGCATCGCGCGCGAGCAACGGGAACATGTACTTCACTTCCAGCCGCAAGAGCGGGAAGTATGATGTGTTCCGGACGCGGCTGGTGAACGGGAAATATCAGGAGGCGGAGGATCTGGGAGCGGACTTCAACGGGCCGACCACCTTCACGTTCGAGGCATTTGTGGCACCCGACGAAAGCTTCCTGCTGCTGGGCGCTTTTGGGCGCGAAGATAGCCTCGGGAGTTCGGATCTTTACATCAGCTATAACGTGAATGGAAGGTGGACGAAGCCGCAGAATTTGGGGCCGACCGTCAATACGCGGGCGCGCGACTATAGTCCGCGAATTTCAGGAGACGGTAACTGGCTGTTGTTCACCAGTGAAACCGGGATGACCACGGAGCCGCGCACCGCGCCCATCACCTATGATGAGTTCGTGAAAGCTTCTCGCGGGTTGCACAACGGTCTGGGGAATTTGTACCGGGTCCCGCTGGGGGATGTGTTGCGCGACACTAAGCCTTAGCGAGGCAGCGCTGATCAGTCGGTTATGATGTAAGTCCCGGCGCGCGAGAATCGCGTTCGGGGCCTATTTCTGTTTCTGAGGCCTTGCTTCCAGTGATTACTGTTGTGTCGGGCTTGCCGCGATCGGGGACGTCGTTAATGATGCAGATGCTTGTGGCGGGCGGCCTTCCTGCCCTTACCGATGGCTTGCGCTCTGCAGATGAAAACAATCCGAAAGGCTATTTTGAGTGGGAACCGGCCAAAGCGCTGAAGCAGGAACCTGAGGCGATCGCCGCGGGCGAAGGCAAAGTCGTGAAGATCATTTCGGCATTGCTGGCTCACTTGCCGGGGACGCATGAATATCGTGTCGTATTCATGATGCGTCCGCTGGAAGAAGTGGTGGCGTCGCAAAACCGCATGCTGGACCGCATGGGGAAAGAAGTTCCGCGCACGCCGACCGGCGTGGTGATCACGGCCTTCCAAAAGCATTTAAGAGAAGTGGATGGATGGCTCGCGAATAAGCCCTACCTGAGAGTGCTGCGTGTGAACCATGCCGACGTGGTGGCGCGGCAGCGCGAGGCAGCCGTGGCAATTGCGGAGTTCGTCGGAACGCCCTTGTCGATCGACAAGATGGCGGCGCAAGTGGAACGGTCGCTCTATCGGGAAAGAGCTGGTTCCATGTCGCCGACGGCTTCCTAGAAATTCTTCTAAATCAACTGAACTGCGGGGAAGGCTGTTCCGGGGAGGCAGGCTTAGTGTCTTCGGAATCGCGAGGATGCCGCGAGCGGGCGCGCCGCATGCGCTGGCGTGATTCCAGTGTGTAGGGAGACGCAGCAATCGCGCAAAGGACGTAGAACCAGGCGGCGTTTGCGGGAATTTGCAAGTTGAAGTCGACGAAGCTGTGCACCAGAATTCCTGTGCAGCCGAGGAGACAAGCCAGAGTGACGGCACTACTGATGTCGTCAGGCCAGTCGCGCAGTTTTTTCAGTGCGCTGCGATAGAAAGCCACCACGAACCAGATCACCACAGCGAAGCCAACGGCGCCAGTTTCCACTAGAAACTGTAGGTAGTCGTTGTGCGCGTCGTTGATGAAGAAGGTGGTGTAGAAAGTGCGGAACTGGGGGTAGGTAACCGGAAAAGTGCCGAGGCCCCAGCCGAGAATGGGCTTGTGAGCAAACATGCGGATGCCATCTTTATCGATGGTCCAACGCAGCCCGCCCGCCAATTCCTGCTTGGTTTCGGTGCCGATCGTGCCCAAGCGCCGGGTGAGTTCGACGCCGCCGATCCACAAGAGCAAGGCGATCATTACGACCGCGAAAACGCCAACGCCCGCGGCGACCTTGGGACCCTTCTGCATGCGGATGAGAACGATGCCGAACAGGATCATCTCGGCTACGAAAGAAATCATGCCGCCGCGCGAGCCGGAAAGAAAAATTGTGCCCGCCATCAAGGCAGCGCCGGCAGCAATTACCGTGCGCATGTGCCCCTGGGCGTAGCGGGTGAGGCAGAAGATGAGGGGAATGGGGACCAACATCTCCATCAGGCCGGCGTAGTTGTTGTGGCTGACGTAAGGTCCGTAGATCCAACCGCCCATACGCGGCGTGCGTAACCAGAAGAGCTTCCCGTTTGGTGAGAGGCCCTGAAGGAGAGCGAAGCTGGCAAGCGCGACTCCGTAAACCGTAATGGCCACGGCCAGATTCTTTGCCTGGGAGCTTCTGCGCAGAGTCTGAATCGTCAGGAACGCCAGCAATCCGTACGTCAAATAGAGCAGGGCGTGCGAGAAGGTGGTGTGCCGGTAGGATGTCCATCCGAAGATGAGTTGGATCAGGACAACTGCACCAAATACCGCCATCGGCTTGAAAAGCGGATTCTCGCGGATGCGCCAATCCTCGTCGGCTGATTGCCTCCACACCCAGAGTGCGAACAGGAGAATCGTGCTGGTTTCCAGAACGAAAACCGACCAGCTCTCGGTTGTGCCGAACGCCAAGGGCGCGAAGAAGAGAAGCGCAAAGATTCCGGCCAGCAACCGGGAGTCCGGCGAAATGGCAGGGACGGACTGAGGGCGGTGTGTCGGCGTAGCGGGAGCCAGAGTCGAGGCCATCAGGAGTGGCTCTCGCCCAGGGATTTTTCCACAAGCCGAAAGTCGTCGATCCACAACTTGCCGCGGATCGGGCTCCCGGCCGGCACACGGGCTACGCGTAGAACGAGCATTCTGGTGTCGACATCGGTAGTGAACGTACCCGACACCTGGCGCCAGGCCGAGCCGAATTTCAGTTCGTCGCTCTGGAAAAAGACTCTGTTTGAATAAATGTCCTGCAGGACAAAATGGGGCGCGCCCGCGCCGTCGATCTCGCCATTCCTGTAGTAGCCGGTGAAGTCGTAGGCTGTGCTTGGTTCGACGGAGACGAGTTGAAAGATGCCCGCTTCGTCCACTCCGGGACCGTCGAATCCGATCGCCAGGGAGCGAGGGCCCGAGTGGAATTCAGTGGTGTCGAGCGTGAGAGAAACACTGGACTGCTTGCGATACTGCCAATCGAATCCCCCGTTCAGCACATCAAGATGGAAATCGCCGTTGACGATCAGGTTATTGGACGAGGGCAGGTAAGCATTCAAACCGAGCAGGGAAGTTGCCTGCCGCCACACGACGCTGGCTTCGTCGGGTTGCTTCTGCAGCAACAAGTACTGGATGTATTCGAAGACCGGCGGTGTTCCGATGGGCTGGTGCAGGCGGACGATAGCGTCCCAGACCTTGGAAGCGGCTTCCGTATCTTTCTTGGCGGTCAGCAACTGGAGGAAGGAAAGATATGCACCGGGAGT
>DASRDJ010000146.1:0-8201 GCA_035652655.1 Terriglobales bacterium
GCGGGCGGCGCTCTCACCGGACACGTCGATCCGCGGCCAATCATGGACCTCGCCGTCATGAACGGCAACATTCCGGCGCCCCTGATGTCGATCGACGAGGACGACGAATTCTTCCTCACGCTCACGAACGTGGGCATGATCATGCGGCCCGACCTGTTCGAGCAGCACACCGTGCACTTTCACGGATATCCGAACGCGTCGTCGTTCTACGACGGCGTTCCGGATGCATCGGTCGCCATCAATATCGGCGGTAGCTTCACGTACTACTACCTGGCGCCAGATGCGGGCACTTACTTCTGGCACTGCCACATCACACCTCCCGAACACTTGCAGATGGGCATGGTGGGGCAACTTTACGTTCGCCCGCGACAAGATCGCGTTTCGGGAAATCTTTACAGCGCGCTGTTGAGCCAGCAAGGTGACCCGCGAACGGCTTGTTATCCGCTGAACGACAGCGCCCACACGAATCCCGACATCCTGTGTTCCAGCCCTCTTCCAACCACGCAAGGCGCAACACGACAGAGTAACAAGAGTGGGCACCCGACGCTTTACGCCTATAACGACGGCGATGGCTCTACCGCGTACGACGTTGAGTACCCCTTGCAGATTCACGGTTTCGATCCGAACTTCCACTTCGTGGGTATGACGTTCAACCCCGAAGGATTCGTGGACATGAAGGACAAGTACTTCCTGCTGAATGGGCGCAGCTATCCCGACACCGTGCGCACCACGCAGTGGGTGGATCCGGGTGCGATCGGGCCGAACACCGCTTCTCCCTTCGTTGGGCAGCCGACCGTCTCCACTGCGATGTACACGCAGTCGGCGGACGGAGTGGCGCGACCCTCCCAACCGCTTAACGCCGTGATCAACATTCCCGTTGGTGGCAAGGCATTGCTTCGTATTTCCGATCTCGATGTTTCGGAATATCAGACGCTGGCCTCTCTCGGAATTCCGATGCATGTGGTCGGCATCAACGCTCGCCTGCTGCGGGACATGGCGGGTGCGGACACTTCCTACTACAGCAACTCGATCACGCTGGGTGGTGGCGAATCGCTCGACGTGATTCTCGACGCGAGTGACAGTGCGAAGTACCCGGCTGGCAGCACTTACTTCCTCTACACCCCGAATCTCGATCACCTGTCGAACGATGCCGAGAACTTCGGCGGACTGATGACGGAGGTGCATATCTGCACCACGGTTGATCCAGTCACACATCACGGCACGGGGACGAATTGCCAATAGGAGAGCAGCCATGAATTTCATAACCAAGGAAAGAGTTCTCTCGATGACACGACTGCTTCCCGCTCTGACGACAGGATTGCTCCTCCTGTTGACTGTCTCCGCTTACGCAGCCGCACCTGGGATCACCGGTCCCAGCTTCGATCTGACAGCGCGGCCGTCGTTCATCACGCAGCCTGACGGATCGATGGTTTATTCCTGGGGCTACGGTTGCAACACGGCACCCGCAGGCTTCAATCCTCCCGCAGCCAAGATGCCCGGTGCCACTTGCCCCACCATGCAAGTGCCGGGCCCGACCTTGGTCGTCACAGAGGGCCAAACGGTATCGGTGACCTTGCACAACGCGCTGCCAGCCGCGGCAGGAAACACTTCGATTCTGTTCCCCGGATTCCAAGTGACGACCAGCGGGGGAGTGCAGGGCTTGCTGACGCAAGAAGCCTTGAATGGCGGGACGGTGACCTACACTTTCACTGCGTCCACCCCGGGAACCCGCGCTTATTACAGCGGAACACAGGGCGATTTGCAGGTGGAGATGGGGATGTACGGCGCGGTCATCGTGCTGCCCAGTTCGTCGAATGCGAACTACCCGAATTGTCCGAACGCCAACTTAGGGGCAGAGGGAGCCAATGGAGAGAACGACTATCGGCTGAGCGCCAACGGTGCCGCGTATGACCTCGCTGGCAGCTGCTACGACCGAGAGTATCTATTCCAGTTCTCTGAGATTGATCCCAAGATTCACCGTCAAGCAGAAGAGCAATCCACTAAGACCTGTCCGGCTGGTGTTACCGCGGGCTGTATGGACGTGGTCACTGAGCCGTACCATCCTGCGTACTTCATGATCAACGGCCGCTCCATGCCAGACGACATGGATGGGAACTACGCCGTTCAGTATCCGCACCAGCCGTACAACGGCAATCCGCACATGCATCCAGGCGAACTGGTTCTGCTCCGGATCATCGGACAAGGCCGGTGGCAGCATCCCTTCCACGAGCACGGCAACCACGTTCGCGTTCTTGCTCGCGACGGACACGTCATTCTCAGCGCGAATGATCCGACCAAGCCAGGCGGGCCGCTGATGTTCACGACCACGACTACACCCGGCCAAACCATCGATGGAATCTTCTACTGGACCGGCAAGGGCTTGAACTGGGACGTCTACGGCCACAACGCCGGCAACAATCCTCCATGCATTCCGGATGCAAACGGCTATTACACCTCAAATGCCGGGGCGCCGAACTACTACGAGTGGTGCCAGGATCACATGAAGGCTTTGGAGAAGAATCCGTTCGGCGATGTAGGCAGTGGCGGCCCTGTCACGTTGCCTGATCCCACAATTCTCGCCGATGGCCCATGGTATGGCGGCAGTCCGTACCTGGGACCGGACGCCACCGGACGCGCGGTTGCTTCTACGCCAATTCCTCCCTCAGGAACTGTGGGCAACGATCCGGGCTCTGAAGCGGGCTTCGCCTTTATGTGGCACTCGCACAACGAGCGCGAGATCACCACCAACAACATCTTTCCGGGCGGAATGATGATGATGATGCTCGTCGATCCGCGGGCCTACGTTATCAACGAGTCGAATTAATTACCGAGGAGACAAGCAATGCAATCCAACTATCTCAAGACAAGTGTGAAGACCGTAGCACTGGCGATTGCCAGCCTCCTCCTCTTGGCGAATCTGTGTTCTGCGCAATCTGTCAGCTTGTCAGCGCAGCGCACAACTTTGACTCTCCCCGATGGCCAGGTCGTTCCCATGTGGGGCTTGTTCTGCAGTTCCGCCTCCGCTCCGGTCAATGCGAGTTGCACGTCGCTGAAAACGGACGCGTCTGGAGCGTTCCTGGCGCAGAGCGGAACTTCGTGGCAGCCGCCCATGATAACCGTGACGAGCGGCACGAACCTGACGATTACGTTTGCGAACGGACTTCCAGCGCCGACCTCATTGATGATCGTCGGCCAACTTGGCGGCGGTCTGGGCAATGGCGGCACCACGGACCCAGCCTCAAATTTTCCGCACAGTACACAGACGGCGCAGTGGCCGATCGCGGGCTCGAATCCTCCCGCATCCGGCGATCCGACATTCACCCCGCCGAATCAGGGGCCACGCATTCGCTCGTTCGGAACGGAAGTGGCGTCGGGAAATTCCGGAACGGCGCTTCCCGCGTGGAACAACCTGAAGCCGGGCACGTACCTGATCGAATCCGGAACGCATCCTTCGATTCAGGGACCGATGGGCTTGTACGGCGTGCTGCGCGTGATCGATGCAAGCGCAACCAACGCAGCATATCCGAACGTCAAGTACGACGTGGATGTGCCAGTGCTCCTGAGCGAAATTGATCCTGTTCAGAACCAAGCAGTCGAGTTGTTTGCAGAGACAGTCGCCGGATGCACCTCGGTAAGCGGGCCGTGCAGCGGGACGATCAATTCCACGGCAGAAACTACTCTATGGGTGGGTGGCCCGTCGGGCTGCGGAACGGCTCATACCTGCTATCCCCCTGCAGTGAACTACGACCCTCGCTACTACATGATCAACGGCGTGTCGTTCGACAAAAGCAACGTCGGCGCATCGTCATACTCGGTGCTGACTGCCGCGACTACCGGCAATGTTCTGTTGCGCTTCGTGAACGCGGGTCTGCGCATGCACGTGCCGTCGGTCGTCGGTCTAGACCTGTCGTTGGTCGCGGAAGATGGCAACCCGCTTCCCGGGAATCCCCGCCTGCAGAACTCGGTATTCCTCCCCGCCGGTAAGACGTACGACGTCATCGTGAAACCGACGGCCAATGCGGCGACGCTGCCGACAACTTTCAAGGATGCTGCCTATGCGATCTTCGACCGCCAACTGAGTCTCTCGACGAACAACCAGCGCGATGGCGGCATGTTGGCGTATCTCAAAGTTGGAAATGGTGCTTTGCCGACAGGTGTGACGCCCGCTGTCCAGAACGACACCTATTCACTGGTACCTGGAAAGACGCTGGCCGTGAGCGATCCCGCCAAGGGCGTAATCGCGAACGACACTGCCGTTTATGGAGTGACGGTGCTCGCTGCGCCCGCCGCAGGTACGGTCACACTGAGCTCGAACGGCACTTTCACGTATGTGCCGAACTCGAGTACAACGACTGACAGCTTTACTTACTGCGCGAACGGAACTGTTAGTGGCGCGACCTGTTCAAGCGGTTTGATCGCGACTGTGCAGATTGCCCCTGCCGCAATCGAAGGATCGGGAGGCATCACGGTTAATCCCGATGCTTACGCCGGCAACATCGCAACCAAGATTGAAGTGAAGGGGCCGGGTGTTCTCGCCAACGACTCAGACGGTGCGGGCTATCCCCTGACGGTCGATACCACATCCATTACTGCCACCGGAAGCAACGCTTCGGCGCTGCACGTCGTGGGCGGAACAGATGGATCCTTTACAGCGACGGCTACGTCTCCGGGAACCTACACCTTCACCTACAAGGCGAAGAACTCGCAGGGAACGGTAAGTGCGTCGGCAGCAATCGTCACGTTGACATTCCCGACTCCCACGAACCTGGTGGTGAAGATTCAGGACGCGCGACCGCCGCATGGCGTGATCTCCGACTATCGCTGGATCATTGAAGAAGACCGTACCTTCCGAATCGACCCGACGACCCAAGTCAACACTGGGACCAACGTTCCGAGCCTAGGCACAAACTTCCATACCAGCTACATGCCAGTCGTGGCTTCTGGATGCGTGGGAACGACCGCGTGCGAATCGGGTCAGACCGTTCTCGACCCCAACACGGGCACGCACACCGGTGCGGTTTGCGACGTGGGCAACGGTGTTTGTCGTACCGACGCGACGCAGCAGATCGCGCTCGACCCCAGCCAGGTGCATCTCGACCCAACGAAGGCGTATTACCTGTCCATCCTTCCTGGTGATGCCGCAGATCCGTTCAACGCAGGCTTCACGGGAGATCCAGCGACGTGTGGAACCGATCCGAGCGCAGTTTGCGGACACGACATGGGCGGCGCGCCGATCGCACCGGGCCAAACTTCGGTGACGGTAAATCTGGAGCCGACGCCGAAACAGACATCGCAGATCGCGGTGTTCGTGTTCGAGGATGACTGGCCGCTGAACGGCGAAAACGACGCGGGCGGCGGCGTTGACGTACTCGCCACCAACGAACCTGGTCTCGGCGGCTTCGCCATTACATTGAATGACCAGGCAGGCGGGTTCGGTGATTCCACCGGCCAACCGACTTACGACATGTTCAACATGCCGTTGTCGAACAGCCTGGCAGGACGAATTGATCCGGTCACCGGTAACGATGCATGTCCGATCACCAAGGCCAAAGACGGGCTGGTGGGAATGATCGTGACATGTCCGAAGTATGAGTCGGACGGAACGACACTCTCTCCGCTCGCGGGACAGGCGCTCATCGTGAACCTGTACCCGGGGCTGTACGAGGTGATTGCGACGCCCGGAGCGGATCGAATTGCTCGTGGGGAAGAGTGGCTGCAGACCAATACGCTCGATGGCACCAAGCCTCACGAGGCTTTCATCAAGTCAGGTGAACCGGCGTACTTCCAGGAGTTTGGTCCGGCGGGCTTCCACGTAATGATTGGTTTTGCCAATCCGGCGATAATCAAATCTCGCAAGCCCGGAGTGAATGCCGGTTGCGTATCGCCGTGCAGCAATGCCAATTCGATCACCGGCAAGGTAACCACGGTCCGCATCAGTCGCTCGCCTGACGAGCGTCTGTACAGCAGCGGATCCTACGATGCGAACAGCTACACCCAGTGCTACGTCAGCCTAGGCGATCCGGATGCGGAAGACTTCGATTTCACTACTTGTGACTCAGAAGGCAACTTCCATTTCAGCAACGTTCCGGATGGATCGTGGCGCATTACAGTCTTCGACCAGTGGAACGATTTGCTTGTGGATGGACTCTCGTTCCCTGTGGCAGTCGTAGGCGGTAAAGCCTTCGACATGGGAGATGTGCCGATGCAGCAGTGGCGCACCAACCTTGCCACCCGCACATTCCTGGACGTCGGCTCGGGTCCGGGGAGTGCCGGGTATCACGATGGCGTCTCGAACGTGGATGGATCAGGCAATCCCGTGGAACCGGGTTTGCCTCTGGTTCCGACCAACGTCCGATTCCGCGACGGCAGCTACTCGAACTTCAACAACACCGACCTGAACGGGTTCGCTGGCTTCAACGAGATCTTCCCGTTCTTCAACTGGCTGGTGCTCGAAGCCGATACGACTCGCTACAAGCAGACTGGCGTGCACGCTGTGTATGACGCGGGTGGTCCGGCAGATGGCACGGCAGGCGGCGGAAACTCGAATATCGCATCCCACCTGGCCAACACGCTTGAGACCAATCACCTTCCCCAAAATCTGCGTTTCCCCGGCTCGGTCTATTGCGGAAACGCCGACTGCAACGGGTTCTCGGTTGCGAATGGTCCGGGCAGCAGTGCGGCTTCGCCTTCAACGGGCCGCATCGATCCTCCGTGGGTCACGTCAGAAGCCTGGCAGGGATTCATCGGCAACTATGAATTCATTGAATTCGGCAAGGCGCCATTTGCTGAGCACGAGAATGGCGGCATCAAGGGACACGTCATTTATGCTTCGACGCGACCCTTTGACGACCCGGCTCTCTTGCTGCAACTCAGCTGGGAACCGATGGTCCCGAACGTGAGGATCAACCTCTACCAGAAGGGCACGGCTCCGGACGGAACCGACAGCCTCAAGTTGGTGGACTACACCTACACCAGCAGCTGGGACGATTGGGCGCAGGGCTTCCGTGCAGACGGACTTCCGAACATGAACTGCCCGGGACAGGATGCCACCAGCCCGTTCTTCTTCACGCTGGCAGGCGGAACGCAGTGGCTGAACCCCACGGTTGCGCTTCCGAACAACGGTCAATTCAAGTGCTACGACGGTATGCACGCGTTCAACCAGGTACAACCCGCTCCTTATGACGGTATGTATCAGTTCCCGAGCGTTATTGGCCGCAATGCTCAATCGGGCAAGCCGACGGGAACCAATTGCACGATCTGCGTTCCGGATCCCGACTCTGCTGATCCTTATTATGGCGGCCTGCCGATGTTGCCGGCAGGGAAGTATGTAGTCGAAGTGGTTGTCCCCCCCGGCTACGAACTGGTGAAGGAAGAAGACAAGAACATCCTGATCGGTGACAACTACGTAGCGCCCGCTGTTCAGCAGTTTGGCGGATTGGGCAGCATCTTCATCCTGCCTGACCAAGCGGCAGTCGGCGAAGCGTACAACCCCAACAATCACCAGAACTCGACGACTGATCTTGGCGTGCAGCCGCGGCGTGAAGGTGACACGGGCAGCGTCGAGCAGTTCTGGCCATGCGTCGGCCAGGCTCGTGTTGTTCCTGACTACATCAGCCTGTTCCCGGGATCGGCCGAAGTTTCGCCGTTCGCGGGTGCCACGCGTAATCTTTGCGATCGCAAAGAAGTGACGCTCGAAGACCAGATGTCTGTACTTGCGAAGTTCTACGTCTTCAGCTCGACTCACCTCTCGGCTCACTACACCGGCATCATCACGGACGACTTCGCATCTGAATTCGATCCATTTGCGCCGGCCTTCGGCGAGAAGTTCTCCGTGCCGAATCTCCCTGTTTCTTACAAGGACTTCAACGGTGTGGAGATTTCGCGGACCTACAGCGACCAGTGGGGATTCTTCGATGGTCTGACATACTCGACCTGGGAAGTGAACCCGCCCAACCCGACGGGTTACGCGCCTCAGGTGATGGTCACGTGCATGAACGATCCGGGTCCGATTCCGGGCCCCAATGGCACGATGATCACTGATCCTCTGTATAACCCGAGCTACAGCCAGTTCTGCTACGAGTGGTCGTTTATGCCTGGGCAGACGGCCTACATGGATACCCCGGTTATTCCGACGGCCGGCTTCGCAGAAGGCTACGATCCGGTGGATTGCGCTTATCCGGATGCGACGCCTGCAGTCGCCA
>DASRDJ010000147.1:0-2186 GCA_035652655.1 Terriglobales bacterium
GAAGGCTGCCGAGGTCGACCAGAAGGCTCTGGCCGCCGGCAAGACTGCGGATGATGCGCAGACGACTGCCAACGCCGCCACCAAGCGCGTCGACACCCTAACCCAGACCGTCGTGAATCTGGATAACTACCGTCCCGTGGCCGAGACGTCGGTACATTTCGGATTCGACAAAGACAACCTGACCAAGAAGGCCAAGGAAGCCCTGGATCAGCTCGCGACCGACGTGCCCAACACCAAGGGCTACATCGTCACGGTGGAAGGCGGAACGGACGCTGTTGGTTCCTCCGACTACAACTATGATTTGAGCCAGCGCCGCGCGAACGCCGTGATCCAGTATCTGGCGTCGCAGCACAACGTTCCGGCACACAAGATCTACCTGATCGGCCTGGGCAAAGATAAGCCCGTGGATTCGAACAAGACCGCCGACGGCCGCGCCAAGAATCGCCGGGTTGATGTTCGCCTGATGACGAACACGACCGGTGGCGATAACCCGGCCCCGGCACAGCCGGCAGCTCCGACGGCGAGCACGACGACTCCGCCGAGCATGTAACCAAGTTCCCTCCTCCCCGGAGGATCTTCGCCAACACAGGCCACTCACCCCCATGAGTGGCCTGCTTTTTTTATCTTTGCAAGCACGCGAACGGTCAGTGTTATTCCCCAACCTTGAAGCAGGCGACTCACCCAGAACTTCATCTGGTCGCTGTTTGAAATCGCCATGTTTAACGGAGCCTCCGTGTCGGCAGCTCTACTCATATCATCAGACGTCCCAGTAAGTCGCACCCACGTACAAATTTTGGTCGGGATATGAGGGAATTTCCTTCCCGTTTTCGCATATATCAATAGCGGCGAGGCCGAAGGCCGGGAGTGTCTGTCAGTAACAGATCGCCGTTTTCGTAGTGTGACATGGGATCTGGCACAGTCCGGTTGTAACTGAGAGGACTCTATGCGGAGCAGACCACTTGCAGTTGTGATTCTTGTGCTCTCTTGCGGCTTGCATGCCGAGAACCTGGAGAAAGCTCAAAAAAAAGAACTGGAATCTCAGGCCAAGGCGGTCATCGCGGAAGCGAAGTCGCTGGAGCAATCGGGACAGCTTGCCGAGGCGCGCATTAAATACACCGAGTCGCAGGCCATGATCGAAATGAAAGATGCCTCCGAAGCCATCAAGCGCTTGGACGACGAGATTCACAAGCGGGTGAAAGACGCGTTGAGCCAATCACGCAAACTGTACGAGGCACGCAAATACAAAGAAGCCGTAGCGTCCCTGGAAAAGAGCACGAAGCTGGGAAGCTTTGAAGCAGTCCTTTCCTCAAACTTGGCGCTTTGCTATTACCAGCTCGGAGATCGCAACAAGGCGCTGGAAAATCTCGATAAGGCGATCACCGACACGCCTGATCCCAAACAAAAAGCAAAATTGGGAGAGTTGCTAACGTTGCTGACCACCGGTGAGAACGGCACGGCCACCACCGAAGACGAAAAGAGAAAGATCGCCGAGTTCAATCATCTGGCGCAAGGCGTGGGCTTCGAGGCGTCGCTGGAAGATGATCAAGGTGCCGAAGAAGAGACTTCGTTCTTGAGTGCTGATCCGCCCGCGCCCCAATTAGTCTCGCAAAAGTTGCCTGCGGGTAGCGCGCCCGCGCCACGTGCCAGCCACTCGGCTGTGACCCACAGGTCAAGCCTGTGCTCTGCATTGGAACAGGTTACCGGGAGCGCGGCTGCAAGCGCCTCCGCCGCGTACGATCGCGCCAATTGTGCTGAGATCAACGGGCGCCCGACGGAAGCGATCCGGCTCTTGCAGAAGTATCTGGAACTATCGCCGCAGGCGCTTGATGCCGATGCGGTCCATGCAAGAATCGCAGAATTGCAGTCATTGTTAGCCCTGCCGGAACAGAAGGGAAGCGAGGTTCGGCGGCTCTACAGTTCGGCCTACGGCTACCTGGCGGAACGGAAATATGATCGCGCCCTGGCAGCCTTGACCAAAGCGAAAGACCTGGCCCCCGATTTCCCGCTGACTTACTGGAGGCTGGGCCTGATCTATGAAGCGATGGGAGACCTGGCGCAGGCCCGTGACAACTTTTCTCATTACAAGCAACTCAGCACGGATGAAGCTGCCAAGTCAGAAACCGACCTGCACCTGACCACGCTTGACGAAAGGAAGTCGAAGTACGACGACGAAGTTGGAGACGCAG
>DASRDJ010000148.1:0-12196 GCA_035652655.1 Terriglobales bacterium
GTTCGATGCTTTCCACCACGGATGCGAAGGTTGGATGATGTACATGCCCTCGACCTCGACGGTGTTGCGGGCCTCGTCCTCGGCAACCAGCACTTCGTGCAGTTTCTCGCCCGGCTGGATGCCTATGATTTCCACCTCGCAACCGGGAGCAATGGTTTCGGCTAGGTCAAGAATTTTCATGCTGGCAATTTTCGGGACGAAGATTTCGCCGCCGTGCATCTCGTCAAGGCAACGGATCACGAAGCGGACGCCTTGATCGAGGGTAATCCAGAAGCGGGTCATGCGCGGATCGGTGATGGTGATTTTCCCGCGTTTGCGCTGCTCGATAAAGACCGGGATGACGCTCCCGCGGCTGCCCACGACGTTGCCGTAGCGGGCACAGGCAAAGCGCGTGTCGCGCGTGCCGGCATAGGAGTTGGCCTGCACGAACATTTTTTCGGCGCACAGCTTGGTGGCGCCGTAGAGGTTGATCGGGTTGACGGCCTTGTCGGTGCTGAGGGCCAGGATGCGGCGCACGCCCTGGTTGATGGCCGCGTCGATCACGTTCTTCCCGCCCATGATGTTGGTCTGGATGGCTTCGAACGGGTTGTACTCGCATGCGGGAACCTGTTTGAGGGCCGCAGCGTGCACTACCACCGTTACTCCTGCGAGGGCGCGCTCCAGGCGAGCCGGGTCGCGAACGTCTCCGATGAAGTAGCGCAGGCTGAGATGGTCGAATCCCGAGGCGCGCATGTCATGCTGCTTGAGTTCGTCGCGGCTGAAGATCACCAGGCGCTTCGGGTGATACTCGCGCAGCATGATTTCCACAAACTTCTTGCCAAAAGAACCCGTGCCACCGGTGACCAAGACAACTTGTTCGGACCAATTCATCCAATACGCCTCGTGGTGATGCGGGCTTCGCGGCCCGCTTGGGAGTGGGGACAACCCCCCTGAGCGTCGCTCCGCTCGCGGACAGGAGTGCCCGCGCCACACCCGCTGGTAAGTATAGCGGGAGAGTCAGCCGGGGGACAGGTCTGAGAGGAGATTAGGAGATAGAGCCGTCCAAAATTGCACCCTAATCAGCGTAAAATGCATTCGATCCTCAGGCCCAAAAGTCCGTACCTGGGCCATGCAGAACATGACCTGCCATCTTGAGCATTCAGTCGAAGCCGAGGTGAGTCCGTCGTTCGAACGGAACGGCGCTGATGAGTCGACAATTTCCTCCAATTGCTCGATGTCGCGCGGAAGGGTCAACCTGAAGCGGCGACTCGCCTGAAATCCCTCGCTTTGTGACAAGATAAACCACAAAGCCTCCCAGCCAATGACCTCACCTGCAGTCCGACGCTAGAATGTGGATTCATGTTTAAAGTCGCTAGCTGGAATTTGAATTCTGTTCGCTCGCGTCTCACCCATGTCACGGCATGGCTGAAAGTTCGCGAACCGGATGTGTTGTTGCTGCAAGAATTGAAGGGGACAGAATTCCCGTCCGAAGCCTTCAAGTCGCTCGGGTATGAGAGTGTAGCGGTGACGCAGAAGGCCTATAACGGGGTTGCGATTCTCTCGCGACATCCGATGAAGACGATTGCTAAGGCTCTCGTCGGTGACGATTCCGACAGTCATGCGCGGTTCTTGGAGGCAATCATCAGGGACATGCGTATCGTCAATATTTATGTTCCCAATGGCAATCCAGTAGGGAGCGACAAGTTTGCTTACAAGTTAGCGTGGATGGATCGACTGACTCAGCAAATGATTAGATGGAAGCAGGACGATGTGCCAACGCTGATCGGCGGCGACTTCAACGTGATTCCTGAGGACATCGACTGTCACAAGCCGTCTTCATGGGAACACGATGCTCTGTTTCAGCCGGAGCCGCGAGCCCGCTATCGTGCGATGTTGGGCATTGGCTATACGGATGCGTTCCGGTCGTTGCACGTGGGCGAAACAGGACATTTCACATTTTGGGATTACTTTCGGCAGGCGTTCCAAAACAATCGAGGTATACGGATCGATCACTTTTTGTTGTCTCCAAGGCTGGCAGATCGACTGGAAAGCTGCGAAATCGATAAGGGACCTAGGGGGCAGGAAAAGCCCTCTGACCACACCCCCATAATCATTACGCTATCCGATCTGGAATAATCCTCCTGTGTGCGGGCGCTAGCCGATTGTCGCGGCGAAAGCAGATCATCGAGGAACACTTCGATGCCATCTCAGGGTGAGGAGGACTGGAGTCCGCGCTTCAACGTTGCACCGACCCAGCCGATCCCGTTCATCCGCCAGCATCCCGCGAATTGTCACTGATGAGCTGGGCATCAGCTACCGCGTTCAAGTGCGTGCGGATGCACCGCAATCCACAATTGATGACTGATTCGCACCACGGATTCACTGACGGAGATTCAAAATACGCTTCGGACTGGTTGCGCAGTTCGATTGGAGTAGGCATGACTCCCAGTGCAGACAACGCAGCCATCATTCCGGATCACGAGCCTAAACAGGAGCAGAGCCTCGATCACCAAAGGTCGAGCATGTCCCAATCTCAAGCTTTCAAGCGACGTGGAGCGCTTCCCGGACGTCTAGGCGCTGAACAAAAAGTGAACTCAGATCTTTTAACCGGGGCCTGGGCGGTCGAACCGCGCACGACGAATTCGGGTTCGATGGCGATTGCAGATACGTAGTTTCCTCGCTCTTCGATCCGGTCTATCAATGTGCGCGCTGCTATCTCACCCATCTTTTGGAGTGGCTGGCGGACGGTCGTGAGACTCGGGTTATTGTGCACGGCAAATTGAATATCGTCGAATCCCACCACAGAAACATCTTCAGGAACTCGTAGCCCGGCCTCCTGGAATGCGTGGATGGAGCCGATCGCGGATATATCATTGTAGGCAAATAGAGCCGTGAAAGGTCGTTTGCGGCTAAGCAACTCTTGCGCGAAAGGATAACCCAACTGGGGCGTGGGATCATCGCCTTCGAGTTGCACGATGAGTTCCGTTGGCATGGCAACGCAAAGCTCTCTTGCCGCTTCACAGATCGCCTTCCAGCGTTGACCAGAATCTGAACTCAACTTCGAACCTTTCATAAAAGCAATTTTCTTGTGACCTAACTCAAGGAGGTGGTTCAATGCCAGCCGTGCTGCGCTGCGATGATCCAGAACGATATTGGTCACATTATCCATGCGAACGTGCCCGGCAACGGCAACTGTCGGAAGGGCAATTTGGTGGTCGATCGATGTGTCCACTGTAATGAAGCCTTCGACGCCGCGGTCCAGCAGGATCTCCGAATATGCATCCAGCAGCTTGCGGTCGTGACGGTGGGCCACGGTCAGGAAGAAAAAGTCTCTCTGTCGCAAGTATCGTTCTATTCCGCTGATGACCAAGGAACCGTAAAAATCACCGATCTCCTCCGCTATCACTCCGATCATGTACGTGCGCTTCACGTGCAAGTTCCGGGCGTAAAAACTGGGCCTGTAATTCAGACTTCGAGCAGCCTCAAGGATTCGCTGCTGGGTGTGCATGGGAACGGATCGGGCGGCAGGTGTGTTGTTCAGCACCGCGGAACAGGTCCCCTTGGTCAGACCTACGCGTTCGGCAACCGTTTTCAGGGTGACGTGAAGGCTTTTCTTTCCCCCTTTGTCTTTCTGGCCTTTCATGACGCAGTGGCTCCTCGCCAAACTCTCGTGGCTCGTGCAAATTGCAGCATTGTACCTTATTGAATCTCTGGTCAAGGGAAGGTGGAGGCGTCAGGGGAGCTAGAATACCGGTTCTCTGAACGACGAAATTTCAGAAAACCGGTATTTTTCGCTTGACAACGAAACACCTGCAGGGCTAAATGTCGTCCCGTCTAGTAATACAAAAGTATTAGTGAAGGCTGCTGCCCTTCGTGGGAGGAGAATATGCTGCGTCTGAACAGGTTTCGGCTCCCACTTCTATACGTCCTTTTTGCCCTGATTCTTTCCGTTCACACCGCTCGCGCGCAGAACTTCACCGGCGCAGTTCGAGGCACGGTCACCGATCCGCAAGGCGCTTCTGTGGGAGGCGCCGAGGTAAAGATTACTAACAGCGACACTGCTTATTCGCGAAGCACGAAGAGTGACCAGGACGGAAACTATGATTTCCAGAGCCTTCCCCTCGGCCGCTACGAGTTGAGCGTAACGATGGCGGGCTTCAGTGCTTTCTGGGAGAGGGGCATCGTTCTGCACGTGAATGACAACTTAACATTCAATGCTCAGTTGAAGATAGGGGTCACGACTGACACCATTGAGGTAACTGCCAATAACTCACAAGTAGAGCTCACCAATGGCGAATTGAGCGGCACGGTTGCGGGCGCGCAGATCACCCAGCTACCACTAAACGGTAGGAGCTTTGCTCAATTGGTTACTGTGGTTCCAGGAGTATCGACAGACGATGGTTTTAGCTACGACAAGAAGGGTCTTAATGGAGGAGCAGACCTCTCCATTAGTGGTGGTCCGTCCAACGCTAACCTGTGGCTGGTGGATGGAGCCAACAACGTCGACGTTGGATCGAACCGCACGCTCCTGATTTATCCGTCTCTAGACTCCATTGAGGAGTTTAAGATCGAACGCAACAGCTACAACGCGCAATTCGGTGGGGCCGGCGGTGGCATTGTCTCTATCGTAAGCAAGAGTGGAACCAACAACTTCCACGGCAGCCTCTATTATTTTGGCCGCAACGATCTTCTCGACTCCGCAGATACTGTTCTTAAGCATTTTAACCCAGACGCCAAAAAAGACACGATTCGTCGCAACGACTTTGGGGGTTCTTTCGGCGGTCCCATCATCAAGGACAAGGTATTTTTCTTCATTTCGGAAGAATGGAATCGATTGATCCAAGGCAGAGTGCAGAGCGCTCATGTTCCGACACCAGGTCAACGGGCGGGCGATTTTTCTGACGCCGCTCTAGATTCCGCATTCAACAGCGCGACCACCACCGGTTGTCTGTTGAACGGCGGACTCCACGACCCGGATCCTGGTAATGCCGGTGGGGCGTTTACCGCGTCTCCTTCCACTCCCGGTACGATCGACGTCATACCTACAGCCCGACTGAGTCCTGCTGGGTCTGCGATCCTAAATGCATATTTCTTGCCCACTCTTACTCCAGGAAGCCCCAACTACGGGTGCGGTACGAACTATGCGAAAGCATTTCGGCAACCGACCTTTTTTCGGGAGGATAGCTTCCGCGGTGACATTCACCTTAACAAGTCAACCACACTGATGTTGAAGTACACGCAAGACTCCTGGACATTCGGACCTTCGGCCGTGGGCAATTCCGGGTGGGGAGCTGATGCGGGAGCTTCTCAGATCCAGGAGCGTTGGAGCCAACCCGGCCGCATTGCGGTCGCCCGCTTGAGTAAGGCGATCGGGACCACCGCTGTAAACGATTTCCAATTCTCTTACTCGGGTAACCGGATCAACATCTCGCAAACCACCCCGGCCGCGCAAGAATTGAACACACTCATTCCAACGTTTTTTCCCAATCCCGATCCGACGAAGAATCCTCCGGTGTGGATTAGCGGTGGCGGCCTCCCCACAATCTGGAGCTTTGCGCCTTGGTCCAATAAAGAAGACTTGTATACATTTCAGGACGACTTTTCCAAAGTCGTACGTCGCCACACGTTGAAGGTGGGGGCCCTCTATAGCCGAAACGGGAAAGACCAGGACAATTTTTCACAAAAGCAGGGTAATACAAACGGCCCAGTTGGTTACAACGGCTGCAAGAACACGAGTGACCCGGGCTGCACAAACTTAGCCGACTTCACCACCCACTACGGCCCCGCAGATTACATTCTTCAAAACATGGCTCTCCAGTGGGGCGAGCAGGACGTCATTTTTAAGAAACAGGGTCGTTGGCAAAACTACGAGTTCTACTTCAATGACGATTGGAAGGTAACGCCCAATCTGACTTTGAACTTGGGCGTCCGGTATTCTTATCTGCCGAATCCTTACCAGGCGAACGATCAATTCACAGTATTTAATCAGGCGGCCTTTGATCCGGCCCTTGGGAGTGCTGCCTGCAATGGTCTGTTCTATTCAGCGGGGCTCTCGTCGAATCCCTGTCCGGCAGGAACGGGGGGAGTGAAAGGACCGAACCGAGCCATCCAGAACAATTACCGTGCCGGGTTCGCGCCCAGGCTAGGGTTAGCCTATGATCCAAATGGAATGGGAAAGTGGGCCATACGAGCAGGTTTCGGCCAGTTCTATAACCGGGACGACATTTTTCTCACCGATGGCACCGCTGGCGTGAACCCTCCGTTTATTAGCAGCTTTAGATCTATTAACGGCAACGGACGGTTCTTGGATAATACCAACCAGCTTCCGGCTTGCGTGCCAAACTGCTTTGGCACTGGCTTGGGGAATGCCTCCATCGGGCAAGAACTGAGCAATCGGCCTCCTTACGTCCTGCAATTTAATCTGAGCGTGCAACATGAACTGGCGAAGGACACAAAGGTCGAGGTCGGGTACGTAGGTAGTCGTACAAGGAACTGGACGGCTAACTACGATGCCAATGCCATCTCGCCAGGCAACAGATTGCAGTTTGCGCAATCAAACGGAAACGCCGCTGGAAACCTGCTGAAGCCCTTCAATGCGATCTCTACTGGGACAATCGGTGAATATGCCCATCGCGGAGATGCTCAGTATGACGGACTACAGACAGGGCTTACTTCGCGCTTCCAGCGCAGTTCTATTCTTCAGCTAAGCTACACATTTTCCAAGATCATTTCCGACACGTCCTTGCACATCAGCAACGGGGGCAATAACAAGGTCATCGACCCGTTTAATCTTGCCCAAGGCCGCGGTCCCGCCACCATCAACCGACCGCACGTTTTCTCGGCCAGCGTGCTGTACAATGCACCCACCTTCGAACAGATGGCCAGAGTAATTCGCAGCACAATTGGTGGTTGGACACTTGCCACCGGCGTCAACATAACTAGCGGGAACTCTTATACCCCTATTATGGGCAGCATCTCCAATGTCAATGACCCGTCTGGTATCGGCAATGGCGCGGGCGCTCAGCGGCCGAACCTGGTACCGGGACAGCCTTGCCGCTATCCCGGCAGATTCCTCGACAATTTCCAGTGGGTAAATCCGAACCGGTACACCATGAACGGATTCAAGCTGGGAAACATCGGAAGTGCTCCCGTGGGCGACTGTCTCGGGCCACCGACCCGCGTGGTTGACTTCTCAATATCCAAGAATTTCCGTATCACTGAGAGGGTTAACGCACAGTTCAGAATGGATGCGTTCAATCTGTTCAACCATCCGCAATACGGGACTCTCGCCCCTGGGAACAATCCTGGCCCGAATATTGGCTTCAATGCTCCCAATACCGCTGCGAGCCCCGAATTTCTGGATGCAACCGGCAACCCGACAACAGTGCTGGCGGATGCGGTGTCCGTACAAAACTCATCGCCCACTGCTGTTACAGGTACTGTGAGGACGGCATCGGATCGCAATCGTCAATTCCAGTACTCGTTAAGGTTCACGTTCTAACCGGATGATCTATCGAAAACGTCCCGTCCGCAAGTCAAAGCGGCGGGACGTTCTGTGCTTTTCCCTCTGAAACTTGATTGTCCAAATTCCTCCACGGCATCCCTCCTCCACGGTTGCTTCTTGGCCCAGACATGAAATCAGGTCTCTGCAGCCAGAGCGGCGCCGCGAACGAATTGCAATGATGTTAAAATCACCCTTCCTTGTGTACCTCTCGAAACTCTCGCGTGTCCTGACCGCTTTCCTGATTCTTTGTCTGTTGCCACAGATCGTGGTGGCGCAGGCTCAGGGGCCGCAGAGCGTTCCTATACCGCCCGCAAAGCGTTCTCCAAGCAACAGGAATGTCCGAGGTGCCTTACCGCCGATCCCAAAGCTCGTGGACGTTGCTTCCGACGTTGGCCTAACCGTTTCCCACATCGCAGCTCCGGAAGCCCACTACATCGTCGATTCCACAAGTGGCGGCGTTGGTCTATTCGACTGTGACAATGATGACCGGCTGGATATTGTCCTGGTAAACGGTTCCACCGTGGAAAGATTGCGGAAAGGCGGCGATCCCATGGTCACTCTCTATCACCAGGAGCCGAATGGAACTTTCAAAGACATCACTCACGAGGCTGGCTTAGCCACTCGAGGTTGGGGCATGGGTGTGGCCGTCGCCGATTACGACAACGACGGAAAGCTCGACTTGTTCGTGACTGGCTACACCGGCAACGTCCTCTATCGTAATCTCGGCAACTGCAAATTCGAGGATGTGACCCAGAAAGCCGGGGTTCGCGGTGGTGGCTTCAGCACGGGCGCCGCATGGGGGGATTACGACCGCGACGGTAACGTTGATCTATTTGTAGCCCGATATTCGCACCTTGATTTGAACAATCTCCCGCAATTTGGAAGCAACAAATTTTGCCGATTTAAAGGCATCCTTGTGCAATGTGGCCCCTGGGGATTGGAAGGCGAATCAGATTTTCTTTACCACAATCGTGGGGATGGCACATTTGAAGAAGTTTCCGTAAAAGCCGGCGTTCAGGACGAGATTGGTTATTATGGCCTCGGGGTGATGTGGGCCGATTACGACAACGATGGCTGGCCCGATCTTCTGGTCGCCAATGACTCGGTACCCAATTATCTGTATCACAACAATCACGACGGTACCTTCACGGACGTCGGCTTGCTGGCGGGCGTAGCACTTAGCGGTGAGGGACTGGAACTGGGGAACATGGGCGTGGATTTCGGTGACTACGATCACAGCGGCCGCCTCAGCTTCTTTGTGACCCACTTTGAGGAACAGCCCAATTCGCTTTACCGCAATATGGGTACGAAGGGGTTCGAAGATGTCAGTTGGACCTCCGAAGTGGGCAGGCCAAGCTATCCCTACGTAGGCTGGGGTACCGCCTTCTTTGACATGGACAACGATACGTGGCTCGACTTGCTCGTTGCCAATGGTCATGTTTATCCGCAGATCGACACGTTGGAAACCGGTCCCCGTTATCGTGAGCCCCTGCTTCTTCATCACAATAATCGCGACGGCACATTCGACGAGGTGTCGAAGGAATCAGGTCTCGCGGTGCTCCCTCTTCATTCTCGCCGTGGCGCGGCTTTTGGGGATGTCTTTAACGACGGAAACATCGACGTGCTTTTGCTCAACGTCGGCGAGCCGCCTTCGCTGCTAAAGAACATGAATGCGGATGGTTGCCATCGCGTTCTTTTTAAACTTGTCGGCACAAAGAGCAACCGCGCTGCGATTGGGGCTCGCGTGACCATCCGCACGGCCGGGGTTCAGCAATTCGGCGAAGTGCGCGGGGGTGGCAGTTACCTGTCGCAAAATGACTTGCGTTTACATTTTGGGCTGGGAACGGCCAGCAGGATGGAATCGGTTCAGGTTCGTTGGCCGAACGGAGCCGTAGATCAGTTTCAAAATCTCGGCGGCGACTATATCTACACGATTGTGGAAGGAAAAGGTATTGAGGGCCGGAAGCCGATCCCGTTTCCGCCAAGTGGACGCGGTGCACCGGGCGTTGCTCATTGAAACGAGATTGAACTCCCTCGGTCCGTAGCGAGCTGTGTTTTGAATGGTGGTTTGAAAATCGTCCAGCCACGCCTGGTGTTGCTTGCCCTGCTGGTAGCTTGGCTCTTTCCCGTCGCTCGAGCGGCAAACAAACCCGGCAAAGACCTGGAGTCCGAATTTCAGGCAGCGAAAGCTGCGCTCGCAGCGAACGACCTCGCAACCGCCGAAAACCACTACATCAACACGATCACACTTGGGTTGCGGCAGATTGCACAGATGTCAGTCTCTGGCGGGCAGGTCGATGAGGCAGCCGCTTACCTGGAATCCTCTCTGCAGCTTAAACCCGATGATATCGGGACCCAAGTGGACGCAGCCGCCGTATGGTTCCGCCAAGGAAAAGCTAGCGAGGCAAAGGCAATGCTGGAGCGGATAAGGGACAAGGACGCCATGCAGGCCCGCGCTCGCACCTTACTCGGTCGAATCTACTTATTCGAGGACGATGGCGACAATGCCGTCCGGGAATTGAAGGCTGCGCTAGATATCGAAAATGATTTCGAGACGGGTTATTTTCTCGGGATCGCCTACCTGAAGGCGAAAAAACTAGAGACGGCGGTCACGTGGTTCCAACAACTGCAATCAACCATGGGCGAGTCGGCAGCACTGCACATGCTGTTTGGCCGCGCATATCTGATCGCCAAGTTTCCACAACAGGCGATCGCGGAATTTCGCCAGGCGATCAAACTTGATCCGAGGTACCCGCGGGTCCACGGTTTTCTTGGCTACGCCTACCTGGAGTACTACCAGGAAGAGGGCTACCCGCGGGCACGTGAAGAATTCAAAAAAGAGCTTCAGATTCACCCCGATGAATATCAGGTCCAGGAACTTCTTGGAATTGCGAACGTAAACCTGCGCGACTTCGCGGCTGCAGAAACGGCTCTCCTCCATGCGGCGCGGCTGCGTCCTCAGGAGACTTCAGTCTATCTCTACTTGGGAGAGGTTTACTCGCAGACCAGTCGCCCGAAAGCAGCAGTCGATTTCCTGGAAAAGTACGTGAAGCTAGTGGCCACGCAAGAAGAACAAAACCTGCGCGAGGCAAGCCGGGCATACTATCTGCTCGGCCAAAATCTGCGCCGGATTGGTCGCGAGGAGGAGGCCAAAACAGCGCTGAACCACTCGCAGCGAATACGCGAAACAAAGTTCAAGTACGACGTAAAACACATTTTCGATAGCAAAAGCGCGAAAGATGACCGAGAAAGCAGGATTTCGGATCGGGTCTCTGATCTGCTCGAGGCGGCATCCCCCGAAGAAAAGCAAAGCGGACAGACCATGCTTCAGCACGGCGTGCCAACGGCTTCAGTTCCTTCAAAATTGCCTACACAGAAAGAGACGTTAGCAACTAGGCAGTACCGCGGGTTTGCCTCTGAAATTCTAGCCAGCTCATACAACGATCTCGGTGTAATGCGAGCCAAACTCTCGAAATTCTCGGAAGCCGCTGAGTTTTTCAAGCAGGCCTCTAAATGGAAACCTGATCTCCCCGGCTTGGATCGCAACTGGGGATTTGCAGGTTTCCGGGCAGGGCGTTACGAAGAGGCTGTTCCACCACTTGAACGCGTCCTTACATCGCATCCCGACGACTCTTTCGTTCGCCAGTTACTGGGTCTCAGCTACTCCATGTCAGAGAACTATGCAAAAGTTGTCGAAGTTCTTCATCCGTTTCTCGAAAATCCGCCCGATGATCCCGGCTTGCTTCTAGCCTGGGGCACGGCTTTGGTTCACATGGAGCAACCCGCAGCTGCCACTACGATTTTCCGCCAGCTCCTGAAACAAAACGCGGACAACGCCTCGGTCCACCTATTGTTAGGCAAGGCATGTGCGGAACAGCGGGACTATTCATGCGCCCTCGACGAATTTGGCAACGCTTTGCGCCTCGATCCCAAGCTATCCGAAGCTCACTACTACAGCGGTTTGGTTTATCTACAACAGAAAGAATTCGAGCCGGCCAGGCGGGAATTTCGCGCTGAACTCGAGCTTCGGCCAGGTGATTGGCTCACCACGTACTATCTCGGATATACGCTGCTCTCCCAGGGGCAGTTATCGGAGTCTGTTGCCCTCTTGCGTGAGGTTCTAAAGGCAAAACCAGATTATGAACTGGCTTACTTTGATCTCGGGCGAGCTCTCCTCCAACAGGAAAATACAACAGGTGCGATTGAGAACCTTGAAACAGCCAAAAGGCTTGCCCCCGATCACGATGCCGTCTATTTCCAACTAGGCCAAGCTTATCGCCGTGCCGGTCGTATGCAGGATGCAGAACAAGCATTGGCGACTTACAAGCACCTAATAGAAGCGAACAGGCTAAAGAGGCGTGAAAGCTTGGAGACAGACAAGAGGTAACTCCCGAGACTACCTATGCCGCGACCCGTTAGGCCATAACGTAGCTGGCAAAAATATTTAGCCCCGTCTAAGCACTGCCAGCAAGCACGGGCTTTTTCGAAACAGACTTAGTTCTTCGTGGCAGCAGCCCCAATGCGGCGTTCTCATTCCGAACGGAGGCATAATAGGGGTGCGGTTTAGGGAGATCCCCGCGGCGGGCACACGAATTGAAAACGACCGTTTCACTTCGCAATGGCGAAGTCCACATTCTGGCCCTCTGCAGAGTTGGGACCGATCCACACGGTGGCTCTTGCCGGCTCAACGAGGTGCTCCATATCAATGTTCCA
>DASRDJ010000149.1:0-18921 GCA_035652655.1 Terriglobales bacterium
CGACGTCGTTCCTACCAACCGACCACCGCTCCAGGAGAGCCGGCCGCAGCAGGAGTCACGGCCGCAGCCACAGCGCTCTGAAGTTTCGTCCCTGCCCCCGTCCGAGAACGCTTCCTACGTGATCGAATCGGAACCGTTCGAAGAAGAGCAAGCCATCGCTGCCTCGTCCGGGCCCGAACCCGGCAACAGCGACGCACAACCACGCGAGAGCTACTCTCGCGACAGCCAAACCCGTGACAACCAGTCGCGCGACCGCGGAGGCTTCCGCGGCCGCCGCCGTCGTCGCGGACGTCGCTTCGAAGAAGAACGCACGGACCGTCCTGAACGCAACGACCGTCCTGATCGTGCGGCCAGCTCTGACCGCGGCGAGCGCTCGAGTCGCTCCGACTCCGCCGATAGCTACGCGGCCAGCTCGACTCCGTCCCGCACGCGTTCCCGAGGGGTTGACGACTACGGACCGCCTCCTGGATATCAGCCGATCATCCTGCCGGGCGAGTCGATTTCGAAGTATCGCGGCCGGGCTAGCCAGCCCGGCGCTTCCAACGCGACCAAGGAAACGGCTGCCGCTCCGCAAGGGACATCCGGTGTTCCCGTGGGCTTTCCAGACGATGAGCCGCTGTTTGCGACCGGTCTCACCGAGCCGCTGCACGAACAGCATGGTGACGAGCATCGCGATGAAGCCGTTCACCAGGAGTGGGAGCGCGAGCACGCTCTGCAGGATCGTATGAATCTGACTGCGGCCTTCACCAGCGAGGCGGTGGTCGGGCATGATGATGTCGTGGAAGAAGTGATCGGCAGAGACCGTGAGCCTGAGTCTGAGCCCGAAGCATTCGCTGCTGCTGCCTCCGTGGCTGAGCCGCCCTCCTCCGTTGCCCCCTATGACAGTCCTGCGGGCTCGGTCGAGGAGCAGGTCATCGACGAGGAAGAAGCCGACATCACGCATTACGTCGAAGAACTGGAAGAAGATTCCGTGTTCGATGAGATGGAAGAAGAGACCAGCGCGGCCGCCGACTACCAGGCGCCGCGCAGCCTCGAGATCGCTGCTACCGGCGAGCCGCCTCTGCATGCAGCCGGGGAAAGCTCAGAAGCTCCGCACATCAGCGACGAAGGGTCGATTGCGGATGTAGAGGGTTTTGCTGCAGAAGGCGAGACGGAGAGCGAAGAGACCGAAGAAGACACAGAAGAAGCAGAAATCGAGGATGCGCAGGCCGAAGCCGAAGCGTTGCTCGCTGCGGAAGCACTAGGCACCGGCACCGTCGACGCGCGCGCGGAAGTTCGCGCTCCCGCCGGGACCGCCGGCTACACGCAGCGTGCCCAGCGCCCAGCATTCGATCGCCGCCGCGGACGCCGCGGTGGACGCCGCTTTCGCCAGGGAGGAGGAGGTGGGGGCGGCAGCAACTCGCCTCGCCGCAACAATGCCCCCGTGCCTCTCATCAGCGATCTTCTAAAAGAAGGTCAGGAAGTTCTGATCCAGATAGCGAAAGAACCGATCGGCAAGAAGGGCGCCCGCATCACCAGCCACATCGCTCTGCCTGGACGATTCCTGGTCTACATGCCGACCGTGAACCACACTGGCGTGTCGCGGAAGATTTCTTCCGACGAAGAACGCCAGCGCTTGAAGCGCATCATCATCAGCGAGCGTGAAAACGGCCAGGGTGGATTCATCGTCCGCACGGCCGCGGCCGGAGCGTCGGAAGAAGATCTCCGCGCTGACATCCGCTTCCTGAAGAATCTCTGGCACGAGATCAAGACGCGCTCGGAAGAAGCTAAGGCTCCCGCGCTCATCTATCACGACCTGAATGTCGTGGAGCGCGTGCTGCGCGATCAGGTCACGTCCGACTTCTCGGCCATCTGGGTCGATACCGAAACCGAATACGAGCGCATCCTGCGCTTCGCAAACCGCTTCCAGCCTGCGCTGGTGCGGCGCGTGAAGCTCTACACAAAAGAGACACCCTTGTTCGAGCAATTCGGATTGAAAGAGGAAATCGACAAGGCCCTCAAGTCGAAAGTCTGGCTGAAGAGCGGCGGCTACATTGTCATCAACCAGACCGAAGCGCTGGTCGCGATCGACATCAACACCGGCAAGTACGTTGGCAAAACGGCACGCCTCGAAGACACCATCGTCAAGACAAACGTCGACGCCATCAAAGAAATCGTCCGCCAGATTCGCCTGCGCGACCTGGGCGGCATCATCGTGATCGACTTCATCGACATGGACGAGCGCCGCAACCGGCAGAAAGTCATGCAGGCTCTGGAAGAAGAGTTGCGCAACGATCGTGCGCCGTCGAAAGTCCTCCAGTTCAACGATTTCGGGCTGGTTGCCATCACCCGCAAGCGCGTGAAGCAATCGCTCGAACGCACCATCGGATCGCCATGCCCGCACTGCGAGTCCACCGGCTTCATCAAGTCGGTGACTACGGTGTGCAACGAGATCTATGTCGAAATGCGCAAGATGGCCAAGCACATGGAGCGTCAGGACATCATGCTGCGCGTGAACCCGGAAGTCGGGAAAGCGCTGAAAGCGGCAAACGGCCGCTGGTTAACCGAGATGGAAGAGTTGACCAAACGCACCATAATCGTGAAATCCGACGGCACGCTGCACGAGGAGCAATTCGACATCAACTAGCGTGTGGGGCGGACAACTCCTGTCCGCCTCAGCTCGAACGTTACGATGGAGCGACGGGCGTCCCCGCCCGTCGGGCCGGGCGAAAGCCCGGCTTTTCTGTTACCAGGCCTCGCTGGCGTAGCGCCGGCGTCCCGCCGCCCAGTCCGGAGGGCGTCTCGCCCTCCACTCCGTTGCCCCGCACATAGCATTACGCACGTAACTTGAGCATCGCTGTTCACACTCACAGAATGGAACGAGGGGCAGGTCGGTTTGCGCTCACCGTTCCGGCGATGAGGGGCGTACCATGCGTCGAGCATCTCTCTTTCTGCTGCTGTTTGTGGTCTCACTAACATCTTCCTGGACGCAGGAAAAAGCTGCACCTTCCGCTAATTCCCAGGACTCCGCCAAGGCAACTGTCTTCGTGTACCGCTACAAGCAGTTTGTCGGAGCGGCACTCGCTCCTTCGGTCTATTGCGACGATGTGCAACTGGCGCGCATGGAAAACGGCCGCTACTTTACGACCACCGTCGAACCGGGCAAGCACATCTTCCGCTCGAACGATGAGCAGTCGGGGATCGTGCTCCTGGCAGCGCCGGGCCAGCAATATTTCATCCGCGTCGACATCGCTGCTGGGTTCATGAAAGGTCACGGACGGCTGCAGTTAATGGACGTTCAGCAGGGCACGTACGAACTCACCTCCGACAAACTGAAGCCGCTGGATGCAGGCAAGGTTATCGCCAAAGACAAAGTCTCCGTCGAGATTGCCCACCCGCAACCTCCCACGCAGGCTGTGCAGGCCGCGCCAGCCGCAGCTCCAGCCGCGAGCACTCTCGCGCCTGCCACCACGGTGCAGCAAACAAACGCGCCCGCAGCGCCGCCCGCGCCGCAGAACGTCTCGATAACCACGAACGCTGTAAGCCCCACCAGCATGACGAGTGATTCGACGTCGCTGGGAGATGCAGCCCGCCTGGCGCGGCAGAAGAAGCAGGCCCAGCAGAAGTAGCAGGGAAGAGGCGCGTGGGCCGTCTTGCTAAGGGGACTGGGGAGCGAGCGCTCTGGCGTTCGCTCTCTTTTTCTGAGGTACCGCCGTCTAATCTGGACCATGGCTCTCATCTCTCGCCGATTTTCCCTTCTGGCTGCGTTCATGTCCGCAGCTTTGGCGCTCGCCCAACAACCGCCGGTGGCTATCCTTCACGTGCACGTGATTCCGATGGACCGCGAGCGCATTCTCGACGACCAGACAGTCCTAATCGCAAACGGGAAAATCACCGAGATCGGGTCGTCTGCTACGGTTAATGTTCCCGTCGGCGCAAAGAAAATCGACGCGACCGGCAAATACCTAATCCCGGGCCTCACTGATTCTCACGTTCACCTCTACTCAACTATCGAGTTCCCGCTCTACCTTGCGAATGGTGTCACCACGGTCTTTAACCTCGACGGGCGCCCGGCGCACCTGCTCTGGCGAAAGCAGGTAGCGAGCGGCGAACTTCTCGGTCCGACCATCTTCACTGCTGGTCCCATCGTCGACCGCCGCCATACCCCCGAGGAAGCGGTGCGCTTGGTCGACGAGCAGGCCGACCTCGGTTACGACGCCCTCAAAGTGTTCAATCACGTTTCCAAAGAGGAATACCCCGCGCTTATCGCCGAAGCCAAGCGCCGCAACTTACTGCTGATGGGCCACATCTCCCGCGACGCCGACTTTGATCTCACCGTTCAATCCGGCCAATCCATCGCGCACCTCGACGAATTTCTCTACACGTACTTCAACCCGCAGCATGACGACAACAACGACCACATCGTCCTTGACGAAGCAAAGAGTCCGGTCGTCGCCAAAGAGACTGCTAGCGCGGGCATCTACGTCATTCCGACGCTGTCCACTTACGCCACGACGGTGCAACAGGCTACGGACTTAGAGGGCTTTCTAAAAAATCCAACTCTGCGATATCTGTCTCCGTGGGCCCTCGAGCAATTCGAGCCTGCCGCCAACCGGTTCAAGAACACTACTTCGGCGGCACAAGCTGAGCGAATGCGTGCCGCGCTGACGTTCCAGCGAAAGCTCGTGAAGACGCTGTTTCACGCAGGTGTGCCGCTGATGGTGGGCACGGATGCGCCGGATGTCGGCCCCATGGCGGGTTTCGGGATCCACGACGAACTGCAAGAACTCGTGAAAGACGGATTGACACCGTTTCAGGTGCTGCAGGCCGCAACTCTGATTCCCGCGCGTTACTTTCGAAAGTCGAGCGAGTTCGGCACGATCGAAACCGGCAAGCGCGCTGACCTCGTGCTGCTCGAGAAGAACCCGTTAACGAATATTGCGAACACCCACACAATTTCGGGCGTCATGGTCCGCGGCCAATGGCTCTCAAAGGAAGAGCTCAGCAGGCACGTGGAGAAAATCCCCGCCGCTTACAAACATGAACTGCAGCAGGTCGACTCAGATTTGATCGACAATCCCGTCGCGGCCGAGCAATATCTTGCGGACCAAGACCCGCTGCGCACGCTGGCAACCGCCGCAATCGTCGATCTATTCCGATCTCAGGGACCCGAGAAGTTCCACCAGATAGTCGTGAAGATGAGGAAAGCGAATCCGAAGTCGAGGCTCGCTTCCGAGGCTGGCATCAATGCGCTCGGCTACAACTTCCTCGGCCAAAATCGATACGCGGACGCGATCGCTGTACTGCGCATGAACACCGAAGACTTCCCGAAGTCTCCCAACCCCTACGACAGTTTGGCGGAAGCGCTTTTCAAATCCGGCGATGTGGCGCAAGCACGGGCTATGTACGCTAAAGCACTCGAGGTCGATCCAAATTACGTTAACGCGGAGTTTGCGCAGAAGTTTCTGGCCGAACACAGCGAAAAATAAACCCGGTCGACTCAGATCCGGCTCGATGCAAAACTAACGTGTCCCGCTTCCGCGCGTCTATTTCAGCCAGGAGGGACGAAGACCATGGACCGTAGAAGTTTTGTGAAACATTCCGCACTACTGTTGGCAGCATCAATGTCCTCGTCCCAGCGTATGGCCTGGGCGAGCCTCCCGCCTAAGCGAATCTTGGTTGTGGGGGGAACATTTTTCTTGGGGCCAGCCGTGGTGGACGCATTGGTCGCCGATGGCCACACCGTGACTCTCTTCAATCGCGGCGTGACCAATCCAGAACTCTTCCCGCACCTCGAGAAGCTCAGAGGGTTCCGAAGTCCGGATGCAAATGATCAGGACCTCACTGCACTTTCACACCGCCACTTCGACGTCATCGTAGATGTATGGCCGAACGACCCCGCGCTCGTGGCCTCGGCAGCGGAGTTTCTAAAGGACCGAACGCAGCATTATTTGTTCGTCTCTTCTATCGCTGCCTATGACTCGCACGAATTCGCGAAAGCCGACATCGTCGAGGACGCGCCCATGGAGCCGTGGAATGGCTCGGCCCGGCCCTACAATCGCAATAAGGCCGAGAGCGAGCGGCGTCTCCACCAGATCATCGGAGATCGCCTCACCATCGTGCGTCCGGGGCCGATTAAAGGCACTCGCGATACTACACCCGACCTGTTGACGTGGCTGCTGCGCGCGCAGCAGGGTGGAGAACACATCGCGCCCGGCGACGGTCACGATCCGGTCGAATTGGTCGACGTGAAAGATGTCGCGAGCTTTCTTGCGCTGGCAATCGCGCGTTCGCTGTATGGGACCTTCAACCTCACGGGCAAATCGATGAGCTTTCGGGAGTTTCTGGAAGCATGCAAAAACGCCACTCATTCGGACGCAACTTTCGTATGGATCCCGCAGCAGTTCCTGCACGAAAACGGTCTGGAGACAGACCAGGCACTGCATACCTTCGCTGGGAATTTCCCCTTCTGGCGGCCCGATCCCGCCAACCAGGGACTGTACCGCATCAGCAGCGCCAAAGCTTTCAAGGCCGGCTGGAGAACACGCCCCTTCGAAGAGACCGCCTTCGACTGCTTGCACGATTTCTATTTCGCGCAAGACATCGACCGCCCGAACTTTCTGTCGGAGGCAAAAGAGAAAGAGGTCTTAGCGGCATGGGCGCATACGACGCCAGCGTAGGAGCAGCTGACCCCGAACCATTCGGTGGAGCAATGCTCGATTGGTTTAGCGTAGGTATTACAGCGGGCGCCAGCGGGATCCACTGGCTCTATGGGGGCGACTCAGCTGAAGACTGACGACTAGCGACTGAAGACTGTTTACCCAGCCAACGCTTTCACTACGCACTCGGCCCGCTCGCGCAATTTCCGCATCGAAACCTGGACGGCTTCTGCAACCGATGGCTCGTCCTTCTGGGCTTTCACGACGACCTGCGATCCGGCGTCGTAGGTTGTGCGTGCCACGTCGAGCAAGACCACCAGCGCATCGGCGCGCAGCTTCCAAAGCGAGGTTGCCGGCTGGCAGCGCTTCAATTCCTCAAGTTCGGTCTGAATGCGTGCGATGACGGCGACACTGCGCAACAACGCGTGCCCCACGTCGGCTCGCAAGCTTTTTTCTTCCAGATAGTCGGCGCAATAGGCTTCGACTTCCGAGGGCGTGAGGTTGAGATTGAAGAACCTCATCGGGACAACTTGCCGGAACTTTGGATCGGCTACGCGCACGAAGATGCGAATCGATTCCTCGACTCTCGATAGCTTCGCTTCTTCGAGTGAGAGCTGTTGGGCAGTGACCGGAAGAGCCACATGCTTGACCGGAACTGGCGCGGTGCGCGGCTTTTCGCGTGCCATCTTGGCGGCCGCGGCAGCTCCACCAGAACGCCCGGGTGCCGACGCGCTGGCCGCTGTGCGGCGAATGCGTGGGCGCTTGTCGATTTCTTTCTTCAGCTTTGAGACGCGGCGAAACTTGTCGAGCGCCTCAACGTAGTCGATCTTCAGCAGTTCGCCTTCCTGCAGCGCCTGCACGTGCTCCACCGTTACATCGACGCCGTCGATGTTGCTGAGAATGCTTCCGCCCAATTCTTCCACGGCTTTCGCGAAGCTCTTGATCTCGCCGATCGCGCAACCAAACAGCTCGTCAAAGCGAATGCCGAATGCCACGTTGTAGGGTGCGATCGTGGCCAAAACTCCAGGATGATTGAAAGACTTCCCGAACGACTGCTTCAACTCGCGCACGCGCGAGAGGATCCCCGAATCAATCAGAGCGTTGAAATTCACGAATCCCTGCGACAGCTCGCGCAACGGCTCAAACTCACGCAAAAGCTGCACGTGCTCTTCCGGCAACATGGGCGCGTCGGAGTCAGCCAGAATTTCGATCAAAGCAATTTCAAAAGGCGAAAGCGGAAGGCTGCCATCGAGGCCGTAGCCCCTGCGCTCCCACTGACCCGGAACGCGCGGATGGCGATACAGAAATGTCGCGACCAGATCGGTCTTGTCCCGGTCGGATTCGGTGAAGTCGCGCTTGCGGGTGTAGTAGCGCAGCAGCGCTTCCGCGATTTCGGGGTCGGTATCGGTGGTCAGGCCCTGCCGCACCATCGCCGGCGTGATCGCCATGTCGAGCAACTGCAGCCAACGATGCATCTTGCCCAGAATTTCGCGCAAGTTGGTGCTGGCCTGGTGGATGGCTTCGTCCTCCAGACCGGGGTGCACCGGGAGATCGCCCTGCAAGTAGTCGCGCAGCAGCTTCTGGTAGAAGCCGCTGACGTTGGCCAGGATCGACAGCTCCCACTTTGGGTCTTCGACCAAACTTCGCTCCGGGTAAGTCCGCGTGAATTCAACTCAACTAGCGGTAATTAAGGGTAACTGAGGTGGGCGAAAACGAAACCTTACTTCCGTGCCATGCACTTCCACGGGAGAGCCGCTTCGAGGATTTGGGGCCATGAATTCTGGATGGAGAAAGGTCGGCGGCGAAAAAGGCGCGACGTGGCATTCGGCCAAGAGGGATTTTTGCGGCAAAGTCTGAAAGCTCGACAAGGCATATTTACTAGTTAGCTATCTGAAGTATCCCCCCCCGGGGTCTTTTAAACTCAACAGGTTATGGGCGGGAGAAGAGCGAAATCTTTGACGAAAAAGGACTTATAGGCAAAATATTCATTTCAATGGGGTTACGAAGCGAAATCTCTACTTTTTTTGGCGCGGACCTGACTGTGTGAACGGAGAAATTCTGGAGAGTTCTGGGAGCGTGCCGGGCTAGTCGAAAACCACGGTTTTCCGATTGCCGTAGAGCAGCACCCGGTCGTCGATGTGCCAGCGGACGGCCCGGGACAGGACGACTTTTTCGAGGTCGCGGCCCTTCTGGATGAGGTCTTCGACAGCGTCGCGGTGGGAGATGCGGACGACGTCCTGCTCGATGATGGGGCCGTCGTCGAGTACCTCGGTAACGTAGTGGCTGGTGGCGCCGATCAGCTTTACGCCCCGCTGGAAGGCCTGGTGATAGGGTTTTGCGCCCACGAAGGCCGGCAGAAATGAGTGGTGAATGTTGATGACGCGGTGCGGAAAGGTGGCGACGAACTCTTCGGAGAGCACCTGCATGTAACGGGCGAGGACCGTGAAGTCGGCCTTGTGTTCGCGGATCAGGGCAATCTGGCGCTGCTCCGCGTCGCGTTTATTTTCTTTGGTGACGGGAACGACCACAAACGGGATGCGGTAGAAGTCGGCGATGGGCTGATTGTCGGCGTGGTTGGAAATGATGAGGGGGATCTCGCAGTTCAACTCGCCGATCTTGTGACGGTAGAGCAGGTCGACCAGGCAGTGATCATATTTTGAAACCATGATCGCCATGCGTTTGCGCTCGCCGGGCCGGGTCAGACGCCATTCCATGCCGAACTTGTCGGCGATCGGATCGAACTGTTCGGCGAATTTTCCAAGCGGCAGATCAAAACCATCCGGATCGAACTCCACGCGCATGAGAAACCAAACCGACTCGGCGTCGGTGTGCTCATCGGTGTGGAGGATGTTGCCGCCGTGCCGGAAGATGAAGTCGGAGACGGTGGCGACCAGTCCTTTCTGGTCGGGGCAACTGATGAGGAGGACGGCGCTGGTTCGCATGATATCGACTGTTCTTTACGGGATTCGGGAGATTTGCGTCGTCCTTGACGGAGACGTTTGTCGCTTGCGCATTGTACTGAGCGCTGGGCAGGAGGGGCAATCCGTTCGGATGAAGTCGCGACGGATGGATGCGCCCCGAGCGCGGAGCTTTTTTGTTAAGAACTTGATATCACTTCGGCAGACGGAAGAGGCCGCAGAAAAAGTCGGTGAAGATACAGAAAGCACACGTCAGGCGCTAAAGCGCAGACACATTTTCAACGATTTAACGGCACGACTGAAGTCGTGCCCTTCCCGAAACTTATTCGAGGCAGAGTTTTTCGGCTGCGTGCTAGTAGCCGCCCTCATCGCGAGGTCTGCTTGCGCTGTCGCCGCTGCTCGCTCTCCGTTAAGATGTCGGTCAAAATCCATAACTGGCCGTATTTCGATCGGTCCAAGGCCAAACTTAAAACCTGGTTGCTGTGACACGAGCTGAACGGCATGATTGAGGTCTCGCGCCTCAAGGATCTGAATGCCGCCCAGCGGTTCCTTGGTTTCCGCATAGGGGCCGTCGGTGGTCGCGACTTTGCCGTTTTTCCAGTACAGGGTCAACGCGGTCTCCGGAGGGTGAAGAGGCACTTCGGCGACCAGATGTCTGTTGGCGCGCATATGGTCGTTGTACTCAAAGCATTCGTCTAAGGTTGCGTTTCGCTCGGCGGCGGTCATCCCTTCGAATTTTCCTGGCTCGAGGTATCCCAGACAGATGTATTTCATCGATTCCTCCTTGCTTCCTGTGACTCCTTGTTTGCGGTGAGTCAGGGCCGTAGCTCGTCGCTCTGTCAGATGGTCGTTCGGGAGCCCGAAAATCGACAGCTGCTCTGAAATTTGTATACTCCACACATGCAAGGATCACGCTGGAGCACAATTGCGCTCGGCTCGCTGTTGCTAATCGCAGCCCGCTCCATGGGAGGACAGGAAGTGCCATCTCCGCAGCCTGAAAAGTCGAAGCCGCCGGTGAAGATGGAGCAGCGCGGGCGCATCCTTGGAATCGGCGGCATCTTCTTCAAGTCCGCGAATCGTGATCAGATGCGCGAATGGTATGCGAAGCATCTTGGACTCGCTGACAACGGCCAGGGCGCGATGCTTCCGTGGCGCGAACACGACGACCCGCAAAAGGAACACGTTACCGTTTGGACGCTTTTTCCAGCCTCCAGTAAGTACTTCGATCCCAGCCCCGCACCGTTCATGATCAACTACATCGTGGACGATATGGATGCTCTGCTCGACCGCCTAAAACAAGAGGGCGTAAAGATCGACGCCAAACGAATGGATGAATCCTACGGTCGCTTCGCCTGGATCTATGACCTGGACGGAAACAAGATTGAGCTCTGGCAGCCGCTGCCCGCAAAGCCCTGAGGCATCTGTGCGCGGGTAAGTTGTTCGTTTGCCATTTCAGCTTCGCTTCGAATCCCACTTCTCCGCCAGCTTCCGACCAGCGGATTTGACAATGGTAAACGTGCGGTCTGTCCCCGCATTTCACCCACGGTGTTCGTAGCGTCCGCTGCGTAGTACTTTTAGCGCACGGAGGTCCGCATGCTCTGGTTTTACGAATCTTTCTTTCCCGTGGTCTGGATCGTTTTTGTTCTCTACTGGCAGATCAAAGCTACGGATACCAAGGCCACCCGGCGTCTCGAGCCCGCAGCCTCGCGCATGCTGCGCGTCCTCATCTTCCTGATCGCGATTGTTTTACTCTCGGTCCCGCGCATCCCGCTGCCCTGGCTTTACGTCCAGCTCTGGCCGACGGGTTATTGGCCATTCTGGCTGGGAGCCGCCCTTACCGTCGCCGGCCTTCTCTTCGCCGTCTGGGCGCGCGAGCACCTCGGCAGGAACTGGAGCCGCTCGGTCACTATTAAGCAGGGCCACGAGCTGATCACCACCGGTCCCTATGCTGTGGTGCGTCACCCAATCTACACCGGCATTCTGGCCGGGTTTCTGGGCATGGCGATTGCCATCTCCCAGGTGCGTGGCTTCATCGCGTTCGTCCTCATTTTCCTCGTGTTCTGGGTCAAGCTCCGCATGGAGGAGGAGTGGATGCGCTCCCAGTTTGGGGAGACGTATGCTACCTATGCGCGACAGACTGCCGCCTTGGTGCCCTACCTCCTCTGATCGCCTGCGGCGTGAAACGCGATGCTCCCGGCGCGAAGATGTTTCGCGAAAAGCTTGGGAACGTTCGGTCTGTCCCCGCATTTCACCCTACATCGTGCCGACCGCGAAGAACACACCCGCCCAAGCGGAGCTTGGACGGGGCACCCTCGAGGTTTGTGGGCGACGCCTAGGCCGGGCCACCCTCCTCGTGCGCAGGGTTCATTGGAAATTCTTGATATCATGGCGCGGCCGACTCCGAAAATAGGAACTCAAGTCGCCGGTAGAGGCCTCGACGCAATGAATCGCACGGTTCTCGGGTTGCTGTTTGCAGTTTGTTCGATAGGGAATCTCTCTTCGCAGATGGGCAATATGAACGCTCCGACATTCACGAAGGATGTCGCGCCGATCCTGCAGAAACACTGCCAAAGCTGCCACCGGCCGGGCGAGGCTGCCCCGTTCTCAATGCTCAGCTACGAGGAGACGCGGCCCTGGACCGGGGCCATGAAATTGGCCGTGAAGCAGAAATTGATGCCTCCATGGTTTGCCGATCCTCAGGTTGGGCATTTCGCGAATGACCGGTCGCTCTCTCAGAAAGAAATCGACACGATTGTCGCGTGGGTGACCGCTGGCGCCCCCGAGGGAGATCCCAAGGACATGCCCGCACCCGCGAATTTTGTGGAGGGCTGGGGCATTCCAAAGCCGGACCTGATTTTTCAGTTGCCCAAGGAATTTGCCGTGCCGAAATCGGGGATGGTTGAGTACCAATACGCGATCGTGCCAACCGGCTTCACAGAGGATAAGTGGGTGCAGGCGCTCGAAGTGCGGCCAACGGAACGCTCCGTGGTTCACCACATCATCGCGTATGTTCGCGAGCCCGGATCGAATTACTTCAAAGACCAAAAGCGAGGAGTTTTCTTCGAAGCTCCTCCAGCCAAACCCAATGAGAACGTTGACGCAAGCAGTCTACCCAGCGATTTTCTGGTTGGCTATGCTCCCGGCCAGCCCGCGGAGGTCCTGACTGCAGGCGAAGCGAAATTGGTAAAGGCCGGATCCGACATCGTATTCGAGGTGCATTACACGCCCAATGGAAAAGCGGTGATGGACCGAACCAAGCTGGGCCTGGTTTTCGCCAAAGAGCCACCAAAGAAAAGAGTGCAAACGTTGTCGGCGGTCAATGGCACTTTCAAAATTCCGCCAGGCGATGCCAATTATCGCGTGGATGCTTCCTTCGAAATTCGCAAACCGGTGACCTTGGCTTCGATCCATCCGCACATGCACGCCAGAGGAAAAGATTTCGAATACCGGGTGGTATTCCCGAGTGGCGAAACGCGGACTATATTGCGGGTTCCGCAGTACAACTGGCACTGGCAGCTTTGGTACAACCTCGAGCAACCGATCGATTTGCCGCCCGGCGCTCGCATTGAATGCATCGCCCATTTCGACAACTCCGCGAATAATCCCGAGAATCCAGATCCTACGAAAACCGTGATTTGGGGCCAGCAGAGTTGGGATGAAATGATGGTTGGCTTCTTCAACCTGGTCTACGATCCGCGGATCTCTCCCAAAGAGTTGCTGCCGGAAAAAAAAGTTGTTGCCAACGGCAAGGCTCCAATCGCGGATCATTGACGGCGGGTGGCCCACGTAACGAGGGTGCCACAGAATAGCTAACCCACACCATACCAAGACGTCTTAGCAACAGCAGTAGTATGCCCTGCAACTACATGGTAGGAGTTGCGCTGACATGAGACGAGCTCTGCTGCTTTTAGCTGTGCCTGCTTGCTTGTTGGCCGTCGAACCTGCATGGGCCAGTCAACCCGACTTCCATTTGCAGGTCGTGCCGGCAATTGTCTACAAAGTGGACGATCCAGGAAATTCCCGAACGTCATCCTTCGTGTTCGATATTGCTGTCATTTGTTCCACCGATTGCGCGCTCACCCCGATTTCTGCCAGCGTGGAACTCTCCAATGGCCGATCTGCCGTCGAACGGCAGGAGTGGACGACCGAAATGCTGGCGAAGATCAAAAACATAAGGTATCGGATCGAGCCGAGCACCCCGCTCGCGTCGCCGACGCGTGCGTTTACGCTGCCCGAAGCATTTGATGTTCGCTTTTACTTTCGCCATCCCCAAGCATTGGCGATTGACTTCGCAGCTGTCCGGCTAACCGTCGCCGATGCGAAGGGCCATCGGGCGGAACAGATGCTCAGGATCCCGATTCGATACTACGAACAGAAGACAGCGCTCATCGTTCCCTTTCGTGGTCATGGAATTGTCGGGCAGGACTGGATCACGAGCGGCGGCCACGGCGGCTTTTCGAATGCCTTTGCCGTAGACCTGGACGGCTTGGATCAGAACGATGGGGAGATAAGCGACGCCAACGAGAATGCGGCGGATGCCGGCTACGGCCGCGAGATCCTTGCGCCCGCTTCGGGAACCGTGGTCTACGCCCGCAACAACGTACCCACTAACCCGCACCCGGGAGAGGAGCCGGGCGACAATTGGTACAGGGCACTCCATGACCCGGTTATGGCGTATGCGGGAAATTGCGTGATCATCGACCATGGCAGTTCGGAATACAGCGTCATGATGCACATGCAACCAGGCTCCGTCACTGTCAACGTCGGGGACCGGGTCGCCACGGGTCAGGTAATTGGAAGGTTGGGGAACTCGGGAGACGCATTCGGACCACACTTGCATTACCAACTTCAATCAGGCCCGCAGGTTTTTCATGACCAGTCGCTGCCGTTCAGGTTTCAAAACATCGATGCTCCGCTTCATCGAGGTGAGTACTTCGTCGCAAAATAGATTAGGCGGGTGGCCGCAAGATCAAAAGCACGGGACGGCTTTCGCAGATTTCTCTGTCACTGTTGCAAATAACGAAGCGCAACACATCCTGATTTAAAAATCTTTGACGCAACAAGTTTTAGCTGTAATCTTTCCCGCAGGCTGACACCTTCCAACAACCGTCTCCCCTCTCCTGCAACGATTGGCCCAACGACAAAACGATATTCATCAACCAAACCAAGCTCTATAAGCTGTGAAGGAATATCTACACCACCGATCAGAATATTGTTGCCTGGTTCTCGCTTCAACCTAAGTATTTCGTCGTGAAGGTTTGTACGAACAATCCTCGTATTTTTATCTTCAGCGCTGGCCAATGATCGTGAAAAAACAATCTTCGTGATGGAGTCAAATGTTCGAGCAAATTCGTTCTCCGCTTTTGTCTCAGACTGGCTTTTTGCGATATCAGGCCAATAAGGAACCATCAATTCATAGGTCTTACGCCCAAAGACGAGCAGGTCAACATCTCGCAGAAGCTGCGTAAAATATTCATGTGTTTCTTCATCGGCAACTTGTTTGGTGTGGTCGCAACAGCCATCCAAAGTAATGTTGATGGCGTAGATTACATTTCTCATTGGATTGTCCCTCTCTGATGCACCAGCGCTATGCGCCCTCTGACCCGCGACAGAAACGGGCGCACCTCGACCGCCGGCGATGACCAGCGCAAGACCATTATTCAGCGTGCAGTGACCTGTCTCCGTCGCTGCTCGCTTGCCTTGATGATTTCGTTCATGTCCCCGGCTGGCCGAATCTCCCAAATGTTGCCATACGTCAGAGCCGGATGCTGGCCGATGAGCTGTACAGCATGATTCATGTCCCTCGCCTCGAGGACGAGAATGCCGCCGAGTTGTTCCTTGGTTTCCGTATAGGGGCCGTCAGTCGTGGCCACCTTGCCGTTCTTCCAATACAGGGTCAGGGCGGTCTCGGGCCCCTGGAGCGCTTCTCCACCGGCCCAGTGCCCGCTGGCGCGAAGATGGTCGTCATATTCAAAGCATGTATCGAACATGGCGTTTCGGTCGGCCTCAGTCATGGCGTCGAATTTGCCTTTGTCGTAGTAGCCCAAGCAGATGTATTTCATTGTTGTTCTCCTCTTCGTTGCCGGTGGGAACCAGCGGCGTAGCTTCGCGCTGGTTGGTTCATCCTATCGTCAAGACGGTGCATATTCCGAAGTCGCGGCGGGTGAGACTATTTCGTTGCTTCCTCCGGAGCCGGGAAGAAAAGAAGCTCGCGCACCTCTCCGGGCACGTCGCACGCGATGGCACCCTTTTTCGCCCATGCGAGTGCCTCATCCAGATTGGCGCATTCCAGTATCCAGAATCCGCCCATGTGTTCCTTGGTCTCGGTGTACGGCCCGTCGGTGACGAGCACCTTGCCGTCGGGCTGGGCTCGCAGCGTTTTTGCATTGGCGGGCGGGGCAATGCCGCAAGCGAACTTCCGGACGCCGGCAGCAATCATTTCGCGGTTAAGAGCGTGGATCTCCTCCATCATCGCTTCGGTTACGAAGGACGGGTCGAAGTCGTCGGGAAGGTAGTTACAAACCAAATACTGTGGCATGACTCTTTCTCCTTGGTTCCTTTGGCTTATTTCCGATGACTCGTTTCCTATTCACTCAGGAACCGCAGCGCATCGTTCTTTTGTCCTATAGTCGCTGCGGAGACGGAAAATCGACAGCCATCCCAATTTTTATTTCAGCTGCCGAATCCGCTCCTGCAGGAATTGCCGCTCTGGTTCCTGTTGGGTCAGGGCCAGAGCTTTCTCATAAGAGGACCGAGCCTCAGCGGTCCTGCCGAGCCTGCGGTACAGATCCGCGCGAGCTGAATGCGCCAGGTAATAATTTGCCAACTCGCCATGTGCCAACACCGCGTCGATCTGCGCCAGACCGGCCTCTGGACCATCGCACATTGCAATGGCCACGGCACGATTGAGTTGTACAACTGGTGAAGGCTGAATTCGCAGCAATCGGTCGTACAGCGCAGCGATCTGGCGCCAGTCGGTCGCAGCGACCGATTCCGCCTCCGCATGAACCGCCGCAATCGCAGCCTGCAGTGTGTAGGAGCCGAAGCCTCGGGACTTCAGGGCTTTCTGGAGCAATGCCACTCCTTCGGCGATTTGCTCCCTGTTCCAGAGCGCGCGGTCTTGATTCTCCAGCAAGATCAGATCGCCGGTCGGAGAGGTTCTCGCGGCGCGACGGGACTCCTGCAGCAACATGAGGGCAAGCAGCCCCATGACTTCCGGCTCTGGCGGGAGTTCGGTCAGTAGCCGGCCCAGTCGAATCGCCTCGCCGGTTAGCTCGGCCCGCGTCACCTCCGCTCCCGCCGCAGCCGAATAACCCTCGTTAAAGACGAGATAGATGACATGGAGCACCGCACCCAGTCGCTCCGGCAATTCCTGCGGCGTCGGGACCTCGTACGGAATCGGTGTCTCTCGAATCTTTGTTTTGGCGCGCACGATGCGCTGTGCCAGCGTTGCTGGCGTGACCAGAAATGCTCGGGCAACCTCCTCTGTTGTCAGGCCACAAACTTCACGCAGCGTGAGGGCTACCCGTCCTTCGGGCGGCAGAGCGGGATGACAGCAGGTAAAGATGAGACGGAGGCGGTCGTCCTCGATTTCCTCATCGTTGGGAGGCGCCTCGTTCATCTGCGCCTCGAGATGAAGTGCGAGGTCTTTCTGTGCGCCGTCAAAGCGTGCGCGCCGGCGCATTGCGTCTACAGCTTTGAAGCGTGCGGTTGAAATAAGCCAGGGCCGCGGTTGATCCGGTACGCCGGCCTGAGGCCACGTGTCCAAAGCCGCGGCAAAGGCCTCGTGCATGGCCTCCTCGGCAAGATCGAAATCGCCGAGCAAGCGGATCAGAGTTGCCAGGATTCGTCCCGAATCCACGCGATAAAGGGAGTCGAGCGATTCGCGTATCTGCTCGGGAGAGCGCTCGGACATGACGACGACCTTAGCAAACCGGCTACTCTGAATCAATTTTCGATACAAAAGTGGGACGCTCAGGATCAGGCTTCGGGGACTCGAGGTATTGATGAGATGGGTCGTTGTCCTGCGATTGGTTAGCTCGGGAAACGAGATGTCACAGCGCATGCTTAGAACGCGAAAGTCAGTGCAAAAAAATCAGGGCGACCTTGGTCGCCCTGGACACTGCCTACTTCTGAGGTGCTAGTAGCGGAAGAGAATGCCCGTGGAGATCCGCATGTTGTTGTTGTCGCTGGCGCCGTTGGAGTGCAGCGAGAGCCAGTCGAACTGGACGGCGCGCAGCGCAAGGTGCTGCGAAGCCTTCACGTCGAGGCCGCCACCGAACATCATGGCGAAACCGTTATCCGATCCAGATCCCACACCGCTGATGGAAGCGGAGGCGCGGTTGCCACCGGCCAGGAAGTGTGCGAACGGAGTAAAGGTCTCGTTGTGGCGATAAGAAATCACCGGCCCGAAGGTGTAGGTGTAGTTGTTGAAGCTCACGCCGTTCTGGGACTTGTACGCGCCACTGAAATCAGCAGCAATACCGAACCAGTTGTTCAGATTGCCGGTCAGGGACGTGTTCCAGCCGTTTGCATTCAGACCACCGTCGAAGCGGGTGTACTGGTAGCCGCCGAAGATTTCCGCCTTGGGCGTATTGCCACCTTCCTGTGCGAATGCTGCCAAGGAAGCCAAGCTCACCAACAGTGCCAACCCCATTAATTTGCGCATCTACTGAACTCCTAAATACTGAAATTGCACTCCTCTCCGGTCGAGGGACTCAGCGGTTGCAAGAAAACAGGCGTACCCGAGAGTAGCGCCTGATGCTGAAGTCGAAGTGCTGCGTATAGTGGAATTCAGTACGGAATAGCGGGCAAGTAACTGAAGACAGAGGACAATCGGTCTTTGGTAATAGTGTCGGAAGTGCCTGCAAGATCGGACGGTTGCGTCTGCCGGTGGAGTACCGGGCCGTTGGTCAGGGCGTCTCCGTCGCGGTGCCGGCGCAGGATGGGCCGGTCCCCCCAAGCCAGCTTGGCCTTCACTTCCTGGAACTCGCTGGTGTCGAGGATGTAATCGTTGCGGGTAGGGAGAAGTTGGGCAATCTCGGATTGTGCCTTCTGGATGCGTTCTTCGGTCGGAGGGTAGTTGGAGAAGGCGTTCGTGAACTTGTTATGGGTCGGCACCTTGGCCGCCACAGGCAGAGCTTTGTTGATGCGAGCCCGCATCTGAGCATCTCGAGCCTGCAATTTTTCCAGGGCCTCGATGAATGTCTGAGGATCGTAGCCGGCGGCATATTGATATTCGAGGCCGAGCAAGTCGGCTTCATATTCGGCGTCGCGGCTGAACTTTTTCAGAGTGAGCGGAGCGATCTGCCGGGTGGCGATGGCGGCGGGACCGCTGAGGTAAGTGATCGGAATCGAGAGCAGGT
>DASRDJ010000150.1:0-28964 GCA_035652655.1 Terriglobales bacterium
ACCAAGGACCGATTTTTCCTGATCGTGTTTTCGACCGATCCCAAGTACAGCCCAGCGGGCACGCGCCAGTTTTTGGAAAGCCTGGGGCCGCGCTCGATTTCGGAGGTGCTGAGCTGATGCCGCGCCTTTGTAGAGTCGCGCCGCTCGTGCTAGTCATCGTGCTCGCAGGGTGCCGTATCGATATGCACGTGCAGCCGCGCGAGAATCCGCTCGCGAAAAGCGGTTTCTTTGCGGATCACCGCTCTGCGCGTCCGCCCGTGGAAGGCACTGTGGCGCGGGGAGAGTTGCGCGCCGACAAATACTTGTATACCGGCAAGCTCGGGAACAATCCCGGGGACTACATGCCGTTCGCGGTGACCCGCGACGATCTGGAGCGCGGGCAGGTTCGCTACAACATCTATTGCGCGCCATGCCATTCGCGCGTGGGCGACGGCAACGGGTACATCCCCTCGCGCGGTTTCTCGCGCAAGCCGCCGTCGTTCCACATCGAGCGGCTGGAGAAAGCGCCGGTGGGCTACATCTATGGCGTGATTACCGAGGGCTTCGGCATCATGCCGGACTATTCGTCGCAGATTGCGCCCATGGATCGCTGGCGGATCGTGGCGTATGTGCGAGCCCTGCAGTTGAGCCAGCATGCTTCATCGGCAGATGCGGCCGGGCACGCGATCCCCGCGGCGGCTCCGGCGTTTCTGGATCCGGGGACGGGCGCTACATTGCCGCGCGTGAAACCTCCTGAGCAGGCGAGTGAGGAATCGAAATGAGCACCGCACATATGACCAACCTCGACCTGTCGGCGCCTCCGGTCATCAAGCAGATCGGACGCCGGTCGCTCGTGATCGGCGCAGTGTGCTCGGTGATCGCGATCGCGCTGGGCGTCGCGAATCCACAGGTGTTCTTCCGCGGCTACCTCGTGTCGTTTATGGACTGGTTGGGCATCTGCCTCGGGTCGATGGTGATCCTGATGATTCGCCACCTGACTGGTGGCGGATGGGGCATGGTGATCCGGCGCGTGCTGGGTGCGGCGATGCGTACTGTGCCGCTGATGGCAGCGTTCTTTATTCCGATCGCCGTGATGGGCGTGCCCAAGCTCTATCCCTGGGCGATGCCGCTCGAAGCGATTGAGAATCCCACCATTCGCGAGCATCTGGCGCATAACCAATTCGTGAAGGTGGGCTATCTGAACTGGCACGGCTTCATCCTCCGCGCAATTGTTTACTTTGCCATCTGGAATCTGCTCTCGTACCTGCTGTCGCGTTGGTCGAGGGAGCAGAATTCGCCGCCGTTGCGCGACAACAGTGCGCGCTTCAAGGTGATCAGCGGGCCGGGGATCATTCTTTACGCATTCACAATCTCATTTGCGGCGATTGACTGGGTCATGTCGCTAGACCCTAGCTGGATTTCGACCATCTACGGGCTGCTCTTTGTTGCGGGCGAGTTGATCTCGGCATTGTGTTTCGCGGTCGTGATCGAGCGAATTTTGTTCAAGTACAAGCCCATGTCGCTGCTGCTGCGTCCGGCGTTCGTGCATGACCATGGCAAGTTCATGATGACGTTCGTCATGGTGTGGGCGTACTTCTCGTTCTCGCAGTGGCTGATCATCTGGGCCGGCAACCTGCCCGAGGAAATTACCTGGTACCTGCGGCGGTTGAACGGTGGCTGGGGCTTCGTCGGGCTGTTCCTGGTGATCTTCCAGTTCGCTGTGCCGTTCGCGATGCTGCTATCGCGGCCATTCAAGCGAGATATCACGAAGTTGGTGTGGCTGGCCGTGTGGCTGATCGTGGTGCGCTACGTGGATCTGTTCTGGCTGGTCGAGCCGAATTTCTCGGCGACCTTCCACGTGACGTGGGCCGATCTGCTGATTCCCTTCGGAATGGGTGGATTGTGGCTGGCGTACTTCTGCCGCAACCTGAGTTCGATTCCGCTGCTCCCCGCTTACGACGTGTACGCCAAGGAAGTGTTGGAGCCCGAACATGAGTGACGAGAAAATCGGCGGGCACAATGCGGATACGGGCTACGAACACGAGGATCTGAGCCCGCAGGGTGTCTTCTACTTCATGGGCGGGGTTGCGGTCCTTGGGGTGGTGATCTATTTCATCCTGATCGGCATGTACCGGTTCCTCGACAACTACGACCGGATGCATCAGCCGGCGGCGAATCCGATGGCGGCCACGACGGGCGTCGATCCGCAGACGATGAACTACAAACAGATTCTGGATCAGGCGCAGCAGACGTTTCCAAAGCCAGTGCTTGAGCACAGCGAGCAGACGCAGTACATGGAAGAACTGAAAAAAGAGAACGAAGTTCTGGGAAGTTATGACTGGGTCGACCAGAAGAACGGCGTAGTCCGTATCCCGATTGACCGCGCGATGGATTTGCTCGAGCAACGCGGCTTGCCAGTGGTTTCGCAAGCGGATTCCGAGCGAGGGGCGAGCGGCGACCATGCGGCCGGAAGCCAGAATGCCAAGGCTGGAGCTCCACAAAAAGGAAAAGCAACGAAAGGTCAGCATTGAGCAGTATCAAAACAATTCGAACGATGATTGCAATCCTGCTTCTTGCCGCGTGCGCCTTCGGGCAAGGTATGACGCAGGGCATCATGTCGCCGCCGGCGAACGTGCGGCCGCCGGGACTGAAGAATGTCGGCATCCAGCAAAACCTGAATCAACCCATTCCGGGCGATCTCCAGTTCACCGACGACTTGGGCCGCACTGTGCGCCTTGCCGATTACTTCGGCAAGAAGCCGATGATCCTGAATCTCGTGTACTACAACTGCCCGATGCTGTGCGGCGAAGTGCTCAGCGGCCTGGAACACTCGCTGCGCATGATGAAGTTCGATGTGGGCAAGGAATTCGACGTCATTACCGTGAGCTTTGATCCCAGTGAAACGCCCGAGATGGCTGCCGCGAAGAAGGCCGAGTTTCTGAAACGCTACAAGCGCGCGGGTGCGGAGCAGGGCTGGCATTTCCTGGTGGGCAAGCAGGAGGCGATCGACGCGCTGACCAAGGCGGCCGGCTTTCAGTATCAGTACGACGAGAAGACCAAGCAATTCGCCCATGCGACCGCGATCATGGTGCTGACCCCCGAGGGGAAAATCGCGCAGTACTACTACGGGGTGGAGTATCCGCCGAAAGATCTGCGGCTCGGTTTGGTCGAAGCTGGACACGGGAAGATCGGCAACCTGGTCGATGAGTTGTTGCTCTACTGCTACCACTACGATCCGGACCAGGGAAAGTACAGCGCGACGATCCTGCGGGTGATGCGCCTGTTAGCGATGGCCACCATGCTGGGTCTGGGAACTTTGATTTTTGTCATGATCCGCCGTAGTCCGGCTCACGGCGGGGCGGGACGGGCTCACTAATTATGTTTGAGAACATGCCACTTTGGCCGGCGCGTGCTTCGACGATGGCCAACAACGTCGATGCGCTTTACATCTTCCTGCTGGTCGTGTCGGCGCTGATGAGCGTTCTGATTTTTACGATGGTCATCTTCTTCGCCGTGCGCTACCGGAAGAAGGCTGGCGTGCGTGCCGAGCAGATCGATGGATCGCACGCGCTCGAAATTACGTGGTCGGTCATTCCGTTTTGCGTATTCATGGTGTTCTTTGTATGGGGCGCGGAGCTTTATTTCAAGGAGCGGAGGCCTCCGCAGAATTCGGCTGAGGTTTATACCGTCGCCAAGCAGTGGATGTGGAAGTTCGAGCACATGGAAGGGCAGCGCGAGATCAATGAACTGCATGTGCCGGTGGGCCGCGACGTCAAGATGATCATGACTTCGCAGGATGTCATCCACAGCTTTTACGTGCCGGCTTTCCGCATCAAGCAGGATGTGCTGCCCGGTCGCTACACGGTGGCGTGGTTCCATCCCACCAAGGCCGGAACCTATCACCTGTTCTGCGCGGAGTATTGCGGAACGATGCACTCGGGCATGGTCGGCTCAGTGGTGGTCATGGAGCCGAAGGACTATCAAGCTTGGATGGGTGGCGGCGGCAATCAGCCGCTGGCGGTGACGGGCGAGAAATTGTTTGCGGAACTCGGTTGCGCGACCTGCCACAAGACCGATACCCAGGGGCGCGGTCCCAACCTGGCGGCATTGTTCAACAAGCCGGTGCTGCTGGAAGATGGCCGGACCGTGGTAGCGGACGAGAACTATCTGCGCGAATCGATTCTGCAACCGACGGCCAAAATCGTGAACGGCTTCAAACCGGTGATGCCGACGTTTCAGGGACAGATCAGCGACGAGCAACTCAACGCGCTGGTGGCCTATGTGAAATCGCTGGGCCAGCAGTCGAATGCACCGGCCCGCAACGTGGCCGCGGCGGCCCCGCAACCGTAAGTTTCAGGTGACGAGCATGGCAACTGCAGTATTGGAAACCGGCGAACGCGAAACCTACTTGAACCGCGAGTATGGGATCAAGTCGTGGCTCCTGACCGTGGACCACAAGCGCATCGCCCTGCTGTATCTGATGGGCATTACGTTCTTCTTTTTTATCGGCGGTTTCTTCGCGTTGCTGATCCGGCTGGAATTGCTTACGCCCGCGGGCGACCTGGTGCAGGCCGACACCTACAACAAGCTCTTCACGATGCACGGACAGGTGATGGTCTTCTTCTTCCTGATTCCTGCCGTGCCAGCTGTGCTCGGAAATTTCCTGATTCCGATCATGATCGGGGCTAAGGACCTGGCCTTCCCTCGTATCAATTTGCTCAGTTGGTATTTGTACATCATCGGCGGGATATTGATGGTGTACACGATCCTCGCGGGCGGCGTGGATACCGGGTGGACGTTCTACACGCCGTTGAGCACCGAATTTCTGAAAACCAACGTGACCACTGCAGCGCTGGCGGTGTTCGTCTCGGGGTTCTCGTCGATTCTCACGGGATTGAACTTCATTGTTACGACGCACCGAATGCGTGCGCCGGGGATGACGTGGAACCGGCTGCCGCTCTTCGTATGGGCGCACTATGCGACTAGCATCATCCAGGTGCTAGGAACTCCGGTGGTGGCGATCGCGATTGTGCTGGTGGCACTGGAGAGGCTGTTCCACCTGGGAATCTTCAATCCAACGCTGGGCGGCGATCCCCTGCTATTCCAGCACCTGTTCTGGTTCTACTCGCACCCGGCGGTCTACATCATGATTCTGCCGGGCATGGGGATCATCAGCGAGATCGTGTGCTGTTTCTCGCGCAAGCGCGTGTTCGGGTACAAGGCGATGGCGATCGCGTTGTTGGGCATCGCGGTGGTTGGGTTCCTGGTGTGGGCGCACCATATGTTCGTCGCCGGAATCTCGCTGTATGCCGCCTTGATCTTTTCCTTCCTGAGCTACTTTGTCGCAGTGCCTTCGGCAATCAAAGTTTTTAACTGGACCTCCACCATGTACAAGGGGTCCATTTCGTACCAGACGCCGATGCTCTACGCATTTGGCTTCATCGGGTTGTTCACGATGGGGGGATTGACGGGACTGTTTCTGGCTTGCCTCGGCGTCGATGTCCACGTTACCGACACGTATTTCGTGGTCGCTCACTTCCACTACATCATGGTGGGCGGCATGGTGATGGCGTATCTGGGCGGAATGCATTTCTGGTGGCCGAAGATTTCCGGCCGCCTGTATCCGGAGGGTTGGGGACGATTGGCTGCCCTGCTGGTGTTTGTGGGATTCAACCTGACGTTCTTCCCGCAATTCATTCTCGGTTACATGGGCATGCCGCGCCGCTACTGGGATTACTCGCATTCTCCCGAGTTTCAGATCCTGAATGTGCTTTCGACTGCCGGAGCCACGATCCTGGCCGTCGGCTACCTGCTGCCGATGATTTATTTCCTGTGGTCGATGCGCTACGGCAAGCCGGCGCCGGACAATCCGTGGAACGCCGCCGGGCTGGAGTGGACGATTCCTTCGCCGCCAACTACGTTCAACTTTGAAGAGCAGCCGGTCGTGACCTGGGAAGCCTACAACTACGACGAACTCGATCAGCGCAGAGAGGAGGTTCCCGTTGCACACTAGCCCGCCGGCCACCGTCGAGGGTGAAGCTCACGAGAATCCCGCCCTCCTGCACCACTTTGCGACCGAGGAACAGCAGAAGAACGCTGCGAGTCTCGGCATGTGGCTTTTCCTGATCACCGAAATCATGTTTTTTGGGGGGATGTTCTGCGCGTACCTGGTTTACAGGTATGCGTATTTCGGGGACTTTGCAGCGGCGAGTTCGAGCCTGGATCTAAAGCTCGGCACGATAAACACGATCGTGCTGATTGGCTCCAGCTTGACGGTCGCGATGGCGATACGCTGCGCGCAGGTGGGGAAGCAGAAGGCGATTGTGGGTTATCTCGTGCTCACGATTATTTTGGGCGTCGCTTTCCTGGGAATCAAGGCGATCGAGTACAAGCAAAAATTTGATGAGCATCACGTTCCCGGCTTAGCGAATTTTCATCTTGAGGGCCACGTCCCACGACATGCGGATGTGCCGGTGAATCAGAACCACGCGCAGATTTACTTCTCGCTTTATTTCGCCATGACCGGTATGCACGCCCTGCACATGATCATCGGGGTTGGCCTGTTTGCGTATCTGACGTACAAGGCTTACAAGGGCAGGTACGGGCCGGGATACTACACACCGTTGGAGAACGGGGGGCTGTACTGGCACTTTGTCGACATCGTGTGGATTTATTTATTCCCTTTGCTGTACTTGATCGACCGCCATCCATGAGGAGCCGATGTCTGAACACATTTCTTCCGTGAAGTTGTATGTTGGGATCTGGCTGGCGCTGATGGCGGGCACGATCCTTACGGTGGTCGTGGCCGGGATCGATCTTGGCCCACTCAACCCCGTGATGGCACTCGCGATCGCCACAACCAAGGCCGTGTTGGTGGTGCTCTTCTTCATGCACGTGAAGTATGCCCACGAAAAACTCACCAAGCTGGTGATCGTTACTGCGATTTTCTTCTTTCTGATTTTGCTGGCCTTGACTATGGCTGACTACACTACGAGGCTCTGGACTTAGTGGCTGGCGAAAGTTTTAAACCCAAAAGCTTTTAACCGCAGAGTTCGCTAAGAAAATCCGCTAAGGTCGCTAAGAAAACTCTCAGAGTTTTTCGTGGCGCTCTTGGCGGCTTTTTCTTTGCGAGCTTGCGGTTAAGCGCTCTTTGGCCTTGTTACTTCGTAGCCTTTTCTGCAGGACGCGGAGCCAGGGCCGGTCCTTGCTGGTCGCGGTCCTTCGATGTTCCTAGATCGAGGACCGTGATTTTGCCGTCGGTTACGATGTCGTCGCCGGTGGCGTTCGATGCCCTTTTCGGGGCTTGTGGCCGTTCGATGTCGGCGTAGCCAATTGCCGTGCCCGAAAACAGCAGGTCAGATTGAATCCAGTCGCGCTCGCGGTCCACATGGGGATCGATGCGGTGCGTCCACTTGGTGTAGCCACGGCCGTTTTCGGTGGCGATGTCGTGCGTAGCTGCTCCGATCCAGACGTCCTGACCCTTGTAAGTTCTCTTTAGCTTCCAGATTCGAATGTGATGGCGCTTCGCAAACGTATTTAGGGATTTTTGGAAGACCAGGTCGGGCGGCTGTCCGTTCAAAAGCAGGGTTGAGACGGGAGCCGAAGTGTACCCCGTGTTTCTCATGGTGGCCTGCGCGACTCTTAGCGCCGCTTTGACGCCCAGATCATCAGCTTCAATCCAGTGCGATTCGGTAAATGCGGATGTCACTTTTTGCTTGCTGCCGACGAAGATGAGATTGGTCAGATCCGACGGGGTCTTGTTGGTGGCGGTGGTGCGCAGCGGCGCGTTCTTCACGATCTGGCCCAGGTCGTCATCCATGGTAATTTGCGGGAACCCCGGCCAAGCTTCCTTCTGCTTCAGCATGGAGGGACGCACAATCTGAATCTGGAGATCCGTGCCGGACGGAAACAGAATTTCACGCCGAATGGACAGGCCGTAGACAGTCGAGATGCCCTTGATGGCATACCCGGCAAAGGGATTGGCGGCACTCAATCCCGTGAAGACTAAGGATGCCTTCTTAGGGGCGTGGGGCTGAATGATGCCGAGGATTTCGTTGTTGCGGACAGTCTCGCGGGCGTTGTCGACATCGAGCACGCGCGCGTATAGCGCGGAAATTTGTCCGTCCTGGTGTAGGACATTCGAGAAATCCAGCACCAGGCGCGGCCGGGAATATTTGTCGGGCGCCTTGGTGGCGAACAGAATGGTTCCGTTGACGTGGGTGCCGGGCGCAAGCAGCAACTCTCCATCCTTGCAGGCTAACTTTTCCCCATCTTTGCACAGCGGGTAGGTCACGACCCCCTCGATGGGATCGCCCGTGCGTGAACGATCGCTGTACACCGGTGTGAGCAGGCGGACACTCAGGGTGGCGCCCGGGGAAAGGTCTGCCCTGCGCGACAAGGAAACCGCTTTCGGCACGTTGGCGGCGGGAGACACCATCTGCATCTGGTCAAAAAAGCGGAAGGTCGCCACCAGGAATCCGCTGGTCGCGCCGTTTTCCATCAGCAAGGTCTGCATTTCAAACGACGGGGAGTAGAGCAGATAGTCGAGTGCCGTGTCCTGGTAAATGTCTTCGTGATTGATGTCGATCCCACGCTGGATCATCGCGTCAGCGATTTCTTCGTACGCTACCGTCACGGAGGATTTCGTGGCATAGCTCGAGCCGAACACGGCCCAATGGAGCGCAGTGCGTCCCTGGGGATCGGTGGCTTTCAAATCCGTGCCTGACTGAATCAGAGCTTTCGCCTCATCCAGGCGAGCGAGGACTTCCTTCTCCTTGGTCTCGCGTGTCGCTTTGTAGAGTACTTGCAGAAGCGGGGACTCTTGCGAGACGTCCATTTCGACGGCGGCCGGCGCAAACTCGTCCTCGGGTGGCTCTTCGGGGACGTCGGGAATTTCGGCGCTGCGCACGCCTTTTTGCTCGAGAGGCTGGGCTTTTGGTTCCGGAACTCCTTGGGCCGCAGTTGGCGATGGTTGCCCTGCGCCAGTGGGTGTCTGCCCGTACGCCATGATTCCTGAAAAAAGAAGGGATACAGCTAGAAGAATGGAGCCACTCTTGGGAGCGATAGACATGCGTTAGCCTTCCGTGAGATTTGGGTCCAGGGTGGGGGAACTGCTTTGTGCCCGCGTTTGGTATCGAGCGGGCGTGCGTGTCAGCGTCGGGAATTATAGCCCAACAAGAAACGCAGCGGGTGAATGGCGCGCGGCTTCTCTCCAGCTTCGAAAATCTGCCAATGTCCTTGCAAGGCGTGCAGTTTTCCCGGAACATGGATCGTCGGCCAAAAATGCCATGCCTCCTACTGATCCACTGCCCATTCTTTCTGCGGCGCGCGCCCAGGTATTCGCGCAACAGGCCCGCGAGGCGAGAGATGTTCCCGTAGACGAGAAGTTGCTTGAGGCGGATTTGCGCGCTCGCATCACCGGCGAGGTCCGCTTTGACACCAGCAGCCGCGCACTCTACGCTACCGACGGCTCGAGCTACCGCCAGGTCCCTATCGGCGTCGTGATCCCACGGGATAACGCGGATGTTCTCGCCACAATTGCTACATGCCGGGAATATGGGGCGCCGGTTCTCTCCCGCGGTGGGGGGACGTCGCTGGCCGGTCAATGCTGCAATGCTGCCGTGGTGCTCGATTTCAGTAAGTACATGGCGGAGATTCTAGAGATTGATCCTGTCCGCAAGCTGGCCCGCGTCCAGCCGGGAGTCATCCTCGATCACTTGCGAAACGCGGCGGAGAAGCATCACCTGACCTTTGCTCCCGACCCCGCGACGCACGATCGCTGCACGCTGGGCGGCATGATTGGCAACAACTCTTGTGGCGTGCATTCGGTGATGGCGGGCAAAACGGATGACAATGTCGAGTCTCTCGATATCGTCACCTACGACGGCAGTCGCATGACCGTCGGGGCGACGTCGCCTGAAGAACTCGAGAAAATCCTTTCCGCGGGCGGACGACGTGGGGAGATTTACGCGAAGTTGAAGTCGATCGCCGACACGTATGGCGATCGAATCCGCAGCCGCTATCCGGACATTCCGCGACGGGTTTCGGGATACAACTTGAACTTCCTGCTGCCGGAAAACGGTTTCCATGTGGCTCGTGCGCTCGTCGGGTCTGAAGGCACCTGCGTCACGATTCTCGATGCAACTTGCCGGCTGGTGGAAAGTCCGCCTGAGCGTGTGCTGGTGGTGGCGGCCTATCCGGATATTTTTCAGGCGGCCGATCATGTGCCCGAGATCATGGCGCACAAGCCAATCGGGCTCGAAGGCGTGGATGACCTGCTCGCGGAGTACACGCGGCGGCGCGGAATCAATTCTGAAGGCTTGGCTCTGCTACCGCCCGGCGGCGGCTGGCTGCTGGCGGAGTTTGGCGGGCAGACACAAGCGGAGGCGCAAGCCCAGGCGCGCGGGCTGATGGAGTCACTCAGCCGGAGCGCTACGCCTCCCAACATGCGCTTGTGCACCTCCGTTGAAGCCAAACAAGTCTGGATCGTCCGCGAGTCGAGCCTGGGTGTGATCTCTCACGTCCCCGGGGAGCCGCTCAGCTGGGAAGGTTGGGAAGACTCGGCTGTTGCTCCCGAGAAGCTCGGCAACTACCTGCGCGACCTGAAGCGGCTGATGAGCCAGTTCAGCTATCACGGAACGCTCTACGGCCATTTCGGCCACGGCTGCGTGCACACCCGTACAAACTTCGATCACGAGAGTGAGGAGGGCATCGCGCGCTTCCGACAATTCATGAATGAAGCCGCCGATTTAGTAGTGAGCTACGGAGGATCGCTCTCCGGAGAACATGGCGACGGGCAGGCTCGCGCCGAACTTCTTCCCAAGATGTTCGGGCCGGAATTGATCCAGGCATTCAACGAATTCAAGAATGCCTGGGATCCGGACTGGAAGATGAATCCCGGAAAGGTCGTCGAACCGTACCGGCTGGATGAAAATCTGCGCCTTGGCGCCGACTACAACCCTTGGCGCCCGCACACTCACTTCAAGTTCCCGCAAGATCATGGCAGCCTTGCGCACGCCACCCTGCGCTGTGTAGGAGTCGGCAAGTGTCGCCACTATGAAGGCGGCATTATGTGTCCGAGCTTCCGGGTGACGCGCGAGGAGGAGCACTCGACCCGCGGCCGCGCCCACTTGCTCTGGGAAATGGCTAACGGCGACATCATTCAGGACGGGTGGCGCAGCGAGGAAGTGAAGGAGTCGCTGGACCTTTGCCTCGCCTGCAAGGGCTGCAAGACCGAGTGCCCGGTGTCGGTAGACGTGGCGACCTACAAGGCAGAATTCCTGTCGCACTATCACGAAGGCCGCCTGCGGCCCCTCAATCACTACGCGTTCGGGAACATCGATTTCTGGGCGCGACTGGCGTCGAATGCCCCGGGCCTGGCGAACCTTGCCACCCAGTTGCCGTTTCTGCGCGACATTGTCAAGGTGGTCGCGGGAATTCCGCGGCAGCGGACGATCCCTGCGTTTGCGCCGCAGACGTTCAGGACTTGGTTCCGGCGGCACCGGCCGCTTCATCCCGATGGGCCGATCGTGGTGCTCTGGCCCGACACGTTCAACAACTACTTCCTTCCGAATACCGCCAAGGCGGCAGTGGATGTCTTGGAGAATGCCGGCTTCCGCGTGGAACTGCCGCAGGGAAATCTGTGCTGTGGGCGCCCGCTCTACGACTTTGGCATGTTGGACCGGGCGGAAGACCTGCTGCTGAACGTGCTCGACTCGCTGGCTGCGGAGATCGAGTCGGGCGTGCCGATCGTCGGTTTGGAGCCTAGCTGCATTGCAGTGTTCCGTGATGAGCTCTGCAATCTGTTTCCGCGCGACGAGCGCGCGCAGCGGCTTTCGCGCCAGACCTTCCTGCTTAGTGAGTTCCTGGAGAACTACAAGAACCTGATCCCGCTGCCGCGCTTGGAGCGCAAGGCAATCGTCCATGGGCATTGCCACCATAAGTCCGTCCTGAAGATGAAAGCCGAAGAGGCGGTTTTGAGCCGGATGGGCCTCGATTGCCATGCCCCGGCGGCCGGTTGCTGCGGGGTGGCGGGGTCGTTTGGCTTCGAAAACGACAAGTACGACGTCTCGATGGCGATCGGGGAACTGGAACTGCTGCCGGCCGTCCGGCAAGCGCCGCCGGATTGGCTGGTCATTGCCAACGGGTTCAGTTGCCGCGAGCAGATTGCCCAAGGAACCGACCGCCAGGCCCTCCATTTGGCGGAAATTCTTCAGATGGCGATGCGAGAAGGTCCCACGGGGCCAGAGGGCTCCTACCCGGAACTCCGCGTGGTGCGTGAGCGGGAGGAGGCGGTTCGCGGGTCGATGAAGCGTGCCAGCTTGGCTTTAGCTGGGGTGGCGGCGGGGAGCGCCCTACTATGGCAGCTCACGCGAAAGCAATGATCATAAAAGACTTAACTCCTATAGCCTTTTGAGAATCCGTCCCCCTCGCCAGCCCCTCTACTTTCTGGGACAATATTCAGTACCACCCTTTAGAGGCGCCACCCGCCAGCGGTGCCCCTGTTGTTGCTCCCTGGCCTACCCTCGGGAGCCGAGTGAAAATCATGGAACGCGAAACCATCATCGAAGGAGTCCCGGGAGACTCCGTAAAGCTCGAAGCCGTCCCCGCCCGGAAGGCCGACACCTCACTGCAGGGGTCGATTCTGGTCCTGATCCAGTTCGACGTGGCGGAGGAGATCCGCCTGGACGAGCTGCGCAAGATCTTCAGCGCTCGTACCAAAGGCGCCAGCTTTAAGCACCCGGCGCCGGGGTACGTACAGTACCAGCGGCCCCCGGTCGTGGAGCCAATCGAGGCCCTGGTGCTCGATACCGGCGAGCGGCTCGACGGCCAGATCAAGTATTACGACTATGGCGTGCTCAGCGTGGTGTTTGAGCTGCCGTTTACCGGGGAGTGGGAGGACCTGGTCCGAATTTCGGGTCGCTGGGTTTGGGACACCGACTTCACGGCGTTGGCCTCGAAAATCGTTACCAAGCGCCTGGAGCGCGCCAAGCCGGCGCTGATCAAGCCGTACGACAATTGGCTGCACGAGGACTACTTCATCTTTCACGTCCGGGAGATGGCGTCCAAGCCGTCCGCCGGTGACATTTTGAAGGCGCACGGCGACCAAATTGCTCAAGTCGTGCGCGGAGAGACCCAGCAGCTTTCCGACGGCGAGCGCCAGGAGATTCTGCAGGGACGCATTTCGTATTACCCGAACGATTTGACGGTGATCGGCTGGAATGCCGCGTTCTTGTACGACAGCGCGGCGGGTGCGGAAACCGCTATCCAGTTGCTCGAGTATGCGAACTCCCAGTTACTGGAATTCCGTCACTACGACGAGCTGCTGACTCGCGAGCTGGAAGGCGTTTACGACTTTCTGGAGGCCGGGGGCAACAGCTTGTGGTCGCGTTGGCGTACCGCCAATGCCGCGACCAAGCTGCACACGGTCCTGCTCGATGTGGAAGAGCTCACTGAGCACGCCGACAACGCCATCAAGTTCTTGAGCGACATGTTCTCTGCACGTCTTTACAAGCTGGCGGCGTCGAAAATCGGCGTGCCCGACTACAAGGATCTGGTACAGCAAAAATTGAAAACCGCCGAAGAGCTGTACCACTTCATGGTCGACCAGTTCAATCAGAGCCGGGCATTTGTGCTGGAGCTGATGGTGGTGGTAATCCTTGTGATTGAGTTGGTGATGCTGTTCCGGGGGAAGCCCGGGTTTTAGAGATTGAGTAATTGGGTAATTTTGTAATTGAGTAATTTGAAGAGCTCGGAGGGTCGGGTTCGGGATTTTCGATTTGCCAATTACCCAATTACCAATTCCTCAATTATTCAATCGACTTCACCTTCCTCCTCCGACCTCCAAAATTGATCCTGTGACGTAGGACGAAGCCGAAGACAGCAGCCACACCACGGCTTCGGCGATTTCTTCGGGCTTGCCCGGACGTCCTAGTGGAATGGTTGGCTTGAGGCGATCGAGCCTGCCGGGTTCGCCGTTGGCGGCGTGAATACCGGTCTCGACCAGCCCGGGAGCGACGGCATTCACGCGGATACCTTCTGTTGCGACTTCGCGCGCTAGACCGATTGTGAAGGTGTCGATCGCGCCCTTGGTGGCGGCATAGTGAACCCACTCACTGGGCGAGCCCGTTCGCGCGGCGAGCGATGAGATATTGACAATGGTGCCTCCTCTGCCTCCATGTTTTGTCGACATGCGTTTCACGGCTTCGCGGGCGCACAGAATTGCTCCGGCGACGTTGACGGCCAGCAGACGCTCGAGCATCGCGGCGGTGACGTCCTCCACGCGTGCGAAGCCTCCAGTGACGCCAGCGTTGTTAACTACTCCTCGGAGCGCACCGAGTTGTTCGGCTTCCGCAAATAGGCGCACGATGTCATCTTCCCGGCCGAGGTCGGCCTGGATGGCGGCTGCCTTGCCTCCACTTGCCTGGATTCTGCGCACGACTTCGGAGGCTTCGCTCTTCCCTGTGGCGTAGTTCACGGCCACGGCGAATCCACGTTCCGCCGCGAGCAGGGCTGTCGCGGCGCCGATGCCGCGACTGGCGCCCGTGATGATGACCGCACCTGATCCCGGTTGCTCTCGAATGCCTTGCGCTGCCAAAGTTTGACCTCCTGACCGCATTACAATCGCCTTCCGTAAGACTAACGAATCATGTTGATTCGTGTCTCCAAGCAGTGCTGATTGAGGGAGGCAAGAGCTCTTAACCGCAAAGGGCGCAAAGTCCACGCCAAGGTCGCAAAGAAAAGCCCCAATATTCTTCGTTTTCTTTGCTGATGTTCTTCGCGCGCTTGGCGGTTAAAGGCTTTCCCCAGCGGCTACAACCCGGTATCCTGTCCCGCTACCCGGGAGAGTTCCACATGCGCGGTCTGCAGAACAAACGAGTGTTGATCACGGGAGGGGCGAGCGGCATCGGTGCGGCCACGGCGGCGCGTTTTCTCGAAGAAGGATCGCGCGTGGTTGTGCTCGACCGCGACGAGAAGGGTCGTACTGAAATTCAGCGATTGCTGCCCAAGCTGTCAGGCACCGTGGCCGCGGACGTATCCAGCTTGCCGCAGGTGCAGGCTTCGTTTGCCCAAGCTGTGCAATTGATGGGTGGCGTGGACGTGCTCATCAACAACGCTGGTATTTCCATTCGCCACAACTTCCTCGACATCACGCCGGAAGAATGGGACAAGACCATGGCAGTCAATCTGACGGGCGTGTTCTATGTGGCACAGACGGCCGCGCGCCATATGTGGGGGCGGGGGAGCGGCGTGATCCTGCAGACGGCTTCGACGAACGGCATTGTGGGGCAGCCGTTTTACGCGGACTACAACGCGACTAAAGCGGGCGTGATCGAGCTTACGAAGACCATGGCGCTCGAACTGGCGCCCAAGATTCGCGTCTGCGCCATCGCGCCGGGATACGTTCTCACCCCGATGCAGCGCGCCGAATATACCGACGAGATGCTCCAAGAAGTGAATCGAAAAGTGCCCTTGCGGCGCCACGCGCAGCCGGAGGAGATTGCGGCGTTGTTTGCGTTTCTCGCGTCGGACGATGCAGCGTACATTACCGGCCACGTCTACACCTGCGATGGGGCTGAGACTGCCGGGGGGTTGGCTAGTCGGTAGGTAAAAGAGCTTTTAACCGCCAAGGGCGCTAAGAGAGCCCGCTAAGGGCGCAAAGACATCATGATAGCTGTGCCGTGATCTTGACGCGGTTACAGAGCTGCGCGTGCGGACCTCGGCGACTGCTACGCTGACGCCAGCACGCCAAGCACGCTCTTGAGTCGTTGGACGGCTTGCAATTCCTGATCGTCGCCTGCCACGAACTCCATGCCGTAGCGATAGCCGGAGCGATTGCGCACGACTCCGCGGACGCGGATGGGTGCGCCGGAATAGGGCGGGGGGAATTCGATTTCGGTCTCATCGCCCAGGCGAAGCTCCCCGCCTGCCGTCAGTGACATCCCGCCTTCACTCAATTCATTCCCACGCCCAGAGATGACGCTGGTCTTGCTCCCCGCGTGCACGATGACGCGGATGGGCACGTCCAGACGAAAGCGGAGCCAACGGCGGTGTATGCGTTTCTCGGTCGTAATCGTCATTGGGTTTTGGAAGTTGCCCCGGACAGCACGGGTTCGGCCGGCAGCAGATCCACCCACGGGCAAGGCTCACGATTCGATTTGTGGATCGCCACTTCTGCCCCTAGCCTTGGTCCGAAATTCAGGAACCATACAATCCGAAAGTGTGCTCGGTGGCCCTCATAGTCCACGATCAGCATGTCTCCGCAACGCAACTCGACTTCCAGCCCGGTCGGCAGTGCTCCGCTCCGGCTCAGGCTGCTAGCCATCACCTCAATCGCAAAAGGTTCGCCGTGATCGTCGATGCCCGACACCTTCACGGGCACAGACAGCCGAAATCTCGATTCCTTGCGCCGTTCGATCATGCACTCGGCTCCATCTTTCTACTTCGGCGTCAACGGAGGACAACTTGAGGCGCGCATTCCGAGAAAAACTCGCTCACGCCGGGCCTTTGCAGGAATGTCTCGCTAAGCTTATGATTCCACGCGTTCCATCACACGCGGCGCGCTTCGCTGATTTGATCGCAATCCGCGTACTTTCGTTTACGTGGATGAATCGCACCGTTGCGTTTTCGTAATGACCTGCATGCGCCTGAACGGACAAGTCGCGCTCATTACCGGCGGCACCTCCGGCATCGGAGAGGCTACCGCCCTGCTCTTCGCGCGCGAGGGAGCGCGGGTGGCCATCACCGGGCGTAATGAAACGCGCGGACACGCGGTGACGGCGGCGATCCTCGAAGCTGGCGGACAGGCGATTTTTCTCCGTACCGACGTGCGCAAAGCCGCCGAATGCGAGCGCGCTGTTCGCGAAACGGTGAGTTCGTGCGGCCGGGTCGACATCCTCTTCAACAATGCCGGCGTGTTCTATCCGCACGATACGCTGGAGTGCTCCGAAGAAGAATGGGATGAGCAGATCGACATCAACCTGAAAGGTACGTTTCTCATGGCAAAGGCTGCGCTGCCCGGCATGATCGCTCAGGGCTGGGGCGTGATCGTGAACAACAGTTCCGGATGGGGCATTGTGGGTGGCGACAAGGCGGTTGCGTACTGCGCCTCAAAGGGCGGCGTCGTGCTCATGACGAAAGCTATGGCGATCGATCACGGGCGGCAGGGCATTCGCGTAAATTGCATCTGCCCTGGAGATGTGGAGACGCCCATGCTCCCGCAAGATGCCAAGATGCGCGGTCAGAAGTGGGAGGAGTATATCGCTGGCTGCGCCAACCGGCCACTGGGAAGGGTGGGAACTGCGGAGGAAATTGCGAAGGCTGTACTCTTCTTGTCTTCGGAGGAGTCGTCGTTCATGACTGGGGCGGCGCTAGTGGTGGATGGCGGGGGCACCGCGGATTGATGAGCCTTCAAGAGGCCAGTCGAAGATGGCAATACTTAGCCGTCGTATCGGGTGCTTTCGTGTTGCTGGCGAGCTCATGGATGGTGGGAAGACGTTACGTGGATCAACTCGTCAAGGATCGCGCACAACCGTGGGCCGTATTCCGAGTTCCCATTAATCCAACAGTTCTCACCGGTCCAGATGTGAAGCTAGCGGATGACACCGTTAGTCTTTGCAAGCCGTACAAAGGCGGATTGGAGTGACATCCTCGTGCAAATCGACCAAGGCTACTTGGCGAACTTAGATCGGCGCGCCGGAGAATGCAGGGCAAACCGGGTTCGAGATTTTGTTACAGAGTCTTGGAAGCGAATGCCTCCTCCCCGCGACCTTTACGTTTCCAGAGGAGCGATCACTACCCGCATTCCACAGGCCGGCTATGTGGAGAAATTCGTGAAGGATGAACAGCGAGTTACTCGAACGGCAAACGAGTAAAGCGACATGACACGTGACCGTACGCGATCCCGTGAGTATTTTGCCCGCGCGCAGCAATCGCTGGTCGAAGGCGTAAATTCGCCATCGCGCGGCGTTGCGGTTTACACGCCCGGACCGATCGCGCTTGAGCGTGGGCGTGGCTCCCATGTCTGGGATGTGGACGGGAACGAATACGTCGATTTCATGATGTCGTTCGGCGCGCTCATTCAGGGGCATGCGCATCCGAAAATTGTGGAAGTTGTTTCCAACGCGATTGCGCAGGGCTCGCACTTCGCGGCTGCTACTCCCGCCGAGGGTGAAGCCGCCGAACGTTTTTGCCGCATGGTTCCGACGGCCGAGGTAGTGCGCTTCGCGAACACGGGGAGCGAGGCTACGATGCTGGCGATGCGCCTGGCCCGTGCGCATACCGGGCGCACGAAGTTCCTGAAGTTCGAAGGACACTACCACGGCTGGTACGATCCTTATTGCCTCAACGGGCACGGCCATCCCGTCGAACAACTCGGACCGCCGGAAAACCCAACAAAGATTCCCGACTCGGAGGGCATTCCCGCGTCAGTGTTTGAAGAGGCGGTTGTCGCGCCTTGGAATGATGTGCCGAGGCTTGAGTTTATTCTAGAAAGGCACGGTCCGGAACTGGCCGCCATCATCACGGAGCCCATCATGGCAAACATGGGCTGCATCCTGCCGCGCAATGGTTACCTGCAACAAGTCTGCGATCTGGCACACGGTTACGGCGCGCTGTTCATCCTCGACGAGGTGGTCACGGGATTCCGCTACGCGCCTGGTGGATGCCAGCAGTTTTACAACCTGAAGCCCGATCTATCGACATTCGGAAAAGCATTAGGCGCGGGTTTCCCCATCGGCGCGGTCGCAGGGGCACGGGCCATTCTCGACCGCATGCGGTGGTCGGAGCACATGGTGCTGCACTACGGCACGTTCAACGGGCATCGCCTTACGATGAACGTGGTGGCTGCGAATCTTGACCTGCTCAGTGCGGAAGGCGCCTACCGCAAGCTTTTCGCGATCGGCGATGCTGCTGTCGCCGGGTTGCGCGATGTCTTCCGGCGACACAATGTGAAAGCCATCGTGCAGGGCTTCGGGCCGATGTTCCAGATCTACTTCACCGAGCGCGAGATGATCCACGATTATCGCGACTACTGTCAGTTTGTCGACACATCGAAGTATTCGCGCTTCGTCCGTCGCCTGCACGATGAAGGCATTTACATGACGCCTTCGAACGGCCTGCACTGGATCATCTCGACCGTGCATTCCGAAAAGGACGTGGACGCACTGGTGGCGGCTGCCGACCGGGTCTGCGCGGAGCTTTCGTGAAAGCCACCGTATTTCTTGGCGGAGGCCGCATCACCGCCGCGCTGATCGCCGGATTGCGTCTCGCGAAGTATCGAGCACCCGTGATCGTGCACGATCGTAATCCGCACAAACTCCGCGCGCTGAAGAAAAAGTTTGGCGTGTCGGTCGAACCCGACCTGCTGCGCGCTGTACGACAGGCGCGGCTGCTGATCGTGGCGGTGCGGCCGGGCGATGTGGAGAGCGTGCTGCGCGACATTCGGCGACGCGGCAAGTCGAATTTCGTGGTCTGCAGTCTGGCGGCCGGAATTCCGCTGGCGAATTTGCGAAAGATGCTCGGGCCGCCGGTGCGGTGGCTGCGCGCCATGCCAAGTCCGGTGGCGCGGTTTGGACCGGGCCTGACGGGGCTGACTTTCCCTCGCCGGTTCCCGCGTTCGGACCGATTGCTCGTTCAGAATTTCTTTTCCCAGGTCGGTGATGTGGTTGAGATTCCCGAGAGCCAGTTCGATGCGTTCACCGTGACGTATTCGGCGAGCCACGGGTATCATGCGCTGGCTGCTCTGGCGCAGGCTGCACACAAGTTGGGACTGGAAGAAAAGATGGCTCGGGTTGCAGCCGCTCATGCGCTGGGAGACGCGATTGTCGCCTGTCGCGATGGGAAAGAGTCGCTCCAAGCATTGTTGGGTGAGGCTGCAACCCCGGGGGGAATTGCGGCCACCGTTATGGACTCGATGGACGAGGCTGGGTATCCGGAGATCATTCGCCGCGCTTTGATGGCGGGAGTAACTCGCGCGCGGCAAAACGCGAAGGCTACTCGCGCCCGGCGACCCGCGGTCTAGCGGCGTTGCCGATGAAACGGCCTTGCGGCTAGCCGAAAGAGCCGGATCACTCGATACAAAGGGAAGAGGGATTCTGGCAGGCGAATCACTGTCCACTCTCCCGGGCCTGGTGTTGAAGCCAATCTCCATAAGAATCGCGCGCGATCCATGCTGCGTTCCCGCAGGCGCATCATCCGTCGAAAATAGCGGGTCGATTCGACGTTGTATTCCTGCGCGGTTGGAAGTTCCTGCCCAATGAATTCCACCCGAGAAAGAACTTCTTCATCTCCCGTGCAAAGAGCCTGCGCTTCTTCAGGCAGGTTGGCATGCAGCAGGCGTTGCGCAAGCAGCAGGCTGACGCCGGCGATCCTTGCAATCCCCAGCTGCCGTGCCCGCTTTGTGACTGTTGTCCAGTCGAGGCGCTGGGTTTCAACGACACCCGCGATGTCGCGCAGCCAGTGGAGCCTCACCCAGGCGTGTTTCGCAGCGTGAACGGCGAGGGTGAGGAACAAATCCTCGGGCGATAGCGCCCGCACCGTGCGGCCGCACAGCGGGACTGTTCCTGATCGCGCAAACAGCTCGTCGACGTCAAAGGCCACCGCATAAAAGCGAGGCAGGATGTTCCACTGAAGCTCGAGCAGGTTGCGGCCTGCGGGACCGTCGAAGGTGTATTCGTATCCGGCTGCCAGATAAGCGCGTTCTTCGGCGTCAGAAAGCGACATGGCGAGGGAGTAATCGAGCCTCTGCAAAGCCCCTTTTGCCCGGCCCACATCTCGCGAGTGGATCAGCACGTCCAGATCCGAGAAGTCACGCATTGCGAGATCGCCGTAAACACTCTCGGCAAGAAGCGGACCCTTGAGGGGAATCGCCGAAATCGCATGCGCTTCGAGACAGTCGAGGATGCGGAACAATTCCGCGGTGAATCTCAAATTCTTGCGTGCTATGTGTGCATAGTGGCTGCGAAGTTGTTCCAACACTTCCGCGGGGGCAAAGCTCGGGCGCTCGTTCAACGCCCGATACAGGAGCGGGGTGACCCCGTGGTGTTCGGCAAGTTCGAGAACCTTCGCCCAGTCGTGGCGGTCTCCGGGATGGGCCGATTTCGGGAATTCCTCCTCTCGGAGAGAGCAGCAGTCCACCAGGAGCGCAAACTCCGCGTTGGTTGCGGCATTTCGCGCCATATTTTGACCACGTGAGGTAAGCGTCGAGGAGGCGAGCGCAGACATACGGAGCATGACCACAAGCGCGTCGGGGCGCCCGGCGAAAGCGTGCACACTATAATACAGAGGCGCCCTCGCAATCCCGCTCGTTCACGCATATGCCTGCGGTCAGACTCGAATCCGTGAGCAAGGTGTTTCGCCACCGGCCGGCGCTGTTCAACTGGCTCGGCTGGGAGCGGACCGGGGAAACCCGTGCACTTGGCCGGATTTCGCTAGAGGCTCCTGCCGGCAACGTGCTGGTTCTGCTTGGCCCGAACGGCAGCGGGAAGACCACCACGCTGAAGTTGATCTCGACCATGCTGCTGCCCGACGAGGGACGCGTGTTGGTACAGCAGTTCGATACCCGCAGCGATTCGCGGGCGGTACGCGAGCGCGTGGGATTCGCGGTGGCGACCGAGCGCTCGTTCTTCCCCCGCTTGTCCGCCCGTGAAAATCTCGATTTCTTCGCCGCGCTCGACGACATTCCGCGCCGAACTCGTGCTGACCGGGTCGAGGAACTGCTGGCTCGCACCGGATTGCGCGAGGCCGCCGACACGCTGGTGATGAAATTCTCGAGCGGCATGTACCAGCGGCTGGGTATAGCGCGCGCGTTGATGAAGCGGCCGGCGGTGGTCTTGCTCGATGAGCCTACCCGCAGTCTGGACCCAGGCTCGGCCGCACAATTCTGGAACCTGGTGCGTGAGTTGCCAGCGCAGGGAGCGACGGTGATTCTGACCACCCACAACTTCAACGAAGCGGTGGCAGTGGGAAATCACGTTGCGATTTTGTTCCATGGAACCGTCGCCGCCGAGCGCAAACTCTCAGCAACCATGCGCGTCGATGAACTGCGATCCTTCTACTTCCAGACCACCGGCGAGCTGGAAGAAGTCGAACCGGTGGCCTCGCGGAGCCTGCGATGAACATGCCATCGCTGCTCGATAAGACCATCGTCATCGTGCGCCGGGATCTGCTCACAGCGGTGCGATATCGCACGGGTTTCCTGCTCAGCGCGGCCGGAGCGATCACCGAGTTGGCTGCGTTCTACTATCTCTCGCGCGCAGTGGGACCGGGTTTTCGCCCCGAGGGACTCGAGTTCTTTTCGTTCCTGCTGGTGGGCACCGGCTTCTTCACGTTTCTGTTGATGGGCGTCCATTCGTTTCTGCAGACCGTGCAGGAGGCGCAGCAGACCGGTACGCTCGAGGTCCTGATGACCACGCCGACTTCGCCCTCAGTGCTGGTTTTTCTGAGCGCCATGTCGGCCTTCGCGGCCAACACATTCGCGTTGCTGTTCTACCTGGCCGCGGGATTGCTGTTCGGCGCGCCCCTGCATCCGAACCTCGCCGCCTCGGTGCCAGTATTCCTGCTTTCCGTTGTCATTGCAATCTCGATCGGATTGCTGGCAGCCGCACTGCAGCTTGCCATTCAAAAAGGCTCGGCTGTGGTCTGGGCGCTCGGTTCAGTCTGGTTCCTGACGGGTGCGATGTTTCCCGTGCAGACTCTGCCGAAGCCGTTGCGCGATTTCGCGCAACTGATCCCCATCACGCACTCGCTTGAAGGCATGCGTCTGGCCTTACTCGAGGGCGCTTCGTTCCGCGCAGTGTCTCACGAATTGATCATTCTTAGCGCGTTCGCGGTTGTGCTGGTGCCGGCCAGTTTGTTGTTCTTTTCGTGGACGTTACGGCGCGCCCGCATCGAGGGGACCCTTTCTTTTTACTGAAGCTGTTTGAGATTTTCGACGGGAGACTGCCCCGAAATTGTTGCACTCTAGAACGTTAGCAAATGTTCGGGACTATGTTGTACACTTCCCGCACCGACTTCTCACCCGGGCTGTCGTGCCTGTTTTTGGGTGAAAGAACAAAGGCCCGTAGACTTCCTATGACTCAGAAAAACCGTCCCACTGCTGACGAAGAGAAGAACGCACTCGACAGCCAGCAACCGGGCAAGCGTCCGTATCGAAAGCCCGAATTCCGCCTCGAGAAGGTGTTTGAGACGATGGCCCTGGCGTGTGGCAAAATCGCGCCCACCCAACAGACCTGCCGAGGCAGCCGCCGCCGGAGTTCGTAGTCTGCACCCATGCTAGAGGACCACGAGACCCGGGATCAGTCCAGAAACAATCTTGCGGTCGAAGTTCTACAGAAGACGGGAACTCTTCGCTTGAGTGCGTTCGGATACAGCATGCTCCCCACGCTTTACCCGGGAGATATTCTTACCATCATGCGCGAGACTCTCGGTGCGATTCAACCGGGTGATGTGGTTCTATTTGCGCGCGATGGCCGCTTCTTCATTCATCGCAATCTTCGTTCGGTGCAGAGAGGTTCCGAAACCGCTCTGGTCACGCGGGGCGATTCCATGCCTCATCGAGATGAGGCGATCGTGGCGTCGGAACTGCTAGGTAAGGTCATCGCCATAGGCGAGGGTGGCAAGGCGAGGCCGGTGCCGCCCTGCACAGTGTGGCGGCGAACCGTGGGGTTGGTTCTGGCGTATTCAGCAAGACTGCGAAGCTTGGCTCTGCGCTGGCACAAGAGTGGGGCCAAAGCGTCGGCTCCGGAACTCGTCAGCGGAGAAGGCTTGCGTTAGTTGTTTTGTCCGAAGCAATCCAGAGAAGCGGCAATCATGACGCGGATCGCGCAAATAGCCCAGGAAGTGACCGTGGCGATCGGGGAGATACCCATCCTTCTGCGCTGCGCGGATGAGGGCTTCTGGGAAATTGTTGAACAGCGTTACTCGGGTTTCGTCAGCGAAGGTGGTTCACCCGCGTGCATTTTTGACGTGGAAGTCGTGCGGCCGGAAAGATCCCTATCGTCGGTGCGCGAATTGCTCGTGCGGAACGATGGAGATAACTGGAGACTGGAGCGCGGGGACTTCCGCGTGGAGTGGAACTCGCGCACCGGTCACGGGCACGTTGTGCAAACGGCAACGCCGTACGCCATCGACACCGCATTGCGCATCGTTCACAGCATTGTCCAGGCGCGCCGTGGAGGTTTTCTCCTGCACGGCGCTAGCGCTATTCGGAACGGACGCGCATTTCTGTTCTCCGGAGTTTCAGGCGCGGGGAAGACTACGATTTCACGGCTCGCTCCAAAAGATGCCGTTCTGTTGACGGACGAGATTTCGTACATCACGCGCGTGGATTCCGGCTACCGGGCTTGTGGCACGCCATTTGCCGGGGAATTGGCTCGCCCCGGGGAGAACGCAGCGGCCCCGATCGATCGCCTCTATTTCCTGGCAAAAGGTCCGGAAAACTCCATTGCGCCGGTGGAGACCGCAGAAGCGCTCCGCTTGCTATTGCGGAACATCTTATTTTTCGCGGATGATCCGGAGTTAGTTAAGATGGTATTCCGTTCCGCGAACGAATTTCTGGGGCAGGTTCCAGCATACCGCCTGACGTTTTATCCTGACGGGCGAGTCTGGGACCTGATTGAGTAGCACACGCACTATGCCTGAGACCTACATCGCGCGCAGCACCGCGATTGCCGCCCGGATGCTGGGCGGTGAGATGATGATCATGTCGGCGCTCGACTCGACGTTTTTTACCCTGAACGAGGTGGCGACGGTGATCTGGCAGGCAGCGGACGGGAACACGCCGCTTTCGGAGATTGTGGAGCGGCGGGTGTGCGGGGAGTTTGAGATTGAGCCGGAAGTCGCGCGGCGCGACGCGGAGCAGTTTGTGAGCCAGTTATCGGAGCACGGCATCCTGCTGGTTTCGGATCGTCCCATTCAGGAATTGAAGCCCGGGAGCGCGGAGACACGATGAGCCTGCTAGTGGAAATGAACGAGAAAGCCATGGCGCTGGGCGTCCCGCTAACCGTGCACATCGATGTCACCTATCGGTGTAACGAGCGTTGCGTTCATTGCTACCTCGATCACGACGATCACGGCGAGATGACTACCGCTGAGATCAAGAACGTGCTCGATCAGCTGGCCGAAGCAGGCGTCTTCTTCTTGGTATTCAGCGGCGGAGAAGTCTTCATGCGCCGTGATTTTCTGGAACTGGTGGAGCACGCACGCAAGCTTCAATTCAACGTCAAGGTGAAAACCAACGGCGTGATGATTCACGAGGCCGAGGCCCGTCGACTGCGCGAACTGGGTGTGGAGCAGATGCAGTTGAGCGTCTATTCCCACCGACCCGAAGTGCATGACGCGATCACGAAATTGCCGGGTTCGTTGAAACGGACGGTTGATTCGATCAAGTTCCTCAAGGCACAAGGCCTCAAGGTGACGCTCTCAAACGTGCTGATGACCGTGAACCGGAACGATCACAAGGGAACGCAGGCGCTTGCGAGGGAACTGGGTATTGCTTACACGCTCGATCCCACAGTAACTCCGATGATTGACGGCAACACCTCGAACCTCTATCTGCGTGTGGACGACGACAACCTGGATCAGTTGTTCGCTGATCCGGAACTGGTTGGCAATGTCGACGAGTACTGTAAGCCGCCCGCGCCAGTCGACGATGATGCGCTCGAAGGGTACTCGTGCAGCGCGGGACATACCGCGTGCTATATCTCGCCCTATGGCGACGTATTTCCGTGCGTGCAGTTTCCGTTGCCGACGGGCAATGTGCGCCGCCAGAAGTTCGCCGACATCTGGTACCGCTCGCCGCAGATGCAGGAAGTGCGCTCCATCAAGATTAAAGATTTGACGGTATGTTCTTCCTGTTCGCACGCCGGAACGTGCTCACGGTGTCCGGGACTGGCGTATATGGAAGGCAGCATGCGCGGGCCGTCGACTACCGATTGTGAGAAGTCGTTCCACCGGACCGGCATCCCGTCGGCCAACATGCTGCGCAAGGCCAGCATGGCTTCGAGCGGACCCTTGGTGCAGATCCTGCCGATGACGATGTAAGAGCCCACGTTAGCGCAAAGAGCGCGCGAACGTGGGGCACTGCCGGTCGGTAGTCCATACCCATTCCGGCGCCTGTCAGTTACTTTAGTGACCTACGATTCCTTCATATATCTCCGCGAGTCTCTTTAAATTTGGCAAACTAGATCGTTGGCGGTTCTCCGCCTTCGAGTTCATGACGCCCGTTTCTTCTCAACCCGGTGCTCCTCGGCGCATGACGCGTTTGCGCGTGGAGGTTCCAGTGCGTTTGGCTACGCTGGCACCTGCCGAGGTCTATGCCGAGCAGTCCCACACTCTGGTGGTCAACCCACAAGGCTGTGGCATCAGGCTGTCGCGGGCGCTAGAGCCCGGAACTCGTGTCCTGCTTGACGGCCTGCCGGGTGGCGCACACGCGCACGCGCGGGTGGCGAACTGCTTGCCGCTAGGTACGGACGGTAAAGCGTTTCTGGTCGGGCTTGCGCTTGAAACGCCCGGCAACGTTTGGGGAATTCAGAAGACTCCAGCGGATTGGGAAGAGGCTGCAGTGCCGAGCCCAGTTCAAGCTACGGAAGATCCCATCAAGAAAAAGAACTGGCCCTACTCGATGTTTTCACAAAAAGGCGAAGCCCACCCGGGACGGCGCTAGAAGATTTCAGATTGCATGCGTAGTTTGTAGCGCGGCCGTCTCGGCGGCGGTCCGTCTATCCCGCCTCGAGCGAGGGTGAGACGCCCCTCGCGACGCCGGCAAGATGCCGGCGCTACGATCGAACCTACTTCCTTCCCAGCCTTGTCAAATACTCCGAGTCATACGCTCGCGTTTTGTTGTCGACATAGTCGAGAATCTTCTGCAGGTGGGCGCGATTCTCGCGGTTGCCTTCCTTGAACTTGATGGCGAGGCCCATACCCGGATCGGAGCGGACGACGCTGCCTTCCGCCGTGAGCGGGCCGTCGTCGATCGCGAAATTCAGAAGCAACCGGCTGTCGGGCGCCATGATCACACTCGTCTCTACGTAGCAGCCGCCCAGACTGATGTTGGTGAGGTTGCCGAGCACCGGGATGTCGCTGCCTTCGGGGCGGAACTCGATGGTGATGCGGCCCTTCATGCGCGGATACAGTCGGCGATTCTTGCGGCTCGGCTGTTGCTGCTTTTCCATGTACATGCGCCGGTCGGCTTCGGCGAGCAATTCTTCGGCATCGAGCCCGTCTTCCGGATACATCGACCGGCCCACGCTGAGCGAGAGAATGTCTTCCTGGCAAATTTCCTGACCGACTTGGCGGGCGAGCTCGCGCAACTGGTCGGCTTTCTTGACGGCGGACTCCGCTTCCAGCCCCGGCGCGATGACGACAAATTCATCGCCACCCATACGGGCCACGTAGTCGTACTCGCGGCAGGACTGCTTCAGCGCCTGCGCGAACATGCGCAGAACGCGGTTGCCCTCGAGGTGGCCGAAGCGGTCATTGATCTGCTTGAACCCGTCCATGTCGCACACCATCACGGTCAGCGAGGTCTCTTTACGCTTGCAGCGCGCCAGTTCGCGGTCGAGTTCGAGGAAGAGCGAGCGGGCGTTGGGCAGGTCAGTGAGGAAGTCGGTGGTCGCCGAGTTCTCCGCCTGCTGGTACTTCAGGGCGTTCTCGATCGCGAGCGCCATCTTCGACGTGACTGCCAGCAGAATACGGAGGTGGTCGGTCGTAAAGGCGTCGGGTTTCGACTGGTAGAGGGCTAGCACACCCACCACGCCGCTCAGGCCTTCGAGCGGCAAGGCCAGTGCTGAGCGGAGCGTGCTGAATTTTGTGGGATCGTTCAGGTAGCCGGGTTCGACCGATGGGTTACCGTTGATGATGGGTTTGCGGTTCTGTGCGACCCACCCGGACAATCCCTGCCCCAACGGTATACGCAACGACTCAAACAAACGGAAGTTGTCGCCGCTGACATGCTGCGGGTAAAGAGTGTCATCGTGTCGCACGTAGATGGTGATCGAGTCGTAAGGCACCAACCGCTTCAACTTCACGGAGAAGACAGAGAGCGTTTCGTCGAGGCTGAGCGAGGCGCCCAGGTCCTGGCTGAGTTCGAACAGCATCTGCGCTTCCTGCCGCGCGGCGGCGATGGACGCAAGGAACGTAGCTTCCTGATTCTCTTTAACTCCGGTTTCCGCAAATCCAGCGGCCGGCGCAACCCCGCGCTCGACGATCAAGTCGGTTGAGAGTTTCGACCACTTCACCGATTCTGAGCGCTGCGCCACCAGTTGCTCAAGGTCACGATAGCGCCGGCGCAGCACGTCCACTACGCGCGGATCGAACGAGCGCCCCGATTCGCTCTTGAGCCGATCCATCACTTCGTCGAGCTTCATGGCGCGGCGGTACTGGCGGTCCGAGGCAAGAGCGTCGAGGAAATCTACCGCGCTCAAGATGCGGGCGCCGACCGGAATCTCATCGCCCTTCAGTCCGTAGGGATAGCCGCTGCCGTCGTACTTTTCGTGGTGTGCGCGGACAATTGGCACCACCGGGTAAGGGAAGCGCACGCGCTCCAGAATTTCGGCGCCTACCACGGGGTGAATCTTCATCTTCTCGAATTCTTCCGGGGTCAGGCGCCCGGGCTTCGAAATGATGTGCTCGGGCACGGCCAGCTTGCCGATGTCGTGCAGCAAGGCTGCTGCCTGGAGTGCTTCCATTTCCTCAGCGCTCACGCGCAGCTCTTTCGCGACTTCAATGGCATACACACGCACGCGTTGCAGGTGATCGTGAGTGGTGTGGTCCTTGGCTTCGATGGCCAGTGCCAGGGCTTCGATCGTTCGCATGTGGAGATTGGCCATCTCTTCGACGTGACCTTTCTCGTCTTCGAGCTTTGCCAGATAGAGGCGGTACGACCGGTAGATCAGGTAGACCGCGGGCAGAATCAGCAGCGAGGTCTGCCATTCGACGATACGGTTCAGCCAGCTGACGAGTCCGGCGACGCCCGCCCCCACAAGGTA
>DASRDJ010000151.1:0-13754 GCA_035652655.1 Terriglobales bacterium
CCGCCAAATGAATCGCGCTACGATACGTATTGCCCGCGAAAGGGTTGGGTTATTTCCTCGGAGGATCGCTTCTCATGGCTCCGATTTCCGATACGCTGATTCGCGAATTGTTAGATGGTCGATATATTGCATCTCTTGCAACCACGAATCCTGATGGGTCCGTGCATGTGGTGGCTGTCTGGTATCACTTCGATGGAAACCACATCAATGTTGCTACCTCTTCGCGCAGCCGCAAGGCCCGCAACCTGCAGGCACGGCCGAAAGCCTCGATCATGATCGATGCGCGCGATCCACTGGCTTCCCGGGGAGTCAATATTGCTGGAAGCGTTCGGATCTTCAGCAACGCAGATTCCTTGAGCTGCAACTTGCAAGTTCACCGCAAATATCTCAGCGCGCCCGCGCTCGCTGACCCTAGAGTAGGGAATGTGTTTGCGGCTTGGGACGACATCACTCTCCAGATTACGCCCACTTCCGTAACGTTCTGGGACATGCGCGATGTCGATCGCCAGGTGCTGGGCGGTGCGTTCCAGCAGAATCCGGATTATCTTTTGCCGCTAGCGCAGTGAGCGCGCCTTAGAATTTCTGCACTGATAACTTTCCGCGCGATCCAATGGAAACTCTGCTGTAGGCGGATCGTGTAGTCTGTTTGTTTACTATGCCCTCGTTTACCTGCTCCGCCATCCTCTTCGACCTTGACGGCGTTCTGCTGGATTCCACCCGCGTCGTTGCTGAGCAATACTCGCGCTGGGCGCGCGAAAATGGGCTCGATCCCGAGTACGTGATGGAAGCCGCACACGGAGTGCGTACTGTCGAAGTGATTCAGCGCGTCGCTCCGCATCTGGACGCCGTCGCCGAGACCAAGAAAATCGAAGACCGCGAAGCGGCCGCCGATGGAATCGTCCAGATCCCGGGCGCTCTCGCGCTGCTGGGTTCGATTCCTCGAGGTCGCTGGGGTGTGGTCACTTCCGGCACACGCTTTCTAGCCGTGAACCGGATGCAGAAATTCGGCATCCCGGTTCCGGACATCATGGTCACGGCCGACGACGTATCGAACGGCAAGCCCGATCCCGAGCCCTACCGCCTCGGCGCAGAACTGCTGAAAACCGATCCTGCACAGTGTGTCGTCTTTGAAGACGCGCCAGCCGGAATTCGCTCCGCCCACGGCGCTGGCATGAAGGTCATCTCGCTCCCGACTACCTACCCGGTAGCGGCCCTGCGCGAAGCTGATGCGATCGTGTCCGGCCTAGCGGATGTCAAAGTCACGTTGAAGGGCACGGGTAGCCAAGGAGCGATGGAACTCACGTTGAAAGCGATCTAAGTCCCGGAACGCCGTTCGGGACGGGCCAGCGAGCATCATTTGTAGGCTCGAGCAAGGACGGGAAGGCCACGGCTTCAGCCGTGCCAATCAAATCGCCGAAGACCAGGGGCTTCAGACCCTGAGGTTTGCTTTTTCCGCTCGAAACACGACGCCCACTACCGCAGCCACTCCTCCAACTCGATTCCGCGATCCGTTTTCTCATCGCGATATTTCACGATAACCGGTGTATACAACGACAAATTCCACTTCGGACCCTTCTTCACCGCGCGCGCCCCCGGCACTACCACGGCATTCTCCGGAACCTCGAGTGGCTTATCCCCGGAGGCTCGATACACTTCCTCGCGTACCAGGTCGTACAGCGGCGTCGACCGGGTCAAGACCGTGCCGGCGCCGAGCACCGCCCGCGCTCGCACGAGCGTCCCTTCGTAAACGCCGCAATTTCCCCCGACCAGCACATCGTCCTCAATGATGACGGGTGCTGCATTTACCGGCTCAAGCACGCCTCCGATTTGCGCCGCCGCACTCAGATGCACACGTTTGCCAACCTGCGCGCACGATCCCACCAACGCATGGGAGTCGACCATCGTCCCTTCATCCACGTAGGCACCCACGTTGATGAACATGGGCGGCATGCAGATCACGGACGCAGCCACGTAAGCGCCCACGCGCACGGATGACCCGCCAGGCACCACACGCACGCGGTCTGCAACTGAGAATCGCCGGGCAGGGAAAGTGTCCTTGTCAACGAACGCCAGCGATCCATCGCCCATGTCGGTGAGCACGCCCAGACGAAATCCCAGCAAGATGCCTTGCTTCACCCACGTATTGACGATCCAGCGCCCGTCTTTCCTTTCAGCGGCGCGCACCTTGCCCTGGGTCAGCGCATCGCGAAACTCAAGAAAGGTCTCGCGCGCCTCGGGCTTGTGCTCAACTTCTCCTAAGGAAGAAAGCCGTTCGATCGAAGTCTGAAGAGATTTCATGCGCGAGCAGTATACCGTTCAGGAAAGAGGAAGAAGTCCTTGGCTGATGGCCACAGCTGACGGAAGCTCGGCACTGGCAAACCGCGGCACGCCCATACCTGTGCTGGAGACTAGCGACTGACGACTAAATACACTTGCACTCGCTACGGATCAAAATCCCCTGCATATCGTGGGCGACGGCTCGCGCCTCCGCCAGCGTCCCATACGGACCATGCCACTTCGCGTGATTCGCGTCATGTCCGGCAGGACGCCCTTTCCCATGATTGCACTGCCCACAAGTCGAGCGATGCAGCACGATCTTGTGCGGTCCTGCCAGCCAGTTTTCGTACACGAAGAACTCCGCCGCATCCGGAGATGGCGCCGCCGGTTTCGAAATCAGTCCGACTTCGGTCGCGATCTTCTGAAGCTTTGATCGGGTATCGCGCCGCATGGGCAGCAGCGGCAGACGGTACACTTCCTCAATCTTCCCCATCATGGCCAACGCCGCCTTCACGGGCAGGGGGTTCGACTCAATGAAATTGGCCTGCATGAGGGGCAAATATTTCCGATGAATGCTGCGCGCAGAAGTCCAGTCGTTGTTCAGCGCAGCCCGGCTCAACGCCGTCATCTCGGCCGGAATCTCATTCGACGCGACGGAAATAATCCCAACTCCTCCCAGAGCAATCACGGGAAGCGTAAGGGCATCGTCCCCGGAGAAAACAAGAAAGCTCTCCGGCACTGCATTCAGCACTTCAGCGATCTGCGAGATATTTCCGCTGGCCTCTTTCACGCCGGCGATATTGGGCACTTCAGCAAGTCGCGCCAATGTTCCCGGTTCGATGTTGGCGCTTGTACGTCCGGGCACGTTGTAAAGGATCAGCGGCTTTTGCACCGCCTCGGCGATCGCCTTGAAGTGCCGGTACTGACCTTCCTGAGTAGGCTTGTTGTAGTAGGGAGAGGCGGTGAGGATCGCGTTCACTCCCGGTCGAGACGCAACTTCCCGCGCTTTCTCCACTGCTTCGTGTGTAGAGTTCGACGTCGCACCCGCCACCACCGGCACGCGCCCGGCCACAACTTCAATGGTCGTATCGATCACCCGCAACCACTCGTCGCGCGATAGCGTCGGGGTTTCGCCCGTCGTCCCGCAGGGAATCAAAAAATCAATGCCCGACTCCACCTGCCACGTCACCAGATTGCGTAGGGCCGCGTCATCGATGGACCCGTCCTGCTGAAATGGTGTGACGAGCGCCGTACCGCATCCACGCAGTTCCATATTGCCTAGGATAACTCCAGAGGTGTGCACGAGGAAAATCGATCTATCGGCTCACGAGATGCCTGCGAGCGAGTAAGGGGTTGTCTGACGAAGGCGAGTGGTCTGGATTAAAGCTCGCGCCACATGTCTTTGAAGTCGTAGAATCCGCTCTTGCCACTGATCCATTCCGCACCAAGCACCGCGCCCTCGGCGTACCCGTAGCGCGATTTGGCATCGTGGCAGAGATAAATGCGGTCGTTCGGAGAGTCGAAGATCACTTCGTGCAGTCCTACCACGTCGCCCTCGCGGAAAGACGTTATCTCCAATTCCATACCAGATGCTTCTTTAATTATTCGCTGCAGCACCAGGCTGGTACCCGAAGGCGCATCCTTCTTATGCTGGTGATGCCGTTCAAAGATTTGTCCAGAGTACCCATGTTTCAGAGCCCCGGAAGCAGATCGAACCGCCTCAAAGAAGAGGTTCACGCCGACAGAAAAATTGGCGCCGTGCAAAAATCCGATGCCCGCCTTTTCCACCTCGTCGCGCACCGGGCGTGCGTGCGCATGCCATCCCGTTGTGCCAACCACCATATTTTTCTTCTCGCGGAGGCAGGCCTGGATGTTGTCCATCACGGAGGTCGGAGCTGTGAAGTCGATGACGGCATTCACATCGCGCAACAGATCCGGCGTAAGTGCCTTGCCCCCCCGGTTTTCATCAGCACCCAACACGCGAACATGGTGATGTCGCTCTTTCGCGCATTGCGCCACCAGCGCTCCAGTCTTACCGCGTCCAAGTATCAAAAAGTTCATGAGTGCACTCGAAGAGAACTTCTTAGCGTCCTTGGCGGCCCTTCTTCGCGCCCTTGGCGGTTGAAGGCTTTTTAAACCGGGTTAAGCAAAAACCTCAGCGTCCAACTCCGCAAAGAAAGAAGAGTGCAGCCGCCGGATGACCCCAGGCACATCTTCTTCTTCCACCACGAAAGTGAGATTGATCTCCGACGCCCCTTGCGAGATCATCCGCACCTTCAGGTCCGACAATTCGCCGAACACCCGCGCCGCCACTCCAGGAGTCTCGCGCAGATTTTCTCCCACCAGGCAAACTATCGCTTTGCGTCCTTCATACTTTACGTCCGCAAGTTTCGCAAGGTCGGCCGCCAGCGCCGGGATAGCCTCGTTCGAATCCACTGTCAGTGAAACGCTGACCTCCGACGTCGAGACCACATCCACCGCAACCTTGTGCCGGTCGAAGGCCTCGAAAATCGCCCGCAGAAATCCGTGCGCCAGCAGCATTCGCGGTGCAGCCACATTCACAATCGTAATGCGCTTCTTGGCGGCAATGGCTTTGAAGATATTCTTGCAGTGTGGCGCGCGCGCTGTAATCTTCGTTCCTTCGCACGAGGGATTCCGCGAATTCAGGATGAACACCGGAATGTTCTTCTGGATCGCCGGCAGCACGGTAGCCGGATGCAGCACCTTCGCCCCGAAGTAAGCAAGCTCAGCCGCCTCATCAAAGCTGATCACGCGAATGCGGTGCGCATCGGGACACAGATTGGGATCGGTGGTCATCATCCCATCGACATCGGTCCAGATTTCGATGGCTTCGGCGTTCAGCGCAGCACCCACGATCGCGGCCGAAAAATCCGACCCACCGCGCCCGATGGTTGTAGTCACCCCGCTGCGCGTTGACCCGATGAAGCCACCCATCACGGGAACCCGCCCACCATCCAGCAGAGGCTTCAACTTGAGCGTGAGCCGTTCATTGGTGTCGTCAAATACAGGCACGGCACGCGTGTGCGTCGCGTCGGTCACAATGCATGCGCGCGAATCGACCAACGTCGCATTCAAACCGCGAACTGCAAATGCCTCGCTAACGATCTTGCTCGAGAGTAGCTCGCCATAAGCGGCAACGTGATCTGTCGTGCGCGGCGTCAACTCCCCGACAGCTGCAATTCCCCGCAGCAGCTCGTCGAGCGCATCGAATTCGCCTTCCAACTCGCTGTGAAAGCGGGTGAAGACCCCCGTACCGAGTAACTCGCCGGCAGTGTTGTAGTGGCGTTCCCGCAACCCGCGAGACAGTCCCAGTGCAGTCTCCCGATCACCGCTCCCGGCGGCCTGCGCCATTTTGAGCAGCGTATCGGTCACTTTGGCCATCGCGCTGACGACCACGACGGGCTTGCGCGCGGCGCGCCCTTTGACGATCGACGCTGTGCGGTCGATCGCCTTGGCATCCTCCACCGAGGTCCCGCCGAATTTCATAACGATCATGAGAGGAGTTCTCGCATAGAAGGAAGGCGCCGCCTGAAGCAGCGCTCGCGACCGTAGCGCCGGCGTCTCGCCGGCAGTCGCGAGGGCGTCCCGCCCTCGCCCTTAGCGTCAACCCAGCGGCACTCCAGTCCACCGCGGCATCTCACCCCAGATATCCCTGCGCCTTCAGCAATTCCGCATTCAGCAGCGCCGCCCCAGCGGCCCCGCGAATCGTATTGTGCGATAACACCGTGAATTTCCAGTCCAGCACCTTGCACGGACGCAGTCGTCCAACGGTGGTCGTCATGCCCGCCCCACGGTCCGCATCAAAGCGCGGTTGCGGCCGGTCATTTGCCTCCAGGTACACGACAGGTTGATCAGGAGCGCTCGGCAACCGAAGCTTTTGCGGCTCCGCCGTGTACGAGTTCCACGCGGCGATGATTTCCTCCGGCTGCGCTTTCTTCTTCAGTCGCACGGAAATCGACTCCGTGTGCCCATCCTCCACCGCCACCCGGTTGCACTGCGCACTCATCGCAAAATCGCCCGGCACCACGCCCGCCCCATTCAGTCTTCCGAGAAGCTTCAGAGTCTCCTCCTCCATCTTCTCTTCTTCTTTTGCGATGTAGGGGATGACGTTGCCGAGAATGTCGAGCGAGGCCACTCCGGGATAGCCTGCGCCGCTCACGGCTTGCATGGTGACCGCCATCACGGTTTCGAGTCCGAACTGGTGGTCGAGCGGAGCCAGCGCCAGAACCAGGCCGATGGCCGAGCAATTTGGATTCGTCACAACGAATCCACCGGATTTCTTCCGCCACGCCTGCGACTCAATGAGCTTGACGTGTCCCGCATTGACTTCCGGGATCACCAGCGGCACATCCTTCGCCATGCGCAGCGCGCTGGAATTCGAAACCACCGCACAACCCGCAGCCGCAAACGCAGGCTCCATTTCGGCCGCAATGCTGGCGTCCAGCGCGGCGAAAATCACTTTCGGAGCGCCCTCAGGCTTGGCGGGTGAGACTTTCATTTTGGCAACGCGGTCGGGAATCGCTGTTTTCAATCGCCAGCGTGCCGCGTCGGCGTAAGCACGCCCCTCTGATCGATCGGAGGCAGCCAGCCACGCCACCTCAAACCACGGATGGTGCTCCAGCATCTGGACAAAGCGCTGTCCGACGATGCCGGTCGCGCCCAGAATTCCAACAGGGATCTTGTTTGACATAGATTGTTTTGAATTTTACATCACAGGGGAAAAGCGGATTTCAGATTGAAGGTGTCAGATTGCAGATTTCGCGCCAAAGCTTGCGACGACTGATTTCAAGACTAAAATCTAAAATAAAAACTCTTAAAATCGATCTTATCGTCGCGGCTGAATCTCGCTTCCAAACGTGTACTCGTTAAGCGGTCCAAACCGCTTCTTCTCGACATAAATCCGACCGCGACGCCACACGATTCGCAAACTCGCCATCACTGGGATAGACAGATACACGCCCAACACGCCAGCGATTTCGCCACCCGCCATGACTCCGAAGATTGCCGCCAGCGGGTGCAGTTCCATGCTCTTGCCCATCACTCTTGGTGAGATCACATAATCCTGCACAACGCGCCACACGACCAGGAACAGAAGCAGCACCGGCCAGTAAGCATAGTTCATCAGGATAGCGACGCTCAGAATGACGAGCCCTGCCACCAGCGGGCCGACCACCGGAATAAATTCCATCACACCCCCGGCCGTGCCCAGCACCAGGGAATACGGAGCGCGCATCAACCCCATGAAAGTTGCATACACGATGAGCGAAAACGCTGCCAGCGTCAGTTGCGCGCGGATGAACTGCGCCAGCATCTGATTCAGGTCGTTGATCACCGCCTGCAGAAACTCCCTCTGCGGTCGCGATTGCACCACGGACAGGGCTACATCACTGAAGACCCGGCCGTCTTTCAGGAAGAAAATCGCCAGCAAAGGCACAAGAAAAACCAGCCAAGCATTCTTCGCAGTCGCAGCCGCACGCAAGCCGAAGCGTTCCGCATATTTCTTGATGTCGTCGGAATTTCTCAGGAGGATATCTCGGAGTTTTTCCTGGGTAGTGCTGCTCCAGCCGTGCTCCTGCCCGATGTCGTGCGCAATGGCTCCCGAGCTCACCCGGTTGAGAAGATCGGGCAAGGACTGTCCGAAACGCGCTGCCTCGTGACCAATTCGCGGTCCTACCGAGACAAAGAACAAAACTACTCCACCCAGTAGCAGCAGGTAAATGAGTGCGATCGCGCGTCCCCGGCCGCGCAGCACGTTTTCCAGCCGTGAGACGGCCGGCTCCATCAGGTAAGCAAAGAAAACTGCGAACAGAAAAACGATCAACGTCCCGCGGATGACGTAGAGAAATCCCAGGCCCAGCGCGAACAGCAGCGCCGTGAACAGCACGCGCGACGTTCGTGTATCGATGAGAACCATGTCAGGCCGGCTGCCCCGTTTCCAGCTTCGATGCTTGCGCCCGTCAGGCGGGCGAAGTCTTTCTTAATCTCTGACCACTTCTGTGCTGTCGGCGGCCACAAGAATCCGCTGCAGCTTGAACTGATCGTCGAGCCACATCACCCAGTCGCCACCCTCGCTGTGCAACACGAATTTATTCATTTCCTGCTCGGTGCCGCGGATGCCCACTTTGTCGCGCCCCTGAAATTCCACGCTCAAGGGAAGGGAAGAACGCTGGTGCGGATTGATAGCCCCAAACTGGGTTTTCTGGTTGGCTGGACACTGCACTGCACCCTTGTCCCGCTTGCAGGCCGTCGCCAGATAGCGCCAGATTAAAACCTCGCGGTGGATGAAAACATAATCATCGAGCACGCTGGTGGAAGCCGGAAGCATGAACGGCTGATCCTCGGGCTTTTCACTGCCACTGCCCGTAATGTGTTCCATCAAGTACTCATTGCTGGGCGCAACCGTGGCTTGCGCCTTTCCCGGAGCGAGTTCCTTCCATTCGTATTTCCGGATGTCTCCATTGGGAGCGAGTTGCAGCTCAGAGGATTGAGCGGCCTTGTCGGCTCCCTCCTCGGTCTTGAACTGTGAGGAAATGACGCTGCCGGTCGTGCTCTGCTGAATTGAGAAGGTCTCGGTCGCGATCCGCTTGCCGTTCAAAAAAATGCCCAGCGCTCCCGAATCTACCATCTGGCCGCTCGCTTCTTTCTTGTCTACCGCGGCGGCAATAAGTGGCGTTATTGCTGCCATCGCGACTGCCAGTGTCACTATCTTCGAAAACTGCAACATTACTTCTCCTCGCTGGAAACCCGCTGGTCCAGCTTCAATATGCCTGCAATTTCATCGACGATCTCTGTAATAGCTCGGCCGTTCGTCTCCACCCTAAGAGTGGCGTGCAGATAGCGCGGACGGCGCAAGTCATACAGACGGCGAAACTCGGCTTCCTCGCGTCGCAAAGGCCGCTCAACTACATCCGTCCCACATCGGCGCCATAGTTCGTCCGGCGAGGCGTCCAGAAATACCGTCGTCACCTCGGCCTCAGCGAGCAGGGCAGCAATTTCTGCCTGGGCAAACGCTCCGCCCCCCAGGGCGGCAATGAGTGGCGCTCCGCTTTGCTGCTGGAGCAACTCTGCCAGCGCCGCGCGCTCTGCTTCCCGAAACCCCGCTTCGCCCGATTGCTGGAATATCTCGGGGACGGTTCGGCCCTCGCGCGTCTGGATCCGGTCATCAAGATCCTCAAACCGCCAGCCGAGGCGGCGGCTCAACGCCCGTCCCACGCTCGTCTTGCCCGCGCCCATGAAGCCCACAAGAAAAACGGCCCGCGCTGGCACCCTGCGCTCGGATGCAGTCCCACCTTCATCCTGGCGCGAACCTGGCATGCCCCTCATGCTTGTGTCGCGGGCTTCTTTCCTGCGTGACGCACAGATTTTTTAGCGTTTCTTGAGGTGGATTTTACCACTGAAGGTTCGCAGCCATACCGAGGAAGCCGCTTTGTTGATGGTACCTGCGAAGGAACTCCCTTCCTTTACCAGGAAGGAAGTATGCACCTTGGGCTGAAGCCGAAGATCGCTCTGGACCTGGCCGCGCACCGATTGTGCTTTGACGTCGACCGAGGCATCCTCGGGAATGGTGGCATCGATGTTTCCGGAGTGGCTGTTGAACCGGTACTCGCCGGCGTAGCCGAAATCGCCGTCGTACTGAATCTTCCCACTTGTCGAACTCACGCGCACCAGCGGCCCGGTCACCGAAGTGAGTGTTACGTCGCCGCTCACTGAATCGATCTCGACATGGCCGTCACGAATGTTGGTCAGGGTAATCGGACCGGCCATCGTCTTCACGTGCACGTGGCTGCCCGTGATGTCGCGCACATCGATCGTAGCGTTGGCACCCTCCGCTTCTACATCCCCGTGAAGCCTTTCGGCGTGCAGCGGCCCGGTGCTTGATTCCATGTCTACGCTCGCATCCGCGGGTATCAGGACTTCATAATCTACACGTGAATTTTCGGGCGTCGCGCCCGATAGCAAATGCGATTGCACATCCACGCGGCTTTTGTTCTGCGTGTGATCGACTTCAACTTTGTCGGAATAGATCGTCGCATTCACCAGTACGTAATTGCCGGTCGAGGGCTTCACCGACACTGCGCCAAATTGGTTGACAATAGAAACCTTCGCCTTCGGTCCGACCTCGAAGCGATATTCCTTCTTGCTCTGGGCGACCACCAACGTCGCAAGGCTGATCAGGATGACGATGGTCAACTCAGTGGCGTACAGACTGCGCTGCATAGATCCCTCGTGCCTACCCTCTTTGCGACTCTATCGACTGAAACGCGATCCCTATTATTGCAGAGAACGGTCCAAAGCCATCTCGTAAATCATCGATTTCTGCCCGTAGGCGTCCATCAGAGCCTGCTGCGCTTCCTCATCGTTGGGATCGGCGTTCACGGACTCTTGGGCATCCCGAATGTAGTTGTTTACGTCCTTCAGGTTGCTCTCGTAAGCCGCCCGCATCATGGGCGCGCGCATTGAGACTTCTTGCAGCAACTGCTCATCGCTCTGGTCTGATGCGGTTTTGATCGGAGTCTTGACGACCGGTTGCTGGGCGGTGCCGGCATTCGGACGGTGGATCGTCATGATCCCGGCGGCGATCAATACGGCCGCGGCGGCTGGAACCAGCCAGGCAGCAATACCCCAGCGTTGCCGCAACGATGGCAGAATAGAATGCGAAGCCCGCGGTTCGCGGATGATCTTTTCCTGCCGCAAGATGATTTCGAGGGAATTCCACACCCGCGGACTCGGCTCGTCCGTGGCCTGTAGATACTGCGCTTCATGAATGATGCTCTGCAGGCTGGTAACAAGACCGGAGCAGTCCCCGCAGGTCTTCAGATGCGACTGCAACTCGGCGCTGCCGCCGTCTTCCATGAAATCCGGCAACTCACGTTGGAACTCTGAACAATTCATACTTCTCTCCCCAAGTCTTTCCGTACCGCCTGCGCTTCCGTTCCCCACGGCTATCCGGCCTTTTCGGCTCTGCTCGTCTTCAGGAACTCGCGCAACTTCATTCTTGCCTTGTGCAACTGCGACTTGCTGTTGCCGATCGAGCAACCCACCATGGTTGCGATCTCATTGTGCTCGTACCCTTCCACATCGTGGAGCACAAAAATCGAACGGTATCCGGGTGGCAGTCGGTCGACTGCATTCTGCAATCGCAACCGATCTACCGAACCCGACAGGACAGGATCATCTGCCCCAAAATCTTTCTTCGGCGTGTCGTCGTCGCCTTCGGTCGCCTCTTCGAGCGATACTACTGGCAGACCCTTCTTCCGCAAGTGCATCAGCACAACGTTCACTGCCATGCGATGCAGCCAGGTCGAGAACGCCGACTCACCACGGAACGTTCCGATCTTGCGGAACAACTGCAGGAACGCTTCTTGCGTTAGATCCTCGGCTTCGGCGGTATTCGCCGTCATCCGCAAGCACAGAGAATATACGCGACGCTTATGCAGGTTATAGAGAAACTCGAACGCTTCCGCGTCACCCTGCTTGGCTCGCTCAATTGCCTGTGCTTCCGCCAACCCCTGCGGTTGTCGTGGCTCGGTCAAGTCGCCTTTCCCGGCCGCATGTGTTGAGATGCGGCTAACTAGTTGTACGTTGTACTGGTTGCGGGTGGTTTTGGGATACCTGATTCCCGTATTTTGCTGATCCAGAATAACAAATCCCGTTGCTTTCACACGGTTTCGCCGCCTTCCAATTTTGGTAGTGACCGACGTAACAGGCCACAGGCGACAGGTCACGGGTCCGCGGACGGAGTTTCTGGCAAGCTTCTAAGCGACCAAGGACCGCCAACCTCGGACTCCTGACCCGGAGCTGTCTATCGAATTAACACGATGTGAGCCCCGAGTTTGCTTTTTTCGTGCCATAAGCCCAAAACCCAGGAGCGCTATGGCCGCGACCTGTGACCCAAACTACCAAAGCCAAGAGCCAAAGCCCCAACTCTCAACAGCTACCAACCGTCAGCTACGCTCCCGTCTTGGTCGTAATCGTCTCCAACCCGTGACCGTGCGGTCCAGTCTCCCGGATCCTCAACAAGATGGCCAACGCCAGCCCGACGAAGCCCAGGATCGAGAAAATCCACATCCCGAGCGCGTAGCCATGCGGGTTGTCCAGTCCCGCCCCTGAATAGTCGTTAGCTTTGCCGATCAGCAGGTTCATGATGAAGAACCCGATCTGCTGGATCAGCGTCATCAGGGCATATGCCGTGCCCAGACGGGATTCGTCCACGATATACGCCACCGATGGCCACATCACCGCCGGGATCAGCGAAAACACCGTGCCCATCATGGCCATAGTAATGAGCAAGACCAGCGGCAAAGTCGCGTGCTCGATTGCAAGGTGCCCTTGCGAAATCCATGGAAACGCAAATGTCACATAGCTCGATGCCGGCAGGTACGCCATCATCAAATAGACGGGCATCAGCAGTACCGATCCCGCCATCATGAGTAGTGCTCGCTTGCCGATCTTATCTGCCAGCAATCCGAACAGTGGCGTCACGATCATCGCCGAAAAGGGAAGCAGGCTGTTCAGCACGCCCGCCTGCTGCAACCCGACGACGCGCGCCGCCTCCGACGCATGCACTCCGCCCTGGTAGGCCAGAATTTTGTTGGTGAAGAAATCGATGGCGAATGTACGGAACGGGAAGATGGCTGAGTAGAACGTGAAGCACAAACCGACCACGTACCAGTACGACAGGTTGAACCGGAGAATCCCCTTGAACTCGAGCTTGTCGATCGATCCCGCTTTGCCGAGCTGATACCGCGATTCCGCCACGCTCTCCAGATACCAGTAGATCGCTGAGCAGAGTACGCACAAGACCCCGGCACCCACGGCCAGCATCAGTGGCCCTTGCCAACTCGGTTCTCCCGTGGGACCTTGCGGATAAAAACTCGATTTCGCCCAGGTCGGCGAATTGTCGGCTGCCACCGACGCCAGACGCGCGATGGTCAGGTTCACGCCAAAGGCAAAACTCAGTTCCTTCCCCTTGAACCACTTTGCGAGCGCCGTTGTGACCGCGACAATCATCGACTCGGCGCCCAGCCCCAGCACGGTGCGCCCCGCCACCATGGTCACAAAACTCCCGCGCCATGCCGTGAGCAGGGCGCCCAGGAAGCAGAGCGCAGCAAAGATGAAAAGGGATTTTTTCGTTCCAATGCGGTCGATGATGATTCCGCCGATGAGCAGCGTCAGGACGGCCGCCACGCTGTAGCTCGAGTTCAGCCACCCGAACATCGTCCCCGAGTAGCCAAGCTTCTCAATGAAGATCCGCTCCAGCGGATTGATGCTGTCGTAGATGTAGTAGTTGAAGCCCTGCGCGGCGCTGATGAACACCAGCACCAGCCACCGGTACATCCGCGACGGTTCCGGACGCGACATCTCAGTCATGAGCGCTCTTTTCTGGCGAGCAGATCAAAGCACCAGAAGATATCAGATGGCGGGTTACAGGTGACCGGTCACGGGTTGGGGCGGAG